>JAQBQL010000072.1 GCA_028287035.1 Labilithrix sp. | reverse complement strand
TTCGCCTACGTTCCCTTGGCAGGACCGCAATTCGGCGACGGAAAGCGTGCGGACATCTGGGCGCAGATGATCACGTTCACAGAAGTATCGGCGCTAGCGGTAGCCGTTGAAATCCTGGTCACGGTGTTCAAACAGCGCGCGCCCGGCATGTCGCTTGACCGTATTCCGCTTTTCGTCTGGTCGATGGTGGTGACGTCGTTCCTTGTCATCCTCGCCATGCCCGCCGTTATGGTGGCAAGCACGTCTCTCATTCTTGATCGCCTCGTCGGCACGCACTTCTTCAATCCAGCGGAAGGCGGCGACGTGTTGCTCTGGCAGCATCTGTTTTGGTTCTTCGGCCATCCCGAGGTCTACATCATCTTCCTGCCCGGGGTCGGCATGGTGAGCGAGAGCGTGGTGCTCGCGGCGCGCCGCCCGATGTTCGGATACACGGCGGTGGTGCTCGCCAACGTGGCGACCGCGATCCTGGGATTCGGCCTGTGGGTCCACCACATGTTCGCGACCGGCCTGCCCCAGCTCGGCGCCTCGTTCTTTACGGGCGCGAGCATGCTCATCGCCATTCCCACGGGCGTGCAGTTCTTCTGCTGGATTGCCACCTTGTGGGGCAGTCGCCCGCGCTTCGACTCGCCGTTCTGGTTCACGACCGCCTTCTTCCTCACCTTCCTGATGGGTGGGCTCACGGGAGTGATGCTCGCGGCGGTGCCCCTGAACATCCAGGCGCACGACTCCTATTTCGTGGTCGCGCACTTTCATTACGTGCTCATCGGTGGCTCGGTGTTCCCGCTGCTCGGCGGCCTGACCCACTGGTATCCGAAGATGACGGGCCGGCTGATGCACGAGGGCTGGGGCAAGGTCACCGCCGTCCTCGTGTTCGTCGGCTTCAACACCGCCTTCTTCCCGCAGCACTGGCTGGGGCTGCACGGGATGCCCCGGCGCATCTACACGTACCTGCCTGAGACCGGGTGGGGCACGCTGAGCTTCCTCTCGAGCGTCGGCGCCTTCGTGCTCGGCCTCGGCTTCCTGGTGTTCCTCCTCAACGGGCTCGTGAGCCTGCGCCGCGGCGCGGTCGCCGGGGACAATCCCTGGGACGCCTACTCGCTCGAATGGACGCAGCCGTCGCCGCCGCCCGTCAGCAAGAGCCGCGTGAACGTCATCGTGGCCAGTCGCTATCCGCTCTGGCACGGGACGCTGGGCCGCGTGGTGGGCCTTCCGGCGGACGAGATCCTCGTCACGCGGATCGTCGACGCGGAGCCCGACCACAAGAACGCGATGCCCGGTCCGTCGCTCACGCCGTTCCTCGCGGCACTCGCGATCGGCGCCCTGATCATCGCCTGCATCTACACGCCCTGGGGGCTCGTCGCCGGCGCGCCCCCGATCGCCGCCATCCTCATCGCCTGGTACTGGCCGCGTGGCGACCACCCCGAGGAGCTCCACGAGACGCAGCCATGACCTCCCTTCCCCTCTCCGCGCCCGCGTCGCGACCCGACGAGATCCCGGTCAAGCCGGTGCCCGTCATCGACGTCACGGACCTGCCGCTCTTCGCCTTCGGTAGCCGCTCGCCCGTGTTCTGGGGAACGGCCATGCTGTGCTGCATCGAGGGGACGGCCCTCGCGCTGCTGTTCACGAGCTACTTCTACCTGCGCGGAAACTTCGATACGTGGCCGCCGTTCGAGCGGCCGCCGCCGGTGACCGGGTCGGTCGCGACGGTGGTGCTCGCGCTGAGCCTCGTCCCCATGATCCTGACCGGCCGCGCGGCGAGGACGATGAATCTCGCGAAGACGCGCAAGTGGCAGGTCATCTCGACCATCGTCGGCGCGGTCGCGCTCGGGCTCCGCGCCTGGGAGCTCCACGCCCTGCCGTTCGCCTGGGACGAGACCGCCTACGGCTCGGTGGTGTGGTCGTCGTTCGGATTCCACACCATCGACTTCGCCGCGGAGATGGTCGAGATGCTCGTGCTCTGCGCCATCCTCTTCAAGGGTCCGGTCGAGGACAAGCACTTCGAGGACGTGCAGGTGAATGCCTTCTTCTGGGGATTCCTCGTGCTCTCGTGGCTGCCCTTCGCCGGCGTGTTCTACCTCGACGGGGTCATCCGATGAGCGCCCGTGACCGTGCCCTCGGCGCGATGCTGCTCGGCCCGTTCGCGTGCCTCGCCGACCTCGCGTACCTGTACTTCTCGGTGCCCACCAGCAAGGTGTGGCTCCTGCTCGGGTCGCTGGTGGCGGCACTGCTCGCCGCCCTCGGCATCGTGCTCTCGCGCCGCGCCCTCGCCGACGAGTCGCGCGTCGGTCACTTCGTCGGGATCATGGGCGTCGTCGTCAATGCCTTCTTCCTCATGGTGGTGGTGGTCGGCTTCGGCATGCCGCTCCTCTTTCTCCATTCCACGGATTAGCCATGTGCATCGACGCAAGAGAGGCGCTGACGTGGTGGACGCCCGACCCGCTGGCCTTCGGGCTCGTGACCGTGTCGTCGGCCATCTACGTGCGCGGCCTGCGCGTGCTCGGGCCGAACCACGGCGTCCGCACGTGGGAGCGCGCCTGCTTCTTCGCCGGCCAGCTCGCGCTGCTCGTCGCGCTGGTGTCGCCGGTGGACCGCCTGAGCGACGTGCTCTTCTCGGCGCACATGAGCCAGCACGAGATCATCATGCTGGTGGCGCCGCCGCTCATCGTGCTGGGACGGCCGTGGGTGGCGCTCCTCTTCGCGCTCTCGCCAGTAGCGCGGGCCCGGGTGACGCGGCGGATGAAGGAGCCGCGCCTCCTCGCGTGGTTCCGCGTGGCCGCGCATCCCGTGACCGTGGTGCTGCTCCACGCGCTCGTCATCTGGGTGTGGCACGTGCCGTCGCTGTTCGAGGCGGCGCTCCGCAGCGAGCCCGTGCACGCGGTGCAGCACGGGATGTTCTTCGTGACCGCCGCGCTCTTCTGGTGGTCGATCGTGCGCGGGCGGCATGGACGCGCCGGGTACGGCCTCGCGGCGCTCCTCGTGTTCGCGACCGCCATGCACACGAGCGTGCTGGGCGCGCTGCTCACCGTGACCACGAAGCTCTGGTACCCGCTCTACGCCGAGCGCGCCGCGCCGTGGGGCGAGGACGCGGCCGGTGACCAGTCGCTCGCCGGCATCGTGATGTGGGTGCCCTCGGGCGTCCTGCTCACGCTGCTGGCGCTCGGTCTCTTCGCGACGTGGCTCGGCGAGGCGGCGCGGCGCGTGGCGCTCGCGGAACGAAGGAGGGCATCGTGAGGCGCTTCACGGCGGCGGGCCTGCTCGCCCTCCTGCTCGCGGCGGCAGCGTGCAGCCAGGGCGCGGCCGAGAAGAAGGCGGCGCTCCTCACCGGCGGCGATCCGGCGCGCGGGAAGATCGCGATCCGCGAGCGGGGCTGCGGGTCCTGCCACACCGTGCCGGGGGTGCCGGGCGCGAATGCGCTCGCCGGGCCGCCGCTCGAGCACATGGCGAGCCGCGCCTACGTCGCGGGCATGCTCCCCAACACGCCGGCGAACATGCGCACGTGGATCATGCACCCGCAGGCGGTGAAGACCCCGACCGCCATGCCGGACGTGGGGCTCGACGATGCCACGGCGACGGACATCGTTGCCTATCTCTACACGCTCGAATGAAGCCCCTCGCGCCGTCTCTCGTCCTCGCCGGCGTGCTCTGCGCGCGCGCCGTCCACGCGCAGGCCAGCGAGCGTGACCAGGCCTCTCCGCCCGAGGCGTCACGCGCCGTCGAGGACGACGCCGCCGACGCGCGTGCCCGCGATCGGCTGCTCGTGCCGGCGGCGGCGGTCCCGCCGCGTGGCTCGGTCAGGGTCGATGTCCGCGGCGGCGTGGAGCGTACCGGCGACGGCACTGGCGAGGGGGCGACGGGCCTCGGCACCATCGTCGTCCTCGGCTCCGTCGGGCATGGCGTGGGCCTCGAGGCGTCGGGGCGCCTCGGCCGCGGTGACGTCTCGCCCGGAGCGGCGATCCGCTACCAGGTGCTCGCCCAGGGTCGCGGCGGCGTCCTCGATGCGACCATCGCCGCGCGCTACGGCAGCTTCGGCCTCGAGCGGAGCGACGTCGGCGCCGGCATGGTCGGTGCGGAGCTCACGCTGGGCCGCACCTTCGGCAAGCTGGCGCTCACCGCGAGCGCGCTCGTGGGGCGCGGGATCGCGAGCCGCGAGGACGTCGACGGCACGTTCGCCGGCGCGATCGGCTACGCCCTCGGCGATACGTGGCAGGTCGGCATGGAGGGGCGCGCCCGCACGGAGCTCGAGGATCGCTACGACACGATCGACGATCACGGGCGGCCCTTCGAGCTGACGCTGGGCGCGGCCGTCGCGCACGGTAGCGGGCCCGTTCACGTGCAGATGCTCGGCGGCTACCAGGCGCCGCGCGGGCTCGCGGCGCCGGGGCCGGTCGGCCTCGCCGGCATGAGCGTCACCTTCTGACGGCACGCGTGTTGCTGGCTCATCGAACATGAACACTCGTCGCGTCGCGAACGGTCTCGGTTGGTTCTCCCTCGCCCTCGGTGTCACCGAGCTCGTCGCGGCGGAGCCTCTGGCGCGTGCCCTCGGCATGAAGAGCCCGGGCCTCCTCCGCGCCTATGGCGTGCGCGAGATCGTGGCTGGCATCGGCGTCCTCAACGGCGAGAAGAAGGGGCCGTGGATCTGGGCACGCATCGCCGGTGACGCCCTCGACGTCGTGACCCTCGCCTCCGCGCTCGGCGCGAGCAACCCGAAGCGCGGCAACGTCGCCCTCGCAATGGCTGTCGTCTCGCCGGTCGTCATCCTCGACGTCCTGTGCGGGGAGCAGCTAGGTCTGGACGCGTGAGCGAGCAGGGCTCGGCCGGCGACGGGGACGCGAAGCGGGGGTTGCGATTCCCGTCGGGACACGTCGTGGTCGTCGGCGCCTCCGCGGGCGGAGTCGAGGCATTGCGGGAGCTCACGTCGCGTCTGCCGCCCGACCTCGACGCGTCCGTCCTCGTGGCGCTCCACGTCCCGTCGAGCTCACGTAGCCTGCTGCCCGCGATTCTTCAGCGGCACACGAAGCTCGCGGTGCGCCATGCCGTCGACGGCGAGCCGCTGGTGCCCGGAACGATCCTCGTCGCGCCGCCGGATCTGCACCTGCTCGTGCACGGCGGCAACGTTCGTCTGAGCCACGGTGCACGCGAGAATGGGCATCGGCCCGCGATCGATCCGATGTTCCGCTCCGCGGCGCGGTGGTTCGGTGATCGTGCCGTCGGCGTCATCCTGTCCGGGGCGCTCGATGACGGGACGTCGGGCATGCTGGCGGTGCGCCTCGGCCGGGGTACGACGATCGCGCAGTGGCCAGAGGAGGCGGCCGTGCCGTCGATGCCGCTCAGCGCCATCCGCGAGGTCGGCGTCGACTACGTGGCGCCGGTCGCGGAGATCGCGGAGATCATCGCGCGCCTCTCCCGGGAGAAGGCGTCGGCCACCGCGACCGCCAAGCCGCCCCTCGCGGAGGCGCCCCTCGAGGACGACGACATGATGACGCAGCCCGAGGTCGCGCCCCAGGGGGCGCCGTCGACCTTCACGTGCCCGGAGTGTCACGGCGCGCTCTGGGAGCTCCGTGACGGGAAGCTCGTGCGCTTCCGTTGCCGGATCGGCCATGCGTTCGCGCCCGACAGCCTGATGTCCTATCAGCAGGAGCACGTCGAGGAGGCGATGTGGACTGCCCTTCGCGCCCTCGAAGAGACGGCCGCCCTCGCCACCCAGCTGGCGCATCGCGCCAAGACCAGCGGTTTCCCCGACCTCGCGGTCCGCTACGACGAGCGGCGGCAAGACGCCGAGAAGCGCGCAGAGACGATCCGGAAGGTCGTCGAAATGTTCGGTGGCCGCGCGGCGGAGTGACAACCGGCGCGAACGGGATTAGGAATCCGCTGCTTTGACCGACGAGACCGTAGAACAGGCCCCGGGAGCCGGGGCGGCGGAGGAAGGGGCCGATGCTGGTCCCGTCGTGGATCCGGAGGGCCTCGAGACGCTCCTCGAGTTCCTCAAGCAGAACCGCGCGTTCGACTTCGGCGGCTACAAGCGAGCGAGCCTCTCGCGCCGCATCCTCCAGCGCATGAACGAGCTCGGGATCCCGTCCTACGCCGCGTACATCGAGCATCTCGAGGTGCATGCAGACGAGTTCCCGCGCCTCTTCAACACGATCCTCATCAACGTCACGTCGTTCTTCCGCGAACCGAGCTGCTGGGTGGCGCTCGGCGAGCAGGTCCGCCGGATCCTCGCGCTGAAGGCGCGCACCGAGCCGCTGCGCATCTGGAGTGCCGGGTGCTCGTCCGGCGAAGAGCCGTACACGATCGCGATGCTCCTCGCCGAGCTGATCGGCATCGAGGAGGTGAACCGGCGCGTGAAGATCTACGCGACGGACATCGACGATGAGGCGCTCCGCACCGCCCGCGCCGCGGTCTACCCGGCGCGCGCGCTGGAGCACGTCCCGGCGGAGTTCGCAGCGAAGTACTTCGCCCCGAGCGCCGGCGGCTTCGCCTTCACGAAGGAGCTCCGGCGCGACGTCATCTTCGGTCGGCACGACCTCCTCCAGGACGCGCCGATCTCGAGGATCGACGTCGTGAGCTGCCGGAACACGATGATGTACTTCAATGCCGAGACGCAGGCGAAGGCTCTCCAGAGCCTGCACTACGCGCTCCTTCCGCACGGCGTGCTGCTCCTCGGGAAGGCCGAGATGCTCCTCACGCACAGCCACCTGTTCACGCCGCTCGACCTCAAACAGCGGCTCTTCCAGCCCGCGCCGCGCGGTCAGCTGCGCGCGGCGCGCGTGCCGGCCCAGCGCCGCCCCCGCGTCGAGCGCAGCGAGGCCGAGCATCAAGGGGTGCTGCGTGCCGCGGTCGACGCGGTGCCGGTGGCGATCATCGTCCTCGACCCCGAGGGGCAGGTGTCGCTCGTGAACACGCAGGCCGCGACGTTGTTCGGGATCTCCGGCGACCAGGTGGGTCGCCGGCTCGAGGAGCTGAGCCTCGCCTTCCCGCCGCCCGACGTGAGTGCGTACATCGACAGCGCCCGCCACGATGCTCGCGCGCATGCTCTCCGCGGCGTGGAGTGGGCGCCCGCCGCGAACGACCCGGCTTTCCTCGACATCGACATCTGCCCGCTGTTCGGCGACGCAGGCGCGCTCGTGGGCGTGCAGCTCGCGTTTCGGGACATCACGACGGCCCAGCGCCTCAAGGCCGAGGTGCAGCGTGCGCACGTCGAGCTCGCCGCCGCGCACCAGGAGCTCCAGTCCACCAACGATGAGCTGCAGTCGACGGTCGAGGAGCTCGAGACGACCAACGAGGAGCTCCAGTCCACCAACGAGGAGCTCGAGACCATCAACGAGGAGCTCCAGTCCACCACCGAGGAGATGATGACCGTCGCCGACGACATGCGGCAGAGGGACGCCGATCTGATGACCGCGAACGGCTTCCTTGCCGGCGTGCTGGGCAGCTTGACCTCCGGCGTCGCGGTTCTCGACGCAGACTTCCGTCTGAAGGCGTGGAACCCTCGCATGGAGGAGCTCTGGGGCGTCCGCGCCGACGAGGTCATCGGCGCATCGTTCTTCGGCCTGGACATCGGCCTGCCCCTCGAACCGCTCCGCAGCGCGATCCAGGAGGCCCTCGACGCGCAAGGTTCGCGTAAGGTGATGGTGGACGGGACGAACCGGCGAGGCCGCCCGATGAAGTGCGTGGTTGTCGTCTCGCCGCTCCTGACCGGGCCTGGGGGAGTGATGGTCATGGTGGACGAGGCAACATCATGAATGCGACGAAGCGAGACCGAGCGACCTTCGCTCTGCGCGGCAAGGCGCTCATGGAACGCGTGAGGGCGTTCTCCGTCGATCTGGAGACGCGACGCGCAGCAGCACCGCATCTGCCCTGGTCGGTGACCGACCTCACCGGAGACGCCTCCAACGTGAGCCAGGTGCTCCAGGAGCTCGAGGTCCGCGGCGAGGAGCTGTCGGTCGCGGAAGAGGAGCTGCGGGCGCAGCTCGACGAGCTGATTGCGCTGAACGAGTCGCTTCACCTGGAGCAGCAGCGTCACCGCGAGCTCTTCGACTTCTCGCCCGACCCGCTCGTCGTCACCGACGCGCTCACCACGACGGTTCGCGCGGCGAACAGCGCCGCGGCGGCGACCCTCGGCATTGACCAGGCCTGCGTCGTCCGCCGCCCGTTGACCTCGTTCCTCGACGCGAGCACGGCCGCGACCCTCCGCTCGCGCGTGTTCGCGCTGAAGCCCGGCGACGCGACGGTGCTCGAGGCGGAGTTCGCGCCGGAGGGGCGCTCCCCCGTCTCGGTGGAGCTGCGCGGCTTCCGCAGCATCGAGGGCGACCGCATCATCTGGAGCGCGCACGACATCACCGAGCGCCGCCTCCGCCAGGAGCGCCTTCTCGAGGCGAACGCCGGGCTCGAGCAGCACGTCGCCGCGCGCACCCGCGAGCTGCAGCGCGCGCTGCGTGACAAGGAAGATCTGTTGCAGCGGGAGCGCGATCTCCGCGCCGAGCTCGAGACCGCCAACCGCGCGAAGGACCGCTTCCTCGCGATCCTCTCCCACGATCTGCGCAGCCCGCTCAACGCGGTGCTCGGCTGGACGAGCCTGCTCCGCCGGGAGATCCTCGATCACGCGAGCCGCGACCGCGCGCTCGCCACCATCGAGCGGAATGCGCGGGTCCAGGCGGAGCTCATCGAGCAGCTGCTCGACGTCTCCCGCATCACCGCCGGCCAGCTGCCGCTCGAGATGCGCGGCGTCGCGCTGGGCAGCGTCGTCAAGAGCGCCGTGGAGGCGATGCTTCCCGCGGCGTCGGCCAAGGGGGTCACCCTCGTCGACAAGAACCTCGGCGAGCTCGACTCCACCGTGCTCGGCGACGTGGGCCGGCTCCGCCAGGTGGTCTCGAACCTCCTCACGAACGCCGTGAAGTTCACGCCCGCGGGCGGGAAGGTCTCGATCGGCGTCTCCCTGGCGGACGAGCGCGTCGTGCTCACGGTGCGCGACACGGGCTCGGGCATCGCGCCCGAGACCCTGCCCCAGGTGTTCGACGTCTTCCGTCAGCTGGGTGACCCCGGCATGAACCGGGACGGCCTCGGCCTCGGGCTCTTCATCGTGAAGCAGATCGTGGAGCTCCACGGCGGGGACGTCGTGGCGGCGAGCGACGGTCCGGGCACCGGCGCCACGTTCACGGTGACCCTGCCGCGCCGGGTCGCGGGGAGCGTCCGCAGCTTGACCCCGCCTCCCGGGCTCTTCACGTCGAACGAGGAGCCCGCGCCCGGCTCCGACGATCTCATCGATCTGCGCGGCCTCAAGATCCTCCTCGTCGAGGACGACGTCGACACGCGCGAGCTCCTCACGCTGGCCCTCGAGCGCCGCGGCGCGCGCGTCGTCTGCACCGCCGACGCAGAGACGGGCCTCGAGGCCTACCGCACGCTCCTGCCCGACGTGGTGCTGAGCGACGTGGGGCTCCCCATCGCGAGCGGGAACGATCTGCTCCGGTCGATCCGGACCTTCGAGACGAGCGAGGCGAGGGCCCGCGTGCCGGCCGTGGCGATCTCCGGCTTCGCCTCGAGCGCCGACGCCAAGGTCGCCTTCACCGCCGGATTCGACGCACACATCGGGAAACCGCTGGTGCCCGCGGACGTGCTCCGGGTCGTTGCCAGGCTGGCGGCGACCCGTGCTAGACCGCTGAAGCGAAGTTGAACTTCCCGCTCGGCAAGCCTCCGACCGTGCTTCTCGTCGACGATGACGTCGAAATGCGCGAGGACCTCGCGGCGCTCCTCGCGGAGCGCGGCTATGCCCTCAAGCAGGCGCCGAACGGCGTGATCGCGCTGAAGATGATGCTCGAGAAGCGGCCCGACGCGGTGGTGCTCGACCTCGGCATGCCCGTGATGGACGGCTACGAGATGCTCCGGCGCATGCGAGCGCACCCCGATCTCCGGAAGCTCTACGTCATCGTGGCGAGCGGCCTCGGCGCCGCCCGCGATCGTGAGCTCGCCTTCGAGGCGGGGTGCAACGAGCTCATCGTGAAGCCGTACAAGGCCGAGCAGCTCGCGAGCGCGCTCACGACCTACTTCGTGCGCCACGGCAGCGTGACCGTCTGACGGACCGCCGGCTCAGCGCGGGATGTCGGCGACCAGCGCGACCGCCGCGATCCGCTCCACGTCGGCGTACGCCTCGTTCTTCGTGATCTCCTCGCCGAACACGTCGGGGTCGAGCTCGACGTACCGGTGGGGCGCGCCCCGCTGCTCGCACAGCTCGCGCAGCGCCAGCTCGAGCTCGCTCGCGCCCTCCACGATGGCGGCGCCGGTGTAGACGATGAGCCGGCCGCCCGGGGAGAGCCTCGCGAGCGCCTCGCGGGTGATCTCGATGGCGAGGCCCTCGCCGTGCGCGCCGCCGCCGTCGCGGTACGTGCGGCTGCGCGGGTCGGCGAGGTACGGCGGGTTCGCGATCACGACGTCGAGGTTGCCGATCACGCCGCGGAGGACGTCGCTCTCGGTGAGGACGACGCGCTCGGTCAACCCGGCGAGCGCCGCGCTCACCGCCGCGTAGCCGAGGGCCTTCGGGCTGACGTCGGCGAGGATCACCTCGTCTATGCGGTCGGCGACGCAGATGCCACCCGCGCCCGTTCCGCAGCCGACGTCGACGAGACGACCCGCGCGCGCCGGGACCTCGGCGCGGAGGAGATCGGCGAAGCGATAGGTGTCGGGACCGAAGAACACCGCATCCTCGTCGTTCGTCGGATAGGCGGAGTGCACGTAGAGCTGGCCGCCGAGGCTCGCGAAGCGAACCCGCGACCGCTGGAGGCCCGACCCGGCGTCCTCGAGGACCTCGGCCTTCGTCGCCAGATCGTGGAGGGTCTCGGGCAGCACCTCCGGGTCGAAGGGCTTCGACCAGCCGAAGACGTCGCGCAAGGTCCGCGCGTGGGATGCTCCCGCGGCCTCGGCCCGCGCGAGCACGCGGCGGTGCGTCTCCGGCGTGGGGGTGACGAACACGTAGCCGGCCTTGCGGAGCGCCTCGCCGAGCGCGACCCGCGCGCGCGACCGATCGTCCAGGGATTCGAGGGTCATCGTGCGGAACCTATCATGCGCCCTGGAGCGCCGCGCCCGCCGCGCCGAGGCCGAGGGCCATGCCGCCGATCACGTCGGTGGGCCAGTGCGCCGCGCCGCGGATGCGTTCCATGCCCACCCACCCGGCGAACCCGAGGGCGAGCGCGTACGTCCATCGGCCATACCCGTAGCGGCGAGCGACGCCGGCGCAGGCGAGCCCGAAGGCGGCGGCCGATCCGGTGTGCGTGCTCGGGTACGACTGGCCGCCGTTCGGCTCGAAGCGGTGCATGTTCGGCCGCTCGCGCGGGGCGAGCCGCTTGGCGACGTTGCCGATCCCCGCGGCGAGCAGCGGCGCGGCGACGATGCGCGCGCGGTCGGGGAGCGCGAGCCCCGGCACGGCCGCGGCGACGACGGCGGCCGAGATCACCATCCGGTTCGGCTGGGCGATCCAGCACACGTGCTCCGAGGCGGTCGCGTTGCCGCCGAGGTACGGGAGGACGTCGCGGTCGAAGGGGAGGAACTGCTTGCCGCGCGCGCGCCAGCCGATCGCGAAGAGCGTCGCAGCCGCACCGAGCAGGACCGGGACCGACGTGAGGAGCCTGGGCACGCGCTCGCCTCTTGCACGCTGCGAGCCACGCGGCTTTTCTCGCGAGTGAGGTGCAGCCCGATGGTGGTGGAGATGATCGTTCGGTTCGCGCTCGGCGGAGCGCTGGTGTGGCTCTTCTCGCTGATCGGCGAGGCCTTCGAGACGAAGACGTTCTCGGGCCTCTTCGGCGCCGCACCGAGCGTCGCGATCGCGACCCTCGGGCTGGCGCTGGGGAAGAAGGGGGCGGAGTACGTCGGGACCGAGGCGAGAATGATGGCCTTCGCGTGTGTCGCGTTGTTCGCGTACACGAGCGCGTGCGCGCTCATCGCCCAGAAGAAGGGAATGCCGGTGTGGCTCGGTGCGGCGCTCTCGTATGCGGTGTGGCTCGCGCTGGCGCTCGGCCCTTACGCGATCGCACGGAAGGCAGGGCTCTTCGGATGATGCCGAAGGTCAAGCTCTGGGGGCTCACGAAGAGCAAGTGGTGGGAGCATCTCCTGCGCTTCGTCTTCGGTGGCCTCGTGACGGTGGGCGCCGGGCTCGTCGCTCAGAAATGGGGACCGCACGTCGGCGGGCTCTTCCTCGCCTTTCCGTCGATCCTGCCGGCGAGCCTCACGCTGGTGAAGCGCCACGACGGCCGGTCGCAAGCGGTGCACGACGCCCGCGGCGCGCGCATCGGCGCGGCGGCGATGGCCGTGTTCGCGCTGACCGTCGTGGCGCTCGTCGGCCGCAGCGGAGGCCTGGCGCTCGCGATCGCGGGCGTCGTCTGGCTCGCCGCGAGCGTGCTCGGCTGGTTCCTCGTGTACGGCCGCGGCCCGCGCGACGCTGCGTGACGTCCCGGCAGGCGTCCTGCAACACGCGGCGCATGGTCACCAAGGCAGAGCAGGAGAGACTCGTCGACGAGGCGCTGCGTGAATCGTTCCCCGCGAGCGATCCGCCGGCATGGACGCCCACGCATGCGGGCACGCCCGACTGCGAGAACGGGCATGACGACTGCAGCGAGCCGGGCAACAAAGGAGGTCCGCCCATGGCGACCGCAGGAACGCAGAACCAGAACAGCGAAAGCAACCAGGGTCAGCAGCAGGGTCAGCAAGGCGGCGGCGCGCGCGTCGTCGGCTCGCCGATCACGAACGACGCTTACAACGTGATCAGCGCGATCAAGGAGAAGCTCGAGGGGCTCGACGCGTATGCCAAGTACGCGAAGGACGGCGACGCGCAGCTGTGGCAGCAGCTCACGCAGAGCGAGACGCAGTCGGTGGAGGTCCTCGTCGGGCGCCTCGAGCAGATGGTGAAGGACGGCAAGCTCCGCATCCAGAGCGGCGGCCAGGGCGGTCAGGGCAAGAGCGGTAACGCCTGACTCGTTTCTGATTCACCAAAAGCAAAGCGCCTGCTCCGCGATCACTCGCGGGCAGGCGTTTTTCTTTTCCGGTGAAAGGGAAAAGGCGATCAGCGATGCGCGCCGCCGTCCTTCGCGCCCGCGCTGCCGCCCGCGCCGGTGCCCGAGCTGCCCATGCTGCCGCCGGTGCTGCCCGTGCCGCCCTTGCTTCCCGTGCCGGCGCCGTTCGCGCCCGAGCCGGAGCCAGAGCCCGTCGAGCCAGAGCCGGAGCCGGAGCCGGAGCCCGTCGTGCTGCCGGAGCCCATCGAGCCAGAGCCCGTCGTGCCGCCGCCGGCGCCCATCGAGCTGCCGGAGCCCGTCGTGCCGCCCATCGTGCTGCCCGAGCCGCCGCCCATCGAGCTGCCCGAGCCCGTGGTGCCGCCGCCCATCGTGCTGCCGGAGCCGGTGGTGCCGCTGCCGCTGCCCATCGAGCCGGAGCCGGAGCCGCCCGCGCCGGAGCCCGTGCCGGTGCTGTCGGAGCTGCCCATGCCGCCGCCGCCGGTGCCGTTCGCGCCGCTGCCCTGCGCGCCCGTGGTCGTCGAAGCGCCGCTCGGCGTCTCCGAGCTCTTGTTGTTGCACGCGGCCACCGCGAGCGCCGAAGCCGTCACCGCGATCATCCAGTTCATCTTCATCACGTCATGCTCCTTGTTGCGAAGCTCCGTCGCGGAGCCCGTTCGCGGCGGGCTCTCGCAAGAAGCGGGCAGATGGCCGTGACCCGTGACGGGCGAGATCCTCGGCATTCTGCGCCGTGGCCGGGAGACGCAGGGGGCCGTGACGCCCCTGCTCGTGGCTCTCGTGGCGCCCGTGCCACCAGGGCCGGGCGTGTGCGAGCGTTCACGCCCGCGGCTCAGCCGCTCTTCAGCCAGCCGCGGCTGAGCGCATACTGGACGATCTCGGCGCGGGTGCGGAATCCAAGCTTGTCCATCGCGCGCGCGCGGTAGGTCTCGAGCGTCCGCGTGCTCACGACCAGCGACGCCGCGATCTCCTTCATCGCGTGCCCCTCGGCGATGAGCCGCAGCACCTCCACCTCGCGCTCGCTGAGGCGCACGCCCGACCGGGGCGGGCCGCTCGAGGGCCCGGAGACGACCTGCGCGGCGACGTCGGGATCGAGATAGAGCCCGCCCCCTGCGACCGCCCGTACCGCGCGCACGATCTCGCTCACCGCCGCGCGCTTCAGCAGGTATCCCGAGGCTCCGGCCTCGATCATGAGCTGCACGTAGCCCCGGCCCTCCTGCGCGGTGAGCGCGAGGACCTTGGCCTCGGGGGCGAGGAGCTTGATCTGCTCGGTCGCCTCCGCGCCGCTCATCGGGGAGAGGAGGAGCTCCGTGACGACGACGTCCGGCCGCAGCAGGGCGATGGCCTCGATCGCTTTGTGACCGTCTCCCGCCTCGCCGACCACGCTGAGGTCCGGCTCGGCCTCGAGGAGCGACCGGAGGCCGGCGCGTACGACGGGATGCTCGTCGATCAGGAAGACCTGGAGCTGTGCCTTGGCCTGGCCATCGCGAGTGGACATCATCTGGCGTCGCCTGTGCACCTATCATGCTCGCCAATGAACGCCACCAAGCCGACCAAGAAGGGCGTCTGCCTCCTGCTCATCGATGTCATCAACGCGCTCGAGTTCCCCGGAAGCCAGGGCCTCGCGCGCGCCGCGGCTCGCGTCGCGCCGAAGATCGAGGCGCTCGCGCATCGCGCCCGGGAAGCAGGGGTCCCGGTCGTCTACGTGAACGACAACTTCGGCCAGTGGCGGTCCGATTTCAACACGACCGTTCGGGAGTGCGCGAAGCCCGAGCATCCCGGCAGCGCGGTCTCCGAGCGTCTCCGGCCTCATCAGGGGGACTACTTCGTGCTGAAGGCCCAGCACTCGGGATTCTACTCGACCCCGCTCGACCTGCTTCTGGACCATCTCGGGACGCACACGCTCGTGATGACGGGCTTCGCCGCCAACCTCTGCGTCGCGTTCACCGCCAACGACGCGCACATGCGCGGCTTCAACCTCGTGGTGCCCCGCGACTGCACCGCGTCGAACACGGCCAAGCTCACACAGGCCGCGCTCCTGCACGTGGGGCAGGCGCTCCACGCGGACACCTCGGCCTCCGCCGCGCTCCGCTTCGAGCGCCTCGCCCGGAACAAGCGCAAAGCGCGCGGCCAGACGTTCTGACCGCGCGCCGTACCGTGAACACCGGTTCACATCAAGGCTGGAGGACCACCTTGATACAGCCGTCCTTCTTGTCACGGAAGGTCGCGTAGCCGGCCGGGGCCTCGTCGAGCTTCAGCCGGTGCGTGATGACGAACGACGGGTCGATCTTGCCGGCCTCGATCATCGCGAGCAGCGGCCGCATGTAACGCTGCATGTGAGTCTGGCCCGACTTCATGGTGAGCCCCTTGTTCATGAGAGCGCCCATCGGGATCTTGTCGGGGAAGCCGACGTAGACGCCCGGCACCGAGATCGTCCCGGCCTTGCGGCAGCAGTAGATGGCCTGACGGAGCGCGTGCACGCGATCGGTCGTGAGGTTCACCGCGGCCTTCGCCTTGTCGATGACCGCGTCGATGCTGCCCGTGCCGTGAGCCTCGGCGCCCACCGCGTCGATGCAGCGATCGGGCCCGCGTCCCTTGGTCATCTCCTGGAGGACGTCGTAGACGTCGCTCTTCGTGAAATCGATGGTCTCGGCCTTGCCGTACGTCCGCGCCATCTCGAGGCGCTCCGGCACGCAGTCGATCGCGACGACGCGGCCGGCGCCGAGCATCCACGCGCTCTGGATCGCGAACTGGCCGACCGGACCGCAGCCCCACACGGCGACCACGTCACCCTTCTCGATGTCGGCGTTCTCCGCGGCCATGTACCCGGTCGGGAAGATGTCCGAGAGGAACAGCACCTTCTCGTCGGGCAGGTCCGACTCGATGACGAGGCAGCCCACGTCGGCGTGCGGCACGCGCAGGTACTCGGCCTGGCCGCCGGCGTAGCCGCCGTTGAGGTGCGAGAAGCCGAAGAGGCCGGCCGGCGAGTGACCCATCATCTTCGCGGCCATCGCCGCGTTCGGATTCGTCGTGTCGCAGGCGGAGAAGAGGCCCTTCTCGCAGAACCAGCACTTCCCGCACGAGATGGTGAACGGGACGACCACGCGATCGCCCACCTTCACCTTGGTGACGGCGCTGCCGACCTCGGCGACGATGCCCATCGGCTCGTGGCCGAGGATGTCGCCCGACTCCATCGTCGGCATGTAGCCGTCGAGGAGGTGGAGATCGGAGCCGCAGATCGCGGTCGACGTGATCTTGATGACCACGTCGGTGGGATCCTTGATCGTGGGATCGGGGACGTTGTCGACGCGAACGTCACCGTGGCCGTGCCAGCAGAGTGCTTTCATGCTCGTCCGGCAAGCACCGGGCGTGCCCGCCGTGCTCCCGGACAACGGCGGATCGTTTGTCTCTTTTCCGCGATGCGCGCCAGTCGCACCGGCGCGGGCGCGCGGCTTGCTCGCCGTCTGCTCGCTCACCGCAAACCCACTTCAGGAGGAACTCTACAATGGCCACTTCTGCTCGCCCTCTCGCCGTCGTCACGGGTGCATCGACCGGTATCGGACTTGAGCTCGCCAAGGAGTGCGCCGCGCACGGTTACGACCTCATCATGGCCGCCGACGAGGCGCTCATCACCGAATCTGCGGCCCTCGTGGCCCAGCAGCACGGCGTGCGCGTCGAGCCGGTGCAGGTGGACCTCGCCACCGCGAAGGGCGTCGACGAGCTGTACGCGGTGATCGGCGGCCGCCCCGTCGCCGCGCTCCTCGCGAACGCCGGGCGCGGCCTCGGCCGTGCGTTCCTCGAGCAGGACTGGAAGGACATCCAGCGCGTGATCGACACGAACGTGACCGGCACGCTGTACCTGATCCAGAAGGTCACGCGCGACATGGTGGCCGCCCGCACCGGGAAGGTGCTCATCACCGGATCGATCGCCGGCTTCATGCCCGGCACCTACCAGGCGGTCTACAACGGCACGAAGGCGCTGCTCGACTCGTTCTCCTTCGCGCTTCGCCACGAGATCAAGGACACGGGCGTCACCGTCACGTGCCTCATGCCCGGCGCCACCGAGACGGAGTTCTTCGAGCGCGCCGACATGATGGACACCAAGGTCGGCACCGACAAGAAGATGGGCGCCGACGAGGTCGCGAAGATCGGCTACGAGGCGATGGCGAAGGGCGACGGCGACGTCGTTGCGGGCTGGCAGAACAAGCTGCAGGCGGCGATCGCCAACGTGCTTCCGTCGGGTGTCCTCGCCGAGCGCCACCGCGCGATGGCGCAACCCGGCACCGCCGTGAACAAATCCTGACGGGAACCCCGCGGCGAAAACCGCCCCGTGTGGCAACGTGCGGTACCGCCGCGGTGACTGGCCGAGCGATGCGCGCCTGCGGCGCGTGGCGGACCGCTCCTTGCACCGGCGCGCGCGATGTCAGAATCGTCGAAGAGCACCGGGTCCTTGTGGTTGAACACGCACTCCACGACGCGCTACGCGCCGCTCACCGCCGATGCGGAGGCGGACGTTGCCGTGATCGGCGGCGGCATCACGGGCCTCACTGCGGCGCTGCTGCTCGCCGAGCAGGGCAAGTCGGTGGTGCTCCTCGAGGCGCGTCACCTCGGGGGCGGCGTGAGCGGGCGCTCCACCGTCCAGATGACCGAGGCGATCGACACGCGGTACTACCAGCTCGCGTCCGACTTCGGTAAGGACGGCGCGCGCCTCGCCGCGAGCGCGAGCCGCGGCGCCATCGAGCTCATCGCGCAGCTGGTCGCACGCGAGCACATCAACTGCGGGTTCGTCCGCCGTCCCGCATACCTGTTCACCGAGCAAGCGAAGGACGTGCGCGAGCTCGAGAAGGAGCGCGACGCGGCGATCGATGCGGGTCTCGCGGTGGAGCTCCTGCCGGAGACGCCGCTCCCGTTCCCGACCTGCGGCGCCCTCCGCTTCCCGGACCAGGCGCAGATGCATATCGGCCAGTACCTCGATGCCATCGCACGAGCGGCCGCGGCGCGCGGCGTTCGCATCCACGAGGACAGCCGGGTGCTCGCCATCGACGACGGTGAGCCGTGCGTCGTGCATCTCGAGCAGGGGGTCACGGTGCGCGCGAAGAAGGTGTTCCACGCGACGCACGCGCCGCTCAATCGCGTCTTCCTCTACACGAAGATTCACGCGTATCGCTCGTATGTCCTCGCGTATCCCAACGTCACGCTACCGAACGCGATCTTCTTCGATACGCTCGACCCGTATCACTACTTCAGCACCTTCGAGGTCGACGGCGTCCCTTACCTCGTCATCGGCGGCGAGGATCACAAGACCGGGACCACCACCGAGACCGAGGAGCACTTCGCCACGCTCCACGCGTGGACGAAGCAGCACTTCGACGTCGGCGAGCCGGCGTTCCGCTGGTCCGCCCAGGTCGAGGAGCCGGTCGACGGGCTCCCGTACATCGGCAGGAACTCGGTGAGCGAGCACGTCTACGTCGCCACCGGCTATTCCGGAAACGGGATCACGTTCGGGACCATCGCCGCGCAGATCGTCTGCGATCTCGTCACCGGTCGCGCGAACCCGTACGCCGACCTCTTCACGGCGACCCGCATCAAGCCGCTCGCCTCGGCGCTCGAGTACGTGTCGGAGAACGTCGACTTCCCGGTGCACTTCCTCAGTGACCACCTGAAGCCGAGCGAGGCCAAGGACGTGTCCGACATCGCGCCCGGCGAGGGCAAGACGATGCGCGTGAAGGGCGAGCGCCTCGCCGTCTACAAGGACGCGGCGGGCGGCGTGCACTGCGTGTCGAGCGTGTGCACGCACCTCGGCTGCGTCGTGAAGTTCAATCCCGCCGAGACGTCGTGGGATTGTCCGTGCCACGGCTCGCGCTTCGACGTGGACGGCGCCGTCCTGGACGGGCCGGCCACGAAGGCGCTCGCGAAGCGCAGCCTCTGAACGAGGCTCAGAACAGGCGCCGCAGCCGTTCCCACGGCGAGCGGCGCCGGCGGGCGCGCTCCCGCAGACCGAGCGCGACGAGCCCGCCCACGAGCACCGGGAGCGCGATGGGCAGCGCACGGACCGAGCTGTGCTCGATCGCGTCGATGCGGTCCGAGAGCAGCAGCAAGAACCAGTGCGAGGTGAAGTGCTCGGGCACCTCGTAGGCAGCGCGGCGGATCAGGCCCGAGAGGCCCTTCGGCGGGATCGTGTCGCCGAAGACGGGCGTGAGCTGCTCGAGCCCCTTGCGGCGCAGGATGACCGTGGGCCCGGGGTCGCGCTGGCGATGGGGCTCGTCCCAGTGCGCGAGGCCGGCGGGCTGCGGCGGATCCTTCTCCATCGGGACGCCGGGGCGGCGCTCCATGGCTGCGTCACTGCCGAGACCCGGGATTCCGTCACCGACCATATCGATGTTCGTCATTGGCTGTCTCCTCAGGCCGCCAGCGGGGGGACGAGGACGCACTTGATGCATTCGTCCTTCTTGTTCTCGAAGATGTCGTAGGCATACTCGGCGTCCTCGAGCTTCAGCCGGTGGCTGATCATGCCCGCGGCGTCGATGCGGCCCGCCCGGATGTGCTCGAGCAGGTGCGGCATGTAGCGCTTCACGTTCGCTTGATTCATCCGCAGCGTGAGCCCCTTGTTCATCGCCGTTCCCATGTCGACCGCATTGAACGGCGGCCCGTAGACGCCCACGATGGAGACGTTGCCCGCCTTGCGGGTGGCGGCGATCGCCCAGTTGATCGCGGTGGCCGATCCGGCCATGAGCTTCGCCTTCACACCGAAGATGGTCTGCGCGGCTGAGCCCTTCGCCTCGCAGCCGACCGCGTCGATGCACACGTCGGCGCCGCGGCCGTCGGTCATCTTCAGCAGGTGCGCGATGATGTCGTCGACCTGCTTGAAGTTCACGGTCTCGACGTTGTTGTACTGCCGTGCGAACTGCAGGCGATAGTCGAGATGGTCGACGGCGATGACGCGCCCGGCGCCCATCAGCCACGCGGACTTCTGCGCGAAGAGCCCGACCGGCCCGCAGCCGAAGACCACCACCGTCTCGCCGGGCTTGATCTCGCCCATCTCCGCGGCCTGGTAGCCGGTGGGGAGGATGTCGCTCAGGAAGAGCACCTGCTCGTCGGTCATGTCGTCCGGGATCTTCATCGGGCCGACGTCGGCGAACGGGACGCGCACGAACTCCGCCTGGCCGCCGTCGAAGCCGCCCGTCGTGTGGGAGTACCCGTAGACGCCGGAGGCGATCATCGAGTTCGGGTTCGAGCTCTCGCAGTTACCGGTGAGACCGCGCGTGCAGAAGAAGCACGTGCCGCACGAGATGTTGAACGGCACGACCACGCGGTCGCCGCGCTTCAGCGAAGCCACCGACGAGCCGACCTCCTCGACGATGCCGGCAAACTCGTGGCCGAACGTGCAGCCGACGCGGGTGTCGGGGACGAACCCGTGGAGAAGGTGCAGGTCCGAGCCGCAGATTGCCGTCCTCGTGACGCGGAGGATGATGTCGTTGGGATGCTGGAGCTCCGGCTCCGCCTTCCTCGTGACCTTGACCCGGTTCGGTCCGCCGTACGTGAGTGCGAGCATCGCCTTTTTCTCTCCCTGTCTCGGGTCCGTTGGTTTCGTTCAGAGCTCGTTGTTTCGTGCTGCAGCGGCGTCGGTCAGCGTCGTCAGGATCGACGGCGCGAGCGGCGACTCGCTCTCGTGGCCGAAGCGTGAGGTCGGGTCGGTGCCGTGCGGGAGGGCGGCGTTCACGACGGCCATCATCCGCGCGACGAGCCCCGGGGCGAGCCCGTGCGCGAGCGCCGCGAGCTTGGCCGGCGCGCCGAGCACGACGTGAGCGTCACCGTGCTCGATGGCGCTCACGATGCGGGCCGCGGCGCGCTCGGCGGACATCGAGATTCCCGGCAGCGAGTCCGAGATCGTGAACCACGCGTGCTCCTTGCGGTGGTCACCCTTGAAGACGGCGTTCCGCGGGCTGCCGGTGCGCATCAGGCCGGGGGCGATGGTGGAGACCACGATGCCGTCCTGCGCGAGCTCGGCGTGCATGCCCTGCGAGAGACCGATGAGGGCGAACTTGCTTCCGCTGTACGGCAGGAGGTGGGGCACCGCGACGACGCCGCCCACCGACGAGACGTTCGCGATCCGGCCGCCGCCGCGCGCCTTCATCTCGGCGCGAACGCCCAGCATGGTGCGCAGCGGCGCGTGGTAGTGGACGCGCATCGCGTGCTCGAAGTCGCGCTCGCTCATCGTGTCGAGCGGCCCCACCTGGATGACGCCTGCGTTGTTGACGAGCACGTCGACCGGCCCGAGCCGCATGCGGACGGCGCTCAGCATCTCGTCGATCGAGAGCTTGTCGTCGAGGTTGCAGGGCACGCCGATGACGCGCGTCCCCCGGGCTCCGGCGAGCGCCTGCAGCTGGTCGACCGCCTTGGCGAGCTCGATCTCGTTCTGGGCGACGACCGCCACGTGGGCCCCGCGCGCGACCAGCTTGCGGGCGATCTCGAGGCCGAGGCCGCGGCCGCCGCCGGTGACGAGCGCGTTCTTGCCTTCTAGGGAGTACCGCCGGAGGCGCCGCACGAGCCACGCTCCGCCCGCGAGGACCGCGAGCGACGTGACGACGTGGGAGCGCCCGATGTCCATCACGAGGCCCTGCGAAGCGACTGCGGCCCGACGATGCCGAGCTCCTCGCGATAGCGCACGAAGCAGCGGCGTCCGGCCTCGAGGCGCATCAGCGCGCCCTCGGCGATGGGCCGCGCGGTCTCGGGGTTCTCGCTGACGAGCGTGTGGAGGACTTCCTTGTCCCAGCCCGCGGAGTGCTTGATGTCGAGCTTCGCGTGGAGCGCGAAGTAGCGGCGCGCCGCCCCGGAGATGCCCACGCGGCGGAGGGCGTCGTTGACGAGCTCGGCGCGGCCCGGCGCGGTGAGCTCGATGGCGCCGAGCGCCCCGATCGAGTGATACGCGAACCGGCGGGTCGTCGCGAGCGCGGTCATCACGTTCCCGAGCGCCTGGGACTCCCAGACCACCGGGCCGCCGTGCGGGACGTCGAGCTCCTTCGCGAGGAGATCCAGCATCGGTCCGTGCATGCCGGCGGCGTGACCGTTCCCGAGCTCGTCCCAGTAGTTGCGGCCCATCTCGAGCTTCGCGATGGGCGAGATCTTCACCTGGGTGAGGGCGACGAGGTCGTCGAACCCCGCCTCGCCCGCGACCTCCTGGGTGACGAACCAGTGGACCTGCTCGTAGGTCGCCTCGTTGGCGAGGAACGGGAAGAGCGGATCGCCCTGCCCCGGACCGTTCTCCTTCAGCGCCTCGAACCACGCGACGAACGCATCGGCGTCGCGCGGAGCTTCGGCGGCGCGGTCAGCGATGATCGCGCGCTCCTGCTCGATGAGCTCTCCCTCGCGGAGACGCCACGCCATTTCCTCCTGCAGCTCGCTCTCCCAGTCGGGCGCGTCGGTCACCGGGGTGAGGCGCCGGCCGTTCCACGCCGCGAGGGCGCGGTGGAAGCGCGTGAGCTCCTCGCGGCTGCCGTCCCGCGTGCGGGGGACGCTGCGCGTGCGTTCGGCGCGTTCCGCGCGTTCGACGGACGACGTGGACGAGAGACCTTTGACTGCTTGCATCGTGGAACCTTCCTGCAACACGCGGGCCGATCAGGCGGCGGTGGACTGCGGCGAGAGCTCCTCGGCGCTCGCGGCGAGCGAGTGGACGCGCGACACGAGGCACGCCGCGCTGCCGCCGGCGAGATGGAACTGCCCGAGCGGGACGTGGCGCACGCGATAGCCAAGCTGGGTCAGTGCGGCCGTGGTCTGCGGCGCCTCGGCGCCCCACACGATGGTGTCGAGCACCTGCACGAGGTTCACACCGAAGCGAAGTGCCTCGCTCAGCGGCACGTCGATGATGCGCCTCACCTTGCGGTGGCGCGCGAGCCGCCGACGCGACTCCGGCGTGAGCGCGTCGAGGCACGCGAGCGCGGTGCCGTCGGAGAGCACGCTGAGCACCATGTCGAGGTGGTAGAGCCGGGGATCGTGGAGCTCGAGGCACGTCACGTCGTGGTCGAGGAAGCGCTCGAGCTCGGCCGCGGCGCGAACGTCGGACCGGAAGCCGAACCCCAGGAAGGCGCCGCCGTGCGGCATCATCACGATGTCGCCGCCCTCGAGATGCCGCGTTGCGCGGACGACCTCCATGCCCTCGGCGCGATATGCCGCGGCGCGGGCGTCCTGCTCGGCGACCCGTTCGGCATGGCGAGGCAGGGCGAGCAGCGCGGCGTGGTCACCCTCCGAGCGCTGGACGATGACGGCATTGTCCTTCGCGAACACCGAGTCGTAGGCGGCGTGCACGAAGGGCACGTACGTCACCTCGGCCCCGGCGCGCTCGAGCGCGGCCACGAACGTGTCGTGCTGCCAGACGGCCTTCCGCGGATCGACCGCGCCGACCTGCATGTGCGGATTGATCGACCACGCCACCTGGAAGAGGCACGCGCTGCCGGGCTGCGCGCACGAGGCGTCGCACGAGGGACGGCTCACCAGGAGCCGGGGGACGATCGCGCTACGGGACTGCATGCGCGACGCTCGTGCAACGGTCGATCCCGCGACGCCTGCGGCGCCCGAGCATCGGAGGGAAACCCTCATGAGCCTCTTCGACACCCTCGATCTCGCCGGCGTTCACCTGAAGAACCGGATCGCCGTATCGCCGATGTGCCAGTACTCCGCAGAGGAAGGACTCCCCACGTCGTGGCATCTCGTCCATCTCGGTAGCCGGGCGGTCGGCGGGGCCGGGCTGGTCGTCGTCGAGGCGTCGGCCGTCGAGGCTCGCGGCCGCATCACCCCGGGCGACAGCGGCATCTGGAACGACGCCCAGGCGGAGGCCTGGGGGAAGGTCGCCCGCTTCGTGCGCGAGCAGGGGGCGGCACCCGCGATCCAGCTCGCGCACGCCGGTCGCAAGGCGAGCACGTCCGCTCCCTGGGAGGGGGGCAAGGGCCTCGCGATCGACGACGGCGGCTGGGAGACTCTAGGGCCGTCCGCCATCCGGTTCGACCACGATTACCCGGTTCCTGCGGCGATGACGGCGGCGCAGATCGACGAGGTGGTCGCGGCGTTCGGCGCTGCCGCGGCGCGGGCGGTGGAGGCGGGATTCGAGGTCCTCGAGATCCATGGCGCGCACGGCTACCTGCTGCACGAGTTCCTCTCGCCCATCTCCAACCAGCGGACCGACGAGTACGGCGGCTCCTTCGACAACCGCATCCGTTTCACGCAGCGCGTGGTCCGCGAGGTGCGGAACAGGGTCCCGGAGCGCGTCCCCGTGCTCCTCCGCATCTCGGCGACCGACTGGGCCGAGGAGAGCGACGGACCGGGCTGGGACCTCGAGCAATCGGTCGCCCTCGTGGAGAGCCTCGCGAAGGAGGTGGCGCTCGTGGATGTGTCGAGCGGCGGCAACCTCGCCGCGCCGAAGATCCCGGTGGGTGCCGGCTACCAGACCCGCTTCGCCGCCGAGATCCGGAGGCGCACCGGCGTGAAGACCGGCGCGGTCGGAATGATCACGAGCGCGGCACAGGCGGACACCATCATCCGAACCGAGCAGGCGGACCTGGTGCTGCTCGCGCGCGAGCTCCTCCGCGACCCCTACTGGCCGGTGCGCGCGGCGAAGGAGCTCCGGGTGAAGCTCCCTGCGCCCGTGCAGTACGCCCGCGCGTGGTGAGCCTGAGACGAGCGTAGCTGGGTACCCGTGTCTATTCTCTCCACTGAATGGGCGACCAGGAGCCCCCAGAGTCGCGTCATGAGCAACGCTACCTTCAAGCACGTCACGGGCGACCGGGTTCACGTCCTCCTCACGTCCCGCTCTTCGGGCGGTCCGGGCGCGGAATGGCTGCCCGGCGAGGTGATGGACGCCCACGTGCTCTTCGGCCGACCGCGGTACGTCGTCCTGCTCGACGACGACCGGCGCCTCGTCGCCTCGGCCTTCCAGATCCGGACGCGCCCGCCCATCGCGTGGGTGGACGCGGCGATGGCCGAGCTGTCGGAGCACGCGCTCGACATCGCGTCGTGATGTCTCGTCCGTGCTCCGGGCGCTCGCCGCGCGTTGCGTAACGCAACGACGCGGCGCAGTCGTTCGATCGGGCGCGAGCCACGGGCCGTGCGGCCGCGAAGGAGCTCGGCATGCGCGCCTCGCACGTGCCCGTGTGGTGCGTCCTGCGGCGGGCGCCGCGCCGCTGGAACGCGCCAAAGTTAACCGAGTCGAAACGGGGTCACGCGCGTACCGCGCGTTTCCCGCGCACCACGCCCGGCGGCGCCCTGACGGGGTGCTGCGTTGGTACCTCCGTTGCTTGAGGCGCCGCGTGCCCAGCCCTCCGACCGGTCCCGCAGCTTCGTCCGTGGGTGTGATCCCGATCATGCGCGAAGAGCTGCACGTCGAGAAGATCAGCTCGGAGACGGGTCGCGTCCGCGTCAACACGCATGTCGTGACCGAGATGGCCCACGTCGAGGAGGTGGTTCGCCTCGAGGATGTCCGCGTCGAGCGCGTTCCCGTGGGAACGCCCGTGCCGGGACCCATCGCGCCTCGCGTGGAAGGCGACGTCACCATCATCTCCGTCGTCGAGGAGGTTCTGGTCGTCGAGAAGCGGTTCGTTCTCAAGGAAGAAATCCGGATCACGAAGAGCGTCACGAACGAGCGCGTTTCAGCCGACGTCCCGCTCCGTCGTGAAGTGGCCGATATCGAACAGAGTGACGACTCGGACGTCGTCACTCGCTGAAGCGCGCATATCCAAGAAGGCAAACGACCGCCATGGCGAATATTCCTGTTCAGAAGAAGTCCGGCTTGCCGGCGTGGTGGATCTGGGTGCTCGGGCTCCTCGTCGCGGCCCTGCTCCTGTTCG
Source organism: Labilithrix sp. (assembly GCA_028287035.1). The sequence goes on along the minus strand of JAQBQL010000072.1, from coordinate 34,440 downwards.
TTCTGCTCCGCTCGCGAGGGGACGATGCCGCCCGCGCAGTCAACGACGGCACGCCCGCAGTCGTCGCGGCGACGCCGACGGATCGCGCTACCACGACAAGCGCGAAGACGTGCAAGGGCGACCAGGAATGCGCCGCCAAGGAGCTGTGCATCGATTCGGCGTGTCGTGGCATCGACGCGAGCACGTCGATCTGCTCCACCGCGACGGCCCACTTCGCCACCGACTCGGCCGAGCTCGATTCCGCGCAGAAGCAGGGGCTCGAGCGGGTGGCCCGCTGCCTGCGCGCCGATCGGTCGATGAAGCTCACCATCGAAGGGAATGCCGACCAGCGTGGCGCGGCCGCTCACAACGACGATCTCGCCGACAAGCGAGCCCGCGCCGTCGCCCAGGAGCTCACCGGTCGCGGCGTGACGCCGGCGCAGCTCAACGTCGTGAGCTACGGCGACAACCATCTCCTGTGTGCGGCCAACGACGAAGCGTGCTGGTCCAAGAACCGGCGCACCGAAGTCCAGCCGAAGAAGTAATCGCGAAGCGTCAACGCATCTTCAACAACAAGGAACCGTACAATGAGCAACGTCCCCTACTCGCAGCTCCACGACTACGAACTCACCGACAAGGCGCAGGACGTCCGCGGCTGGCCGCTCCAGGACTCCTCCGGACAGCAGCTGGGCGTCATCAAGGAGCTCCTCGTGGACACGTCCCAGGGGCGCGTGACGACGCTGCTTCTCGACAACGGGAAGACGATCCCCGCGACCGACGTCTCGCTCGGGAATCACGTCGTGATGTTCGGGCAGCGCCGGGCCAACGTGGCCGGCGCAGCAGCGACGGGGACGGCGTCGGCGGAGCAGGTCCTGCCCGTCGTCCAGGAATTCCTCCGCGTGGGCAAGCGCGAAGTCGGGGCAGGCGGCGTGAAGGTCGAGACCCACGTGACGTCGACGCCGGTGCAGGAGAACGTCTCGCTCCGCGAGGAGCACGTCTCGGTGGAGCGTCGCCCCGTGAACCGCGCCGTCGACGCCACGGACGTTGCCAACATGCGGGACCGCTCGGTCGAGGTCACGGCGCGCTCCGAGGAGGCAGTCGTCGCCAAGACCGCTCGCGTCGTCGAAGAGATCGTGATCCGGAAGGATGCCACGCAGCGCACCGAGACGATCCGCGACTCCGTCAAGCACACGGACGTGACCGTCGAGAACATCGACTACGACAACACCGCGTACAAGCAGCACTACGACCAGCGGTTCGCGAGCTCGGGTCGCGCCTACGAGCAGTACGCGCCGGCCTACAAGTTCGGCCACCACATGCGTCACGACGCTCGCTTCGCGGGGAAGTCGTGGTCCGACGTCGAGCCGAACGCACGGAGCGCGTGGGAGGAGAAGAACCCCGGCTCCTGGGAGCACTTCAAGGAAGCCGTGCAGCACGCGTGGACGAAGGTCACCGGCGCCTGAACGCGTGAACGACGGCCTCGGCCCCCTCCGGGTGTTCCCGGAGGGGGCCGTTTCCGTTTTTGTGACGCTCAGAACCGTTCGCTGTCGTTCTGCGGTGCCAGCGCCCACGCTTTCGACGACTGGCCGTTGATCGTGGTACCGCCCCACGCGAACGCCGGGACCGCAGCGAGCATGTCGCTGGGGAACGGAAGCGTCGGAGCGGTCGCGAGGTCGAGCGCCGCGACCTGCTCGGGCGTCAGCTTCACGTCGAGCGCGCCGACGTTGTCATCGAGCTGCTCCATCGTCCGCGCGCCGATGATCGTCGAGGTGACGCCCGGCCGGCCCTGGACCCAGGAGAGCGCGATGCGCGGCACGGTGCTGCCAAGCTCGTTCGCGATCGTCTCCATCATGTCGAGAAGGTCGAACGTGCGGTCGTCGAGGTAGCTCGTCACGCGTGCGCCGCGTCCTGCCTCGTGCTTGCCGCTGTCCGCACGTTTGTACTTGCCGCTCAAGGCGCCGCCTCGGAGCGGCCCCCACGGCGTGATGCCCAGGCCGAGCTCCTGCGCCATGGGCACGAGCTCGCCCTCCACCGTGCGCTGCAGCAGCGAATACTCGATCTGCAACGCCACGAGCGGCGACCAGCTGCGGAGGAGCGCCATCGTTTGCGCCTGTGCCACCTTCCACGCCGGAGTATCGCTGAAGCCCAGGTAGCGGACCTTGCCCTGCTCGACGAGCGTATCGAGGGCGCGCATCGTCTCCTCGATCGGTGTGGTCTTGTCCCAGGCGTGCAGCCAGTACAGATCGATGTAATCGGTCCGCAGACGGCGGAGCGATTCTTCGCATTGCGCGATGATGGCCTTGCGGCTCGCGCCTCCGCCGTTCGGGTCGCCCGTGAACATGTTGGTCACGAACTTCGTCCCGATGACGATGCGGTCGCGCTTCTTTCGATCGTGTGCGAGGTGGTCACCGATGATCGCCTCGGAGTGACCCTTCGTGTACCCGTTCGCGGTGTCGATGAAGTTGCCGCCCCGATCGATGTACGCATCGAGAATGCGGGTCGCTTCCTCGGGTTCGGAGCCCCACCCCCAGTCCTTCCCGAACGTCATGGCGCCGAGGCAGAGCGGGCTGACCCGGAGCCCGGAGTGACCCATCGTGACGTAGTGCGCGAGCGTCATGCGCCCCGCGTACCGTGGTGGAGGTCGAGCGTCCATGCGGACGTCCGACCCCCCTTCGGCCATTGCGCCGTCTAGAGCGTCTCGGGGCTCTCGCCCGACCAGGCCGCCTTCACCATCTGGTGCGTCTGCGCGGACGTGTCGGCGGGGCGGAGCTCCTTGTCCTCGGCGAGCTCCTCGACCACGATCCCCGGGAGGATGCGATTGATGTGCATGATCGCCTTCGTGATGTCGCTGTAGCCGGTCTCGGCGAGCCGCGTGGTCTCCGCGTCGCCCAGCGAGCTCGCCGTCGTGTGGAGCATCAGGTACGCGACGCCGAGGTGGTTGAAGTACGTGTGGTCGTCCCGGATGCTCTTCGCCGTCTCGGACGGGCGAACGGCGTTGATGACGCCGGCCGCGACGCCCGCGACCGCGGACACTGCGTCCTTCACGGGCTGCGCGGTGGTGCCGCCGAGCGCCTTCACGCGCGCCTCGAGCTGGCCTTCCTGCTTCTTCAGGAGCACCACGAACGCGTCGACGGCGCGCTTCGCCTGCTGGTGGCTGACGTCCTTCAGGTTCTCGGCCTGACGCCCGATGGCGGTCAGCCCGTGAGCCACGAGGGCGTGGACATCGGTGACGTACTTGGTGACGATCTCGTTGTTCTTGTCGGTTGCCATGCAGGATACATAGGACCGCTCGCGCGTCTGCTGAAGAGGAGACGGGCCGCAGAGCGCGAGCATCGCGCCGCGCACGGTTTCCCGAGCCTACTTGGATCCGGGCGCAGCATCGTCGATGCCCATGCGCCGTTCGAGCTCGTCGAACACCGCGCGCGTGTCCACGGCCTGCGACATCTGTTCGGCCTCCGAGTCACGACGCTTCGTGACGTTCGGCATGTCCCTGCGTAGCTCCTCGAGGAGGCCGATGATCTTCGCCGCCTTCTCCTCCGACGAGAGATTCACCTGGAGCTCGAGATAGGACTTCTGCTCGCTGTGTTTCTGCTGGCGGTTCTGGGCAGTGAGCACGATGGTCGTCGCGAGCGCTGCGTAGAAACCGAGGGCGCCCTGGAGCGCGAAGAACGGCCAGGGGTCGAGCGGCTTCTGCAGGCTCAGGTTCAGGGCCACCCACACGGCGACGACGGCCAGCAGGAGATAGAGCGTGAGCGGACGCCCGATGAGCTGCGCGAGCCGCTCGACGAGGCGCTGGTGATGCCCCACGCGCTGGTCCGCCTGGGCGCGGATCGAGGCGATCGTCTCGAGGTGGCCTTCCTGGCGTTCCGCCTGTGTCACGCAGCAAACCTACCAGCAGCGCCGGGTTCCATCGACGTCCGCGTGCGCCCCCTACCCCGCCGCACGTTTTGCCGAGTCGTGCGGGTCGGCGGGATGGGCCACGACGCAGCGGTTCCGTCCGCGATGCTTGGCCTCGTAGAGTGCCTCGTCGGACCGCTGCAGCAGGAGCTCGACGGAGGCGGCGTCGCGCGTCGCCTCCGCGATGCCGACGCTCACGGTGAAGCGGATGAGCGCGCCCTCGTGGCCCGGGACCCGCAGGGCCTCGACCGCCATGCGGATCCGTTCGGCGGCGGCGCGAGCGCCCACCGCGTCGGTCGAGGGCATCAGCACGACGAACTCTTCCCCGCCGAGCCGCGCCACGACGTCGAGCTCCCGGACCTGGTCCTGCACCGCGCGGGCGAGCGCGCGCAGCACCTCGTCGCCGGCGGCGTGCCCGTGCGTGTCGTTGACACGCTTGAAGTGGTCGGCGTCGATCATGAGGAGCGAGAGCGGGTCCCGACCGCGTTGCCAGCGCTGGAGCTCCTGGCGCGCCGTGTCCTCGAACGTTCGCCGGTTGTAGAGGCCGGTGAGGAAGTCCTTGGCCGCGGCCTCGCGGAGGTCGTCTTCCTCGCGCTTCTTGCGCGTGAGGTCACGGGTCACCACGATGAAGCCGCTGCGCGCGCCGTCCTGCTCCTCGACGACGGACACGACGCTGCTGCCCCAGAAGCGGGTCGTCTCCTTGCGCGCCCACCAGCCCTCGTCCTCGCCCCACCCGGTCGCGACGGCACCTTCGGAGAGCGCCTTCTGCCGCCCGCCCGAGGCGGTGTCGCGCGGGAAGAGCATGAGGTAGTCGCGCCCGAGGACCTCGTCCGCCGCATAACCGAAGAGGCGCTCGGCCGACTTGTTCCACGACTCGATCCGGCAGGCGCGATCGAGCCCGAAGATGGCGTAGTCGCGCACGCCGTCGAGGACGGCCTTCACGCGATGCTCGGCGCGACGTGCGGTTCGCTCCTGTTCGGCCGATCGCGACTCGTCGGCGATGACGGCCATGATGCGCGCAGGCGAGAGCTTGATGAGCGTGAAGCTCACGGTCAGCGGAATGGCCCGGCGCGCCAGGTCGAACGTGATGCGGTGGGACTCGCAGACGGTTCCCTGGTCCGCGCTCAGGCCGTCGACGAGCGCCCGCAGCTCGTTGCCGGGGGCGCCGAGCGCGTCGAAGAAATTGTCGATGACCGGCTCCGCGGCGATCTCCATGAGGATCCGCGCGCCCACCGGGTTCATCATGGCCACCTCGCCCGAGCCGTCGAGCTGGGCGATGCCGACGGGACACAGGTAGACGAACTCGAGGAGCGCCTCGTGCTCGTCCACCTCGGAGTCCGCCGTGGTCATCGATTCCTCACGAGGACGTACTGGAACTCGGAGCCGCGTGCCTTGAGGAGCCTCAGCTCGACCTTCCTCGGCCGCATCCGGAGGGTGAAGACGTACGGCAGCTGCTCGTCGAGCGAGGCGCAGTCCTCGAAGCGGGAGGACACCAGGTAGTTGTTGGTGCACGGCGCGACCTCGGTGAAGAAGTGCTTGCCGAGGACGCGCGAGGGCGTGAGCCCGGCCATCCGCGATTCGTAGGCGTTGTACCCGACCACCACCGCGTCCTGCGTCATGCGGATGACGCCGAACTCGAGCGCGTCGAGCGCTCCTTCATCACAGGTGTCGAGCGCGCTGGCGATTTCCTCGTCCGAGAAGTTCATGATTCGTCCAAACGGCCGGCCCGCGCCGCGCTGAAGGAAGCGCCGGCGGATGTGTCCCCTTAAGACGGACCGGGCGCCGCCGTTCGACTCGACGGGACACGCGAGCCCGGGGGGGCGCTCAAGCATGACGACGTTCGAAGCATCGACGACCCGGCACTCCAGAGACGATGCGGGACACGCCGATGACCTCGCGCGGAGCCTGGAACGTGCGCAGCGCCTCGCACGCCTCGTGCAGTGGCGCTTCGACCCGGACGCCCGGACGTTCCGGTGGTTCCGTGGCTCGGCGGTGATCTTCCGGGGCCTCGAAGGCGAGGGCCCGCTGTGGGACACGCTCCTGCGCTGGGTCCATCCGCTCGACCGTGCGCGCGTCGAGGAGGGCTTCCGCCGCGGCGTCTCCCACGATCTCGAATACCGCCTGATCCTGCCGGACGGCGAGGAGCGGGTCGTCCACCAGGAGGCCGAGACGGAGGTCGACCGTCAGACGGGCCGGCTCTGCATCATCGGCACAGCGCAGGACGTGACGCAGCTGCGCGCGGCGGAGGACCATGTCCGGCGCCTCGCCTACTACGACGAGCTCACCGCCCTTCCGAACCGCAGCCACGCGTGCCGGTTCCTGACGTCCGCCATCGCCACCGCCAAGATGCGCCGGCAGCGGGTCGCCGTCGTGTCGCTGGACCTCGACCACTTCCGGCGCGTCAACGACAGCCTCGGCCACGTCGCAGGCAACGTGCTGCTCCGCGAGGTCGGCGCCCGGCTCCATCAGTTCGGCGCCGACGACGCGGCTCGCGGGAACCGTCCCGAGATGTTCGTGGCCCGGCTCGGCGGCGACGAGTTCGCGCTCATCGTCCGCGACTGCGCGGGGGAGAGAGAGGGGCCGGAGCTGTTCCGGCGGCTCAACGCCCAGATCGGCACGCCCTACGCGGTCGACGGCGTGCAGGTCGTCCTCTCGTTCAGTGCGGGCATCGCCACCTACCCGGCGAGCGGCGACGACGCCGAGGCCTTGCTGATGCGCGCCGACGCCGCGATGCACGTGGCGAAGGACCGCGGGCGCGGGCGGAGCGAGGTCTTCGCCTCCGAGCTCGGCGAGAAGCTGCAGCGGCGGGACAGCGTCGAGCGACGCCTTCGCCGGGCTCTCGCGCTCGAGCAGGGGCTCGAGATCCACTATCAACCGAAGGTCGACGTGACCTCGCGTCGCGCCGTGGGCGTCGAGGCCCTCCTCCGGTTCGTGCCGGACGCGATCGGGCCGATCCCGCCGAACGAGCTCATCGCCGTCGCCGAGGAGACGGGCACGATCGTCGAGCTCGGGGACTGGGTGCTCCGGACCGCGTGCCGGCAAGCGAAGGCGTGGAGCTCGATCTCCGCGCTGCGCGTGCCCGTCGCGGTGAACATCTCGGCGCGGCAGTTCAACGCCCCCGACTTCGCCGACAAGGTGCGCCAGGTGCTCGCCGAGACGCAGCTCTCGCCCGACCTGCTGGAGCTCGAGGTGACCGAAGGCGTGATGGTCGAGGACATCGAGACCGCGATCGGGCTGCTCGAGCAGCTCAAGGAGATCGGCGTCCGCGTGGCGCTCGACGACTTCGGCACCGGCTACTCGTCGCTCGCGTACCTGACGAGGTTCCCGGTCGACACGCTGAAGATCGACCGCTCGTTCGTGGCCGAGATCGGCGTCGCCCCCAAGAGCGAGGCCATCGTCACAGCCATCGTCGCGCTCTCCCGGAGCCTCGGCATCGACGTCGTGGCGGAAGGCGTCGAGACCGAGGCCCAGCGCGCCTTCCTCGAGCAGCTCGGCCCCATGTCCATCCAGGGCTGGCTCTTCTCGAAGGCGCTTCCGGGACCGCTCGCGCTCGCGTGGATCACCGCGCGGGAGGCGGCGACGACGTAGCCAGGCTATGGCTCTGGCATGTCCACCCACCTCCTCGTCGGCAACCCGACAGCCCAGAGCGGCAAGAACAAGGAGCGCATCGACGAGGGGCTCGGCCTCCTGAAGAAGGCGGGCCTCGCCGCCGACTTCCTGCCGACCCTGCCGGAGGGCAAGACGATCGCAGCGGTGCGCGAGGCGCTCGAGGCGGGCGCCTACCGGACGGTCATCTCGATGGGGGGCGACGGCACCTTCCGCGAGGTCGCGGCCGGCCTCTTCACGAGCAAGCACCGTGAGGACGTCACCCTCGGCATGCTCCCCACCGGTACCGCCAACGATCAAGGTCAGAGCTTCGGGCTCCAGTCCGACGAAGGCGCGCTGCCCCGCAACGTGGAGGTGATCCGCGCCGGCAACGAGACGCGCCTCGACGTGGGCCTCTACTACGCGGGCGGTGCCGGAGCCGCGCCCGACTACTTCTTCGATTCGTGCGGCTGGGGCCTCTCGGCGCGCGTGCTCGTGCAGCGCAACAAGGACCGTCAGGTCGTCGAGAGCCTCGGGCCGCTGAAGGAGATCTACCGCGACAAGGCCGTTTACGCGGGCGCGTTCATCAAGACGTTCCTCGAGTCCTACGTGGTCGACGACAAGCTGCGCGTGCGCGCGACCATCGATGGACGCGCGACGGTGCTCGAGGGCGTGACCGACCTCATCGTCAAGAACACGCGGGTCTACGCGGGCGCCTGGGTCTTCGACGAGAGCGCGAGGCACGACGACGGCATCTTCGAGCTCGTGCCCTTCGTCGGAAAGGCCGACTGGGCGTCGAAGGCCATCTACGACCTGAAGGCGCTCCCCGTCACCGAGAAGGACCTCGACGGCCTCGGTCTCGAGCACTCGAAGACGCTCCGCGGGACGACGATCGACCTCGAATTCGAGGCTCCGGAAGGCGGCGCGCCCCTCGCCGCCCAGCTGGACGGCGAGGAGTGGAAGGCCCACCCGAAGGTCCGCATCGAGGTCGTGGCGCGCGGCATCCGGCTCCTCGTACCGGGTGCGTGAGGCGCCGAAGGGACGGAACCCGAGCAGGCCGGGCTATCGCTCGGCGCCGGGCGGCTGCTAGGAAGCAGTCATGAAGCCGACTTCCTTCGTCACGGGGGCCGCCAGCGCTCTCGCGCTCGTCCTCGCTCTTCCCCTCGCCTGCGGCGGCTCGAAGGGCCGGAACACCTTCGACGACGGCGACGCGGGCAACGGCGGCTTCGGCGGCGGTGACGGCGGCATCATCGGCTCGGACGACGGCGGCAACGGCGGCATCGGCGGACGCGACCCGGTCACGTGCGCGGAGGCGCAGCAGTTCAAGACGTACGTCGGCTGCGACTACTACCCGACCGTCACCGCGAACCTCGTGCAGAGCATCTTCGACTTCGCGGTCGTCGTCGCCAACAACGGCAGCACGACCGCCAACGTGACCGTCACCGGTCCGAACGGCACGAACCAGTCGGCGACGGTCGCGGGCGGATCGCTCACGAAGATCTTCCTCCCGTGGGTCCCGGCGTTGAAGGGGTCGGAGCGCGACTCGCTCACCCAGTCGGCGCTCGTGAAGGGCGGCGCCTACCACCTCGTCAGCGACGTGCCCGTCGTCGTCTACCAGTTCAGCCCGCTCGAGTACCAGGCGACCGGCGGCCCGCCCGGCAAGGACTGGAGCAGCTGCGTGCAGGCCGACCCCTTCGCCGACGCTTGCTACTCGTATTCGAACGACGCGTCGCTCCTCCTGCCCTCGACGGCGATGACTGGCAACTACCGGATCATGGGCTCGCAGGGCATGAGCCGCAGCAGCACCGGCGATTACATGCCGCCCTACTTCGTGGTCACCGGCACGCAGGACGGCACCACCGTGACCGTCAACCTGCCGGCCAAGGGCAAGGTCGTGGCGGGCTCCGGGATCGCCGCCGCCGCGGGCGGCACGACGATGACCTTCACGCTCGACGCGGGGGACGTCGCGCAGATCGTCAGCGGCCTCGGCCGCAACTTCGACCTGAGCGGCGGCCTGCTGAAGGCCGACAAGCCGGTGCAGGTCATCACCGGCGTGCCGTGCATCGACTTCCCGTTCGACGTCGAGGCCTGCGACCACATCGAGGAGACGGTCTTCCCCGTCGAGACGCTCGGCAAGCACTACGTGGTCGTCCGTCCGAGCTCGCCCAAGGCGCAGGTCGGCCAGGTGGTTCACATGTACGGCAACGTCGATGGCACCGCGCTCACCTACAAGCCGTCGCGGCCGTCCTCGTGCCCCGACTTCCTCAACGCCGGTCAGGTGGCCGATTGCGGCGAGGTCACGCAGGACTTCGAGGTGACGGGCGACCACGAGTTCGGCATCGGCACCTTCCAGGTCGGCGGCGCCGAGGTCGATCCCGACAACGCGACCGGGCCGCTCGGCGATCCGTCGCAGAGCTTCGCGGTGACGGTCGAGCAGTTCCGGAAGGACTACGTCTTCCTCGCGCCGCCCGACTACCAGTACAACTACGTGGACATCGTCGGGACGGCGGGCACCACGCTCACGCTCGACGGCAAGGACGTGTCGGGCCAGCTCAAGGCGATCAGCGGCACGGGCTTCCACGCGGCGCACGTGCAGCTCGGCACCGGGTCGGAGGGCGCGCACACGCTGAAGGCGAGCGCGCCGATCGGCATCCAGGTCCTCGGCTACGGCGCCAACACGACGTACCAGTACCCGGGCGGCCTGAACCTCAGCACGATCTCGGCCGTCCCCGTGAAGTGACGGCGCGGTTCCGCGGGCCGGCGGACGATCGGTTGATCGATCGTCATCGCCGTCTGCCACCAGAGCCGTGTGCGCTCCGGCTCGTCACGTCTGGTCACCGGGAACACGTTGCGCCAGCTGGTCTCGGGATGCGTCGCCGCGGCGATGGTCGCCGGGATCAGCGTGGAGGACGCGCAGCAAGCCCCCCGCGACGAGCAACCGGCGCGGGCGCTCCGTGACGAAGCGCGCCGTCTCCGCGAGCGCGGCGAGCTCGGCGAGGCGATCGTCGTCGCGAACCGACTGATCGCCGTCGCCCCCGACGACGCCGAGGCTCGGCAGCTCATGCGCGAGCTGCAGAGCCTGTCCAGCGGCACGGCGCCCGCGTCCTCCAGGCGCTGAGGCCCCCGATGATCGATCGGGCGCGTCGCGGTGCACTGATCGGCCGACGACGTCACGACGGCGTCGAAGGAGGTCTCCGTGGAAGAGCAGCATGGCGTATCCCCCGCACCGTCCCGCGCGGCCGAGGTCGTGGAAGGCATCGAGACCGACGACCGACCGACGCTCCCGGGCTCGGAAGTGCCGACCTTGCCGGCCGCGATCCCGGTTCCCGGCGCCCCGGGCTTCGATCAGGAGACCGAGCGCTTCCTCTCGTCGGGATACGTGACCACGACGGATGGCGATGACGAGGTGGAGGCCGCCTTCGCGGCGAACGAATTCGCGACGTGGTGGGCTGCTCAACGGCGGAGAACGATGCACGGTTGGGTGGTCACGGTGATGGCAGTGTGCATCGCCCTGCTGATCGCCGGCGCCCGCTGAGGAGGGGGGCGGAGCTGATGTGCGCGCGCGGCCGGACGACCACGCAAGAAAAAGGCGAAGGTTCGCTCGCGGCCGGGCACTACCCTCTGGACGTACCCTTGCTCTCCCTCGCCTGCTCCCGCCCCGCCTTGCTCGCTCCCGCGGGCAGGCTCCTCCGGCTGATTCCCGCCGTGACGGTGCTCGCGTGGGGCCACGCTGCGCGGGCCGAGTGCCCGGCGGCGCGCACCGCGGGGTCGGTGGCCTCGCTTCCGGAGCCCTGGCGTGCGGCCGTTCATCAGCTCGTGGCCTCGACGAGCGAGGCCGGCCACCCGTGGAGCTGCTCGGGCGGAACCGTCGAGGTCGAGCTCGGGCGCGGCGGCGGCGGCGGGGTGCTGCGCGTCGCACGCGAGGGCGAGCCGGTGGTCGCGCGAGAGGTGTCCGCTCCTGCCGACGTCGTGCCGCTGGGCCAGGCGCTGCTCGCCGCGCCGCTCGATGCGCCGGTCGACAGATCTCCGCCCGCGGAGACCCCGGAGCGCCCGGTCGTCGCGGCAACGCCTACCGAGGAGAGGTCCACGCGCGAGACGCCTCGCGTCCTGCTCGGCGCGGCCATCGACGGGCGCGCTGCGCTCGGCTCGGGCGTCGCCTGGGTGGGGCCCCAGCTGAGGGCAGGCATCACGCTCGGCAGCTGGCTCGCGAACATCGATTTCCGGCAGCAGTCCGCGGTCGGCGCCGACGGGCCCCCGCTCACCGAGGTCGCGGTTGGCGGTTCCGTGCAGCGCCGTTTCCCCCTGAAGGCGCTCGAGCTGCGCGCGGGCGTCGTCCTGCGCGGCGCCGCGGTGTTCCGTGACCTGCCTCGTCCCCAGGGCTCGCAGAGCGAGCTGCAAGGACGCGCCGGCGCGGTCGCGGCGGTCGTCGTGCCGCTCGTTCGGTGGGCGAGCCTCGTCCTCATGATGGATGGTGAGCTCGTCGTGCTCTCGCGAAAATCCGCCGATCCGGCGTCGGGCGAAGCGAGCTCCTCCCCCGGCGCGCCGAAGAGCTTTCCGTCGGCGACCCTCGGCGGCAGCATCGGGATCGAGGTGGCGCTGTGACCCCGACCGCAATCCGCCGTCCCGCAGCCGAGCCCGGCCTGGCCACCGCGACGGACACCGAGCTGTTCGAGGGGATCGCGCGCGGGGCGCTCGGCCCGCTCGGCGAGCTCTTCGATCGGCACCATGCGAGCGTCCGCAGCTTCGCGCAGCGCCTGCTCGCCAGTGCCGCCGACGCCGACGATCTCGTGCAGGAGACCTTCCTCACCGCCTCGCGGGCCGCCGCTTCGTACGAGGCGGGAGCGTCGGCGCGTCCGTTCCTCCTCGGCGTGGCGGCGCAGCTCGCGCGGCGGCGCCGCCGGACCTTTGCGCGTCTGCGCGGCATGCTCGAGTCCTTCGGCAACGCTCCGGCGGCGCCGCCCGCGACCCCCGAGGAGGACCTGTTGCGCGGCGAACGAGGTGCCCTCGTCGACGAGGCGCTTGCCCGCCTCTCGCACGACCATCGCGAGATCATCCTGATGGTCGACCTCGGCGGCCTCTCCGGCGTCGAAGCCGCGAAGGCCCTCGGCGTACCGGCCGGTACGGTGTGGCGACGCCTCCACGAAGCACGTTCCGAGCTGCGCGAGCGAATCCAACGGAGGATGCGATGAGCGTTCCGGCATGCGAGAGGCTCGCCCTGGCCGAAGCCTCGTTCGACGGCCGGCTCGGGCCGTCCGAACAGTCCTCGATGGATCGACACGTGCGTACCTGCGCCGAGTGCGAGGCGCAGCTGCGTGAGCTCGCGCAGCTCCGCGAGGCGCTCCGTGCCGGCGGCGCCGCGATCACGCCGCTCGAGCATCAGCGCGCCCGGCTGGCGCTCCTCCGCCGGGCCGCCGCGCCGGCTCCGAGGAAGGGCCGCAGCGCTGCGGCCGTCGCCGCGGTGCTGGTGATGGTGCCGCTGGCGGTCTGGGCAGCAGCGGCGGGGATCACGACCGTCCGAGGTCACGCGCCCGACGAGGCGGCCGACCAGGCGCACGAGGTGAGGCCGCGCGAGGAGAAGAGCCCGCGCGTCGTCCAGGTCGGCCCGACGGCGCCCACGCCGACCGCGGCCACACCGGTCGAGGCCCCGCAAACGCCCGTCGAGCCCCCGCCCGTCGAGACCGCGCCCGCGCCGGTGACGCACGCCGCGCCCGTGGTCCCGGTCCCCGCGCGCGTCTCGGTCCGCGCGCCGGCTGCGGCGCTCGCCTCCGCCGCTCCTGCGGAGCCGGAGGCCACGCGAGCCTCGCGTGAGTTCGCGGAGGCCATGACCGCGGTCAGTCGCGGCGACTTCGGCGCCGGGGCCCAGCAGCTCCATGCGTTCGCCGCGGCTCACCCCGCCGATCCCCGCACGGAAGAGGCCATCTACCTCGAGGCGATCGCGCTGGAGCGCGCGGGCCGATCCCGCGAGGCTCGCGACGTCGCGCGCCGCTACCTCGCCGCCTACCCGGGCGGTGTCCACCGGTCACCGGCCCAGCGCATCGCGCAGGAATGATCCGCGGGGCGTACGAAAACGCGAAGGTTCACTCCGGGGGCGGAGAGCCAAGGGTGAGGAAGACGACGGGCGTACGCCGCAGTGGCGAACGGGGTCGTTCCCGCCAGGACCAGAATGTTCGACAGAGCCATCCATCGGGTGGGCCTCGGCGCGCTGACGCTCGCCGTCGCCACCGCATCGTGCGGCGGGGATCAAGCTGACCCTTCCGAGTTCACCGACATGGCAGTGACGGCGTCGCCGCTGGTCGCTTCTCCGACGAACTCCGTCGCCGACGACCCCGCCGCAGCCGCCCTCGGGCAGAAGCTCTTCTTCGACCACGGCTTCAGCGCCGACGGCACCGTCGCGTGCGTGAGCTGCCATGATCCGGAGCATGGCTTCTCCGACGCCCGCGCGCGCTCGGTCGGGGTGCGCGGGCAGCTCGGCGATCGTCACGCGATGCCGGTGACCGCCGCGGTCCTCCACCCTTACCTCCTGTGGGATGGCAAGGCGGACTCCGCATGGTCCCAGCCACTCAAGGCGCTCGAGAATCCCAAGGAGATGGACTTCACGCGCGTCGAGGTGGCACGGCGACTCCTCGGGTCCTATGGGTCGGATTACCAGACGGTATTCGGCAATCCCCCCGATCTCTCGGCGACGCCGGCACGGGCCAAGCCCGGCGACGACTCGTGGGGGCTCATGACCGACGCCCAGCGCGATGAGGTCCAGCGCGTCTTCGCGAATGCCGGAAAAGCGCTCGAGGCCTACGAGCGCAAGCTACTCTGCACGAACACCCGGTTCGATCTGTGGGTACGTGGCGAGGGGCAGCTCACGGACGCCGAGCGGACCGGGGCCGCCACGTTCCAGCGCCAAGGCTGCACGCGTTGCCACTCGGGGCCGAGCTTTTCCGACGGGCAATTCCACGACATCGGAATACCGTCGACCGACCGCGGGCGCGTGCTCGGCGCCCCTGCTCTGCTGGCTGACCCGTTCAACGGCGTGGGCCCCTATTCCGATGATCGCACGGCCGGCGCGGCGCGGCTGGCGAGCGTCGCCGCCGAGACGGGTCAGGAGGGAGCGTTCCGGACCGCGAGCCTCCGCGGTGCCGGACAGCGCACCTTCTTCGGTCACGCGTCGCACGAGCAGACGCTGCGCGGCTTCATCCTCGACGTCTACCGGCGCGGAGGTCGGCGCGGCCGCGGCGCCACGGTCGGCACCGTCGACCCGAAGCTCGACGGCGTGAACGTGGACGATGGCGAGGCCGACGAGATCATCGCATTCCTGCGGACCCTCGACTGTCCGGCGCCGCCGAGCGCGCTGCTCGCGGGGCAGAGCGTCCCGTGAGGTGCGGGTCTGCCGCGAACGTCGACGCGACGGGGACGCACCGCCTCCTCGTGGAGCTCGCGCCGGGCATCGCTCGCGTGGTGCGTGCGGTGCTGCGCACCTCGGATGCCGACGTCGACGACGTGCAGCAGCAAGCGCTGATCGCCGTCGTCGAGGCACTCCCGTCCTTCCGGGGAGAGTGCGGCCCTCGCCACTTCGCCTCCCGGATCGCGGTCCGCGTCGCCCTGAAGGCGGCACGTCGAGCCCGCCTCGAGCGCGCTCGATGCGATGGAGCGCCGGACGTCGAGGAGCTGGCCTCGACCGGCGGCGACTCCCACCTGGAGGCGGCACGGCAGCGGCGCATCACCGTGCTCCGAGAGCTGCTCGCGCGGCTTCCCGCGGCGCAAGCGGAGACGCTCAGGCTGCGGTTGGCGCTCGGCTGGTCCTTGGTTGAGGTTGCAGCGGCGACGCGCGTTCCGGTCAACACCGTTCGAAGCCGCGTGCGGCTCGGGAAAGGCGCCCTTCGCCGTGCCATCGAGAGTAGACCCGGCATCGTCGACGAGCTGGAGCTCGAGGGATGAGATGGGACCCAGCTCCGCGATCCGTGCCCTATCCGTCTGGCTCACGCTGACCGCGCTCTGGGTCGCGATGTCGACCGTCGCATCGTCGCTCGTCTCCAGGCGGACCGGCCGCCGCCAGCCTGCCGACCCGGAGCCGCGCCAGCTTGGGCCATATACCCTCGAAGAGAAGATCGGCGAAGGCGGCATGGGCGAGGTGTACCGAGCGCGCCACGCGCTCCTGCAACGCGCGACTGCCATCAAGATCGTCCGGGACGCAGAGAATCCGGCGACGATGGCGCGCTTCGAACGCGAGGTGCAGCTGACGAGCCGCCTCACGCACCCCAACACCGTGCAGGTCTACGACTTCGGCCGTGCTGCCGATGGCACCTTCTATCTTGCGATGGAGCACATCGAAGGAGTGACGCTGTGGCAGCTCGTCGAGCAGGACGGGCCCCAGTCTCCGGGGCGCGTCGCCGCGATCCTGCTGCAGATCTGCGCCTCGCTCGCCGAGGCACATGCGCTCGGCCTCGTTCACCGAGACGTGAAGCCCGACAACGTGCTGCTGTGCGTGCGCGGGCTCGATCCCGACGTCGTCAAGGTCGTCGACTTCGGCCTCGCGCGCTCGATCGACGCCGGTCGCGGGGAGGCGCCGGGCACCATCATGGGCACGGCGGGCTACATGGCGCCCGAGGCGGTGAGCGATCCGTCGACCATCGATGCGCGTGCAGACCTCTACGCGGTGGGAGCGCTCGCATATTTCCTGCTCACGGGGACGGAGCTGTTTCGCGGCGGCGTCGAGGTCGTACTTTCCCAGCAGGTCCACGCGGTCCCGCAGCGTCCCTCCTCGCGTCTCGGCCTGGAGCTTCCCGCCGATCTCGAGAGCATCGTGTTGCGCTGCCTGGAGAAGGATCCGGCGTGCCGACCGGAGAGCGCAGCGGCCCTCGCCGACCTGCTCCTGCAGACCGTCACGTACCGGACGTGGAGCCGCGAGGACAGCGCCGCGTGGTGGTGCCGCAACGCGAGCATCGTCGCGCGGGCCCGTGGGGCCGCGGCCCCGAAGAGGAGCCCGTGCAGTCTCACGTCGCGATCCTCCGATGTTCGGGCGAGGCCGCCGGTCACGCCTTGCGCAGGCGGATCGGGCCCTTCGCGGTGGCGAGGTCGACGACCTTTCCCTTCTGCGTGACGACGACGAGCCCGCGCGCGACGAGCCGGCTCGCCGCGTCGCGGGCCGCGTCCATGAGCGGTGCGAAGGCGTCGTCGCCGGCGACGGCGCGTGCCGCCTCCGACGGGCAGATCGTGGCCCCGGGCGCGCGCGCCTCGAGCAGGGCGAGGATCGCCTCCTCGAGGGCGCGGCCCGGAGCAGCGCGCGTCAGGGGTTCTGCTTCAGCCAGGCTTCGACGTCCGCCGCCATCACGCCGGCGGCCGCGACGGCCTCCTTCAGCTTGTCGTGCGTGACGCCGAACTTCTTCGACCAGTCGCGGAGCTCGTAGTCCTCGTGGACGTTGATGCGGAGGCGGTCGGCCGCCGGTGACTTGGCATTGTGGTCGCTCATGCCGCGAGACCATCACGTCCCGAAGACCGCGTCACTGCCGTCACGAGTCGCAACAATCGCCGCGATCACCGCGGATCGTCACCGCAGCGCGTCGGCGATCGTGCGGCGGAGGCGGTCGAGGGAGGCTGGTTTGCCGAAGTGCGCGTCGAAGCCCGCGGCACGCGTGCGGTCGACGTCGGCCGGCGCGTCGAAGCCCGAGATCACGATCGAGACGCGCGGGCGGCGCGCCGGATCGAGGCCCTTGATCACGTCGAGCGCGCTGCCGTCGCCGAGCGACAGATCGGTGAGGAGGACGTCGATCTTCCGCTCGCGGAGCAGCGCACGACCGCGCGCGCAGGAGGTGGCGACGAGCACCTCGAACCCGTCCGCCTCGAGCAGCGCCTGGAGCATGAAGCCGTGATCGGCGTCGTCATCGACGACGAGAACCACTCGCTCCCCCGGTGCGGTCATGACCCCTCGTTCTTAGACCCGAGGAACGTGCTCGTCCAGGAACGCGAACGTGTCTTGCCAGCACTGCCTCGCGCTCTTGCGCATCACGAACGCATGAAACGCGTGCACCTCGCCCGGGTAATACGCAGGGGTCGCCGTGGCTCCGAGCGCGCGCAGCGCGGTGACCATGCGGCGCGTGTCGGGAAGCAGCGGATCGCGCGTACCGACCGGAAGGAAGAACGGTGGGAGCGGACGCGCCGGCGCCACGCCGCGCTCGAGGACGAGCAGCGGATCGGCGAGCTCCCGGTTGGACGACGCGTCGCCGCCGCCGAGATAGGCCACCTCGACCTCGTGCAGGCGGTCGGCGATGAACGCGGACATGCTCGGCTTGCGCCGCCGGAGGCGTGCCATGTCGGAGACCTGGAACACGCCGCACGAGGCGATCACGGCCACCGGCACGACGCCCGTGGCGAACACGCGCTTGGCCCACGGCTCGTCGCGCTCGTACGCGAGGAGGACGGCGAGGCTCGCCGCCAGGTTCGCGCCCGCCGACTCGCCGGCGAGGATGACGCGCGACGGATCGGCGCCGTGCTCCTTCGCATGCTCGATCGCCCACACGAATGCGTCGCAGACGTCCTCGAGCGCACAGGGGAACGGATGCCGCGGCGCCAGGCGATAGCTCGTGTTGAACACGGCATACCCGCGACGCGCGAACGACAGCCCCATCACCCAGTGCGTGTCCTTGGAGAGGATCCGGAAGCCGCCGCCGTGGATGTAGAAGACGAGCGGCGCGAGCCCCTCACCCTCGGCGCGCGCCGGCCGGTAGACGTCGAGCAGGTGCTCGCGAAGGAGCCCGTCCCGGTAGCGCAGATCGCGCACGTGCGTGACGGCGTGCCGCTCGGGACGCGAGAGCGGATGCAGCTTGGCCAGGCGCGCAACGCCCTCGAAGAAACCGGCGGTGATCGCCGAGCCTGCCTGCCGCCGCAGCGTCCCCCACCGCCACGCCATCAGAACTCGAAGGCGAGGCCCGCGACCCAGCTGTTGCTACCGACGCGGAGCGCGTGGTCCTGCGCGATGCCGTTCAGCGCGAGCCACTGCCCCTCGAGGTAGATGTAAGTTGCATTGATCCCGGTCGCGTTGTCCATGTTGCGGGACGCGCCGGGGTCGATGGCGTCGAGCGCGAACGAGAGGCCGAGCGCCATGTTCGTGCCCCAGCTGATGCCCTTGCCGGAGACGTTGTCGGCGCTCGACGTGCCGCCCGCGTTGGTGGCGCGCCAGATGCCCGAGCCGATCCCGAGCTTGCCGTACGGAACGAGCGGGAAGCCGAGCCGCCGGAAGAAGACGTCGCCGCGCAGCACCGCCACGGCATAGAGCGGGTAGATCGTGAGGGCCGTCTCATCGGCCGACGTCCGACCGCTCACCGTCTTCACGTCACGGCCCGCGCCGACGCGGCCCACGCTGATGCCGGGCCCGATCGTCCCCACGTACGGGATGCGCCAGACCTGCCAGTCGAGCTCGAGCCCGAAGTAGAAGCGAGGCGAGGTGCCGAAGCTGTTCGCGAACGGCGTCTTGCCGTTGAGCGCGGGATCCTCGTCGATCTGGACGTTGTACGGAGAGATCCGGATCTCGAGCGCCACGTTCTGGGCGCTGCGGAACGGGTGATCGCTCGCCGGGGTCCCGAGCTCGAAGGCGCTCGCGTCATGGGAGGAAGAAAGAACGGCCGCGGCGGCACACAGGGCCGAGGCAACGACGAGACGCTTCACCGAGAGCTCCTCCGACGCTTGCGAGCGTCTCCTATCGAGCGATGGATACGACGCGCAGACGAGAGACCGATGACCACGCCCAGCGCGAGCAGACCGAAGCTGCCCGCCGGGAACCCGGGCGCCGACGTGGCGCAAAAGCCGCCCCCCGACTCGCCGCCGGAGCCGCGGTAGTCACGCCAGAAGTCGGTGGTCTCCTCCGGGAACTGGCACCTCGTCTCGGACAGCTCGCCGAGGTTGCCGAACGAATCGATGGCGGCGATCGTCACCGCGTAGACCTTGCCGTTGACCGGCGCCGCGCCACCGATGCTGCCGATGCGGATCTCGCTGCCGGTGTTGCTGTCGTTCCGGCCGCAGCCGTACTTGTCGATGAGCGCCTGGTCGGCGACGAGCGGCTCGCCGTTGACCGGCGCGAACGCCGCGGTCGTGCAGACCTCGCCGTCGGAGGAGAACGCGCTGCCCGGTGCCGGGATGGTGCCCGAGCCCGCCGACGTGCCGCCCTCGTTGGCCACGGTCGTGCACGTGACGCCCGCCTCCGCCAGCGCCGCCGGATCCGAGGCGTCGACGTCGGTGACGACCATGCCCGCATCGTCGGTGCACGTCGTGGTCGCGCCGGCATCGATCGATGCCGTGGAGCCCACCGGGTTCGGATCGCAGAAGGCCTGCGCGCCGATCACGTCGTCCGCGCCGCCCTCGCCCTGCGCCGTCCAGCGCACGGACACCGCCTCGTTGCCGGGGAGGACGTGGACGCCGGAGAGGCCGGTCGGTCCCTGCGTGTCGACCGAGAGCGTCGTCTTCGCATTGCCGGTGACGTCGGTGCCGGCGAGCACGAGGAAGTACACCGAGATGGTGTAGGCGTTGACGCGGCGGCAGCCGTCGGAGCCCACGTCCGTCGGGTTGATGCCCTTGATCAGCTCCTTGATCGGGATGCGGACCGACTGGGTCTGCGTGCGCGCGAAGTTCGCGGCGACCGGGTAGCAGGTCTGCGTCGCGCCGCTCCGCGCGGTCGCCTGGGTGCAGTCGGCGCCCGACTGGTCGGTGCCCCAAACCTCGAAGTTGTTGGTGGTCGCGAATCCGGTGACGGTGAGCGGGAAGACGAGCTCGAGGTTGTCGCGGCAGTCCTGGAGGTTGATGCCCTCCGGCATGATCAGCGGACGCTTCGTGACGCTGTTGCCGTTGGGGTCGACACGCGCGAGCGACGTCGCATTGGTGATCGTCACCGCGACGCCGGTGGTCTGGGCGCGGGCTGGCGTGGACGCGAACAGACCGAAGAGCGCGAGCGCGCAGGGCGCCACGACCGAGAGCAACGACGAGGCGACGCGATTCGAAGACGGCATGCGGACCGGGGGCCGAGCATAGCCTGTGCCAGCGCGGTCCGGTGAAGCGCGAACGGCGGAACGCGCACGATCTCGGAGGGCTGATGGGCGCCGAGCGCGCCCGCGGGGACAACGTGGCAGCACCCTCGTGGCGGCACCGCCGCGCTTGCCATTCTGACAAGCCGATCCTACGAGCCATCTTCTCCATGGCCCGCCCGAAGACCCGCTCCACGACGTCGGCGCCCGCCACGAGCCTCCGCCAGAGCCGCGAGCTCGACACCATCGAGGTGATCGGCGCGCGGGAGCACAACCTCGACGTGCCGCACCTGTCGATCCCGAAGCGCGCGCTCGTGGTCTTCACGGGGCCGAGCGGCTCCGGCAAGTCGTCGCTCGCGTTCGACACGCTCTACGCCGAGGGCCAGCGCCGCTACCTCGAGACGCTGAGCGCCTACGCGCGTCAGTTCCTCGGGCAGCTCGAACGGCCCCACGTCGACCGCATCCGCGGCCTGTCGCCGACCATCGCCATCGAGCAGAAGAGCGCGGCGAGCAACCCGCGCTCCACGGTCGGGACGATCACCGAGGTCTATGACTACGTCCGCGTGCTCTACGCGCGCATCGGCGAGCAGCGCTGCGTCACGTGCGGCAAGCCGGTGAAGGCGCGGAGCGCGCAGGAGATCGCGAAGGAGCTGCAGACGCTTCCGAACGGGACGAAGCTCCGCGTGCTCGCGCGCATCCTCACCCATCGCAAGGGCGAGCATCGTGAGCTGTTCGCGGATCTCAAGCAGCGCGGCTTCCTGCGCGTCGACGTGACGAGCGGCACGGCGGCGCCCGCCGAGCACACCCTCGACGACCCGCCGACGCTGCTGAAGCACGTGAAGCACACCATCGACCTCGTGGTCGACCGCGTGGTCATCGGCGGCAGCACGTCGGTGACGCGCCTCACCGAGGCGGTGACGACCGCCCTCGCGGAGGGCAAGGGGGAGCTCATCGCCGCGATCGGCGACGAGCGCGTGTCCTTCAGCGCGAACCGCGCCTGCTGCGGGCGCAGCTACCCCGAGCTGTCGCCCCAGAGCTTCTCGTTCAACGGACCGCTCGGGATGTGCCCGCAGTGCAACGGCCTCGGCACGCGCGTCGAGGTCGATCCCGCGCTCGTCATCGCCGATCCCGCGCTCTCCATCAAGAAGGGCGCGATCGCGCCGTGGGCCGCCGCCATGTCTCGCGGCGACGGCTGGATCTTCCGCATCGCGCAGGCCGCCGCCAAGGCGTGCAAGGTGAGCCTAGACACGCCGTGGAAGGACATCCCGAAGGACAAGCAGCGGCGCCTCCTCTTCGGGCTCGACGGCGAGAAGCTGAAGGTCAGCTGGGGCAGCCAGACCTCGGAGAGCCACGGCACGTTCGGCGTGAAATTCGAGGGCGTCATCCCCAACCTGGAGCGCCTCTTCCGCGACACGACCAGCGAAGCGATGCGTGAGCACTACATGCGATTTTTCCGGGATCGCACGTGCCAGGCCTGCGACGGCAAGCGGCTCCGGCCCGAGAGCCGCGCGGTGTTCGTCGGTGGCCGGTCGATCGTCGACCTCACCTCGATGACGGTCGAAGGCGCGGTCGCGCACGTGCGGGCGCTCACGCTGCGGCCCGCCCAGAAGCACATCGCGGAGGGCGCCCTCGTCGAGATCGAGAGCCGCCTCCGGTTCCTGCTCGACGTCGGCCTCGAGTACCTGACGCTCGACCGCTCCGGTCCTTCGCTGTCGGGCGGCGAGGCCCAGCGCATCCGGCTCGCGAGCCAGCTCGGGAGCGAGCTCTCCGGCGTCATGTACGTGCTCGACGAGCCGTCGATCGGGCTCCACCCGCGTGACAACGCGCGGCTCGTGGCGACGCTGCGTCACCTGCGCGACCTCGGCAACACGGTGCTCGTCGTCGAGCACGACGAGGAGACGATCCGCGCCGCCGACCACGTCGTCGACTTCGGGCCGGGCGCCGGTCACCTGGGCGGCAAGGTCACTGCCCAGGGAACGCCGGCCGAGATCCAGAAGGTGCCCGGCAGCATCACGGGCGCGTTCCTGTCGGGCCGCTCGCGCATCGAGGTCCCCGCGCAGCGCCGGGTGCCGAAGGCGTTCATCGAGGTGCTCGGGGCCCGTGAGCACAACCTGAAGAACGTCGACGTGAAGCTGCCGCTCGGCGTCTTCACCTGCGTGACGGGCGTGAGCGGCGCCGGCAAGAGCTCGCTGATCAACGGGATCCTGCTGCCCGCGCTCGCCGCCAGGCTGCACGGCAGCTCCGAACCGGTCGGCGCCCACCGCACCCTGAAGGGCATCGACGCGCTCGACAAGGTGATCGCCATCGACCAGAAGCCGATCGGCCGCACGCCGCGCTCGAACCCGGGTACCTACACGAAGGCCTTCGACGCGATCCGCGAGGTGTTCGCGCAGCTGCCCGAGGCGCGCGCGCGCGGCTACGACGCGGGGCGTTTCAGCTTCAACGTGAAGAGCGGGCGCTGCGAGGCGTGCAGCGGCGACGGCGAGGTGGTGGTCGAGATGCATTTTCTCGCCGACGTGCGCGTGCCCTGCGAGGTCTGTCACGGGACGCGCTACGCCGACGCGACCCTCGAGATCCAGTTCAAGGGAAAGAACATCGCGCAGATCCTGGAGACGAGCGTCGACGAGTGCCTCGAGCTCTTCACGGCATTCCCGCAGCTGAAGCGGATCCTGCAGACGCTCGTGTCGGTCGGCCTCGGCTACATGAAGATCGGACAGAGCGCGCCCACGCTGTCGGGCGGCGAGGCGCAGCGCGTGAAGCTGTCGCGCGAGCTCGGCAAGGTGCAGACCGGCCGCACGCTCTACGTGCTCGACGAGCCGACCACCGGGCTCCACTTCGAGGACATCCGGCGCCTCCTGTCGGTGCTGCAGCGCCTCGTCGAGGCGGGCAACAGCGTGCTCGTGATCGAGCACAACCTCGACGTCGTGAAGTGCGCGGATTGGGTGCTCGATCTCGGGCCGGAGGGCGGCGCGAAGGGCGGCGAGGTCGTGTGTACGGGCACGCCCGAGGAGGTCGCCCGGGTGGCGCGGTCCTACACGGGGCAGTTCTTGAAGGGCCTGCTGGCCCCGAAGACGCCGAAGAAGCTGAGGGCCTCGGCGTGAACGGGCGCGCGCGCGTCGTCACGCTCGCCGCCTTCGCTCTCGTGCTCCTCGCCTGCGTGCTGCGGTATCGTCCGCCCGCGCCGGCCCCGGCCGACGCGCCCGCCGCAAGCTTCTCCGCGGTGCGCGCGCAGCGCATCCAGGCGGAGCTCTCCGCGCACGGCACCCGCGCGGTGGGCAGCGCCGGTCACGAGCGAGCGCGCGAGCTCCTCGCCGGCGAGCTCACGCACCTCGGCTGGACGACCGACCTGCGGAAGGGCGTCTCGTGCGGCGGCCACGATGCGTGCGCCCACGTCACGAACCTCGTCGCGACCTGGCCGGGCACCGACCCCGCTGCGCAGACCGTGCTCCTGATGGCGCACTACGACTCCGTGCCGTGCAGCCCCGGCGCCGGCGACGACGGCTTCGGAGCGGCGGCGGCCATCGAGGCGGCGCGCGCCATCGCGGCCGGCCCGCCCCTGCGTCGCGGGGTCGTGCTCCTGCTGAGCGACGCCGAGGAAGCGGGCCTGCTGGGGGCGCATCTCTTCACGCGCGAGGACCCGCGCTTCGCGTCGGTGGGCGCGGTCGTGAACGTCGACTCACGGGGCAGCGGAGGACCGAGCGCGATGTTCGAGACGAGCGCCGGGAACGCCGACCTCGTCGCTCGCTTCGGGGAGGCCGTGGACCGGCCCGTCACGTCGTCGCTCTTCTACGAGATCTACCGACGGATGCCGAACGACACCGACTTCACGACGGTGCGCGGCGTGAAGCGCGGCGTGAACCTCGCGAACATCGGACGCGTCGCGCGCTACCACACCTCGCGCGACACGTTCGCCGAGGCGGATCCCGGGACGCTGCAGCACCACGGCGAGCAGGCGCTCGCGATGGTCCGCTCCTTCGCGTCGGCCGGGCCCGAGCTCGAGCACCCGGCCGGGGGGGACGCGGTGTGGTTCGACGTCCTCGCGCTCTTCGTCGCGCGATGGCCGGCAGGCCTGACGCTGCCCCTCGCGCTCCTCTCGCTCGTGCTCGCCGGGCTGAACGCGGCGCGCCGTCGGCGCGAGCTGACGGTCCGTGCCATGGCGGCGCCGCTCTCCGCGCTCGCGAGCGCGCTCGTGGCGGCCTTCGCGGTGGGCGGGCTGCTCCAGGGCGCCGGCGCCCTGCCCGTGCCCTGGGTCGCGCATCCGCTTCCGGCGCTCGCGGCGATGCACCTGGCGTGCGTCGTTGCCGGGCTGCTCGGCGCGCGCCTCACCGCGGGACCAGGGGCGACGCCGGGCGGGATCGCCTGCGGCGCGTGGCTCGCGTGGAGCCTCGTCGCGGTGCTGCTCGCGGTGAAGGTCCCCGGCGCGAGCTTCCTCTTCGTCGTGCCGGCGCTCGTCGCCGGAGCCGCGGCCCTTCTCGGTGCCGAGGTCGGGGCGGCGCTGCCGGCGGTGGTCGCCGCGGTGCTCTGGCTGCCCATCGCCCTCCTCGTGTACGACGGGCTCGGCCTCTTCCTTCCGGTCGTCGCCTGCGTGCCGGCGGCGTTCCTGGTGTCGGCGGTCACGCCGCTCTTCGCGCGCCGCCCCCATGCGGAGGCGGCGGAGACCGAGGCCACTGCGCTCCGCTGGCGTCGCCTCGCGGCGGTCGGCGGGCTGCTGGTCGCGGCGCTCACGGTCACGAGCATCGCCGTCCCGCCTTACTCCGCGGAGGTGCCCCAGCGCGTGAACGTGGTGTTCCGCCAGGATGCGGGCGAGGCGCGCGTGTTCGTGGAGGCGGCGTGGTCGGTGCGCGCGTGGGGTCGTGCCCCGGCCGCGATGGTGGGCGCCCTCGGCGATCCCGCGCACGTGACCAGCGAGCCGCCGTGGCGATGGTCGCCCGCCCTGCCGTCGGCGCCCGTTCCGCGCGTCGACCTCGCGCCGCCGGTGGTCTCGGTGACCTCCGACGCGAGCGGCGCGCTGACGGTGCACGTGCGCTCGGCGCGCGGCGCCACCACCTTCGCTGTGCTCTTTCCGCAGGGGGCGCCACCGGGAGCGATCACCGTCGACGGCCAGCTGGCGACCGCGCGGAGCGGCGCCGTGTTCCTGCGCGGCGTGCCGCCCGAAGGCGCGACGTTGCGGTTCGCGCGCGGCACCGGCGGGCGAGTCGCCGTCTCGGTCGTCGACGTCACGACGGGGCTCCCCGAAGGATCGCCGGTCGCGAATGCCGTCCGTGCCGCTCGACCGGAAGAGGCGGTGGAGACCCAGGAAGGCGACGTCACGGTCGTCGCGACCGCCGCCTCGCTCTGAGCCTCAGGCGGCGGCGTTACCGGGGCGCTTGGCGGTGGCGGGCTCGTCGACGCGCACCACGATGACGCTGACGTTGTCCTTGCCGCCGTGATCGTTGGCGAGCTTCACGAGCGCCTGCGCGCTCTCCTTCGGGGTCGCGCTGCCCGCGAGGACGGCGCCGATCTCCTCGTCGGATGCCATCTTGGTGAGGCCGTCCGAGCAGAGCATGTACACGTCGCCCGGCTGCGGCTTGGCGAAGAGGATGTCGATCGGGACCACCGGCCACACGCCGACCGCGCGGCTCAGGTGGTCCGACCCTTCGCCGGTCACGCCGAGGTCCTTCATCGTGTGGTCGCTCGTCATCTGCCGGAGCTTGCCGCTGCGGAACAGGTAGAGCCGGCTGTCGCCGACGTGCCCGACGTAGAGACGCTGCTTGTTGGCGGAGAAGCGCGCCGCGCAGATGGTCGTGCCCATGCCGGTGAGCTTCTGGTCGCCCTCGGCGCGCTCGAGGATCGCCTCGTTGGCCATCTGGATGGCGCGCACGAGCTCCGAGGCGCGGCGCGGGATGGCCTCGTCGACGGGCCCCTCGAACGTCTTCGTGACGAACGCGCGCTCGATGGTGGCAACCGCCACGCTGCTCGCGATCTCGCCGCCGCGGTAGCCGCCCATGCCGTCGGCGACGACGAAGAGCCCCTCGTCCTCGCGGGCGAGCACGCTGTCCTCGTTGTTCTTCCGGCGGAGGCCCTTGTCGGTCTGCGCGATGCCGGTGACGAGGAAGAGCGCGCCGGCGTGGGTGGGCTCGTCGATGGCCGCGTCCTCGTCGTAGACGATGGTCTGCGTGGGCGGCGCGAGGACACCCTTCTTGCGCGTGCTGCCGAGCGGCGCGGGCTCGACCTCGCCGTCGTCGTCCTCGTCGATGCGGATCACGGCGGGCTCGGGAGGCGTCGCGGGGAGCGGATGCACCGAGACGACCGGCGGAAGCGACGGCGTGGCCGCGGGCGCGGGCACGGGCGTGGCCGCGGGCTCCGGCACGGGCGCGGGCTCCCGTAGCTTGGCGAGCGCGTGCAGGACGCGCTCGGCCTCGCGCTTCTGCTCGGCCGCGCGGCGCGCGAGGTTGCTCTGGCGAAGCCACCACCACACGATCAGGTAGACCGCGAAGAACAGCACCGCGACGGCGATGGCGATGGGAAGGGCGTTGTCGGGGGTCATGGGGTCGACATCACGACGAGGTTCGAGCGCGCGGGGTACGCCTGGTCGACAGAACGCGCGCTCGACGGCGAGGTTTTCGAGGCTAACACGCGGGGAAACGGCCCCGGCGCGCCATAACGGCGGACGAGCCTCGTCTTTGCGGCTTGCGGCCACGGGGCGCCTACATCGCGGACGATCTGCGCCGATGAAAGAGGCGCGCCGATCGCAGATCCGGCGCAGATCGACACCGCAAGCGCAGCCGCCGTCGCGTAGGGTCGAGCGGGGCGCATGGCGACGGTGGATTTCGGAAAGTACCGGCTCATCGCCGAGCTCGGGCATGGCGGCATGGCCGACGTGTTCCTCGCGGTGAGGATTGCCGCATCGCCCGCGGGTCGGCCGCTCTCCGTCATCAAGCGGCTCCGGCAGAGCCTCGTCGAGGAGCCGGAGTTCGTCGCGATGCTGCTCGAGGAGTCGCGGATCGCGGTGCGCCTCGACCATCCGAACGTCGTACGGACCCTCGAGGTCGGGGCAGTCGGCCACCAGTACTACATCGAGATGGAGTACCTCGACGGCCAGCCGCTCCACCGTATCCAGACGCGCGAGGCCCACCGCATCAAGGAGCGGCGGCCCACCCTCGTGACGCCCGAGCAGCAGCTCGTCGTCGTGCTCGAGGCGCTCGCCGGGCTGCACCACGCGCACGAGCTTGCCGACGAGCGCGGCAGCCCGCTCGCGATCGTGCATCGCGACGTCACACCGCAGAACCTCTTCGTCACGTACGGCGGTGAGGTGAAGGTCGTGGACTTCGGCATCGCGAAGGCAGCCGGTCGCGCCTCGGAGACGCGGCAGGGCGTCGTGAAGGGCAAGGTCCGCTACATGGCGCCGGAGCAGGCGCTCGGTGACCCGGTCGATCGCCGCGCGGACGTCTTCGCCGTGGGCATTCTCCTCTGGGAGATCGTCACCGGCCGGCGCATGTGGCGCGCCATCGACGACCTCGAGATCGTGAAGCAGCTCGCCGAGGGCAAGCACCCCGCATCGCCGCGATCCGTCGACCCTTCGCTGCACCGTGAGCTCGACGAGATCTGCCAGAAGGCCCTCGCCCGCGATCCGGAGCGGCGCTACCCGACCGCCGAGGCCTTCCGCGCCGAGCTCGGACGCTACCTTCACCAGCACGGCATGCTGCTCGAAGGAAGGGCCGCGCTCACGACGTCCGTGCGGGATCTCTTCGCCGACAAGCGCGCCGAGATCCAGGCCATCATCGAGCGACAGCTGGCCGAGCTCGACGCCGCCGCCGCGCGCGCCGAGCCCGAGCTCCCCGCCGCCTTCCCCGTCGAAGCGCGCTTCGCGCCTTCCCCGCGACCGCCGCCCGCGATCACGACGACGAGCCCGACGTCGCTCGATGCTGCGCCGCGCTCGACGCCGCCGCTCGCCGACAGCTTCGGCGGGTCGGGGATCGATGCGCGGCCGTCGCGTTCGGCGCGCCGACTGTGGTCGACCGCCGAGGTCGCGATGGCGGCGCTCCTCTTCGCTGCGCTCGCCGGGGCGGCGGTGTGGCGCCTCCGCCCCGCGTCGTCCGTCCCCGCCGCGGCATCACGCGCCGACACGCTGACCCTGCGCGTCAAGGCCTTCCCCGCGGGCGCCAGGGTGATCCTCGACGATGCCGCTGCGGTCCCTGCTCCGCTCACCGCCGTCGTGCCGCGTGACGGGCGCGACCACCGCGTGCGCGTCGAGGCCGACGGCTTCGTGCCCTACGTCGAGACGGTGCGGTTCGAGGACGACCTCGCCATGTCGGTCGCGCTGCAGCCCGGCAACGCCGACGCCGGCGCGCCCTGACTCAGGAGGGCCGGGTGCTCGTGCGGGGCGGCGCCGTGCTCGTGCGCGGCGGCGCCGTGCTCGCCGGCATCGGCACCGCGTCGGTCGGTCCGACGCGCGGGAGATCGGCGAGCACCGCACCGAGGGCCCGCGCGAGCTCACGCGCGCTCGCCGGTCGGTCGCGAGGCGCCCGCTGCAGCGTCCACTGGACCACCTGATCGAGGTCGTCGGGGACATCGGGCCGGCGCTCGCGGAGCGAACGAAAGTGACCGCGCAGGATGTTCGCCTGCAGATCGACGACGGTGTCCGCGGCGAACGGATGAACGCCCGCCAGGGCCTCGTAGAGGAGCACGCCGACCGAGAAGAGGTCCGAGGGGACGCCGAGCGGCCCGCCCCGCACCTGTTCGGGCGACATGTACTCGGGCGTGCCCACCGCGATGCCCGGCCTCGTGAGCCGCTTCTGCGGCGACGCCGAGAGATCACGCGCATGCCCGAAGTCGACGATCTTCACGTCGACGCCTCCGTGGGCAGCAGGCGAGAGGAACACGTTCGACGGCTTCAGATCGCGATGCAGGATGTTCGCGGTGTGAGCGGCGTCGAGGCCGGTGAGGATCTGGAGGAACACGTGGAGCGCCTCCGCCACCGTGAAGCCGCCGGCACCGTGGACGCGGCGGTCCATCGTCTCGCCGGTGAGCCGCTCCAGCACGAGGTAAGGGCCGCCCCCCGGAAGCGTGCCGACGTCGAGGACGCGGCAGATGTTCGGGTGCTGGATCTTCGCGACGAGCGTGGCCTCGCGAGAGAGTCGCTCGTACGACTCCGGACAGTCGCGACGGGTCACGACCTTCACCGCGACGAGGTACCCGCGGTCGAGGTCCTCCGCCTCGAACACCGTGCCGAGGCCGCCGGTGCCGAGCACGCGGACGAGCCGGTAGCGTTCGTCGAGCACCTCTCCGAGCAGCTTCGTGTGACGTTCGTTCTGGTCCATGAGGCCCCCCTCACGACCGATTGCACCACACGGCACGTGCGGAATCACGTCGCAAGCGGGATGACCCTCGGATTTTCGTTCGGATGGAGAAAGCCCGGCGGGCGTGGGGTAGACTCCGGAGGTCCGGGATCCGATGTCCGACGACGAAAACGAAAACCACGGGATCTACCGCGTCGATACGATCCCCCCGCCCGACGGTGAGGACGACGCCTACAGCGCCCCGACCAAGGTCGGCCCGATGGCGGACGCCGCGGTGCGGGAGCTGATGCACGCGGCCGAACGGCGCGCGGCCGAGCTCAACGCGAAGAATGCCGCCGGCGCGCAGGCCACCCGCGTCGCGCAGGCGGCCGAGGCGGCGAGGACGACGAAGGTGGCGCCGTTCGAGGTGCCCCGCCCGGCGGCGCTCCCGCGCTTCGACGGGTCTCCCTCCGCTGCTTCACCGGCACCGGCCGCGCCGCTCCTCGAGACGGAGCGCGCGATGATCACGATCGAGCACGACGTTCCGGCCTCGTTCGGCGAGCCGAGCGCGTGGGCCACCGAGCCGCCGCCCGCGACGGCGCCGGCCTCCGAGGGCTCGTCGTCGGCGCCGCTGTCGGTGCGTCCGCAGGCTCGCGATCCGATCCCGTTCGAGCCCTTCAACGCCGCGCGCGACGATCGCTACGCGCAGCCGACGCATCGCCCGGCGCGCGTGCTCCTCGTGCCGTTCCTGGTCGGCGTCGTGCTGTTCGTGCTGTGTCTGCTCGCGTACCTGTCGCGGCGGTAAGCGCTCGCAGCGCGCTCAGCGGCCGCGCGTGACGTGGGGCCGGCGGTAGACGCTGATGATCGGCACGCCGTCGTGCGTGAGCACGTAGGCCGGCGTCGGCGTCCGGTACTCGGTCCAGATGTTGTAGTCGACCTCGTTCATGTGCTGCTCGTGGTGCACGATCGAGAGCTCCGCCTCGGACGGGCTGCCCACGCCGCGAAGGCCGGGCGGGATGCGCTTCTCGTCGATGAGGCGCACCCACGAGGACCACGCCGTGTCCATGAAGTAGAGCGTCTCGCCGGGCTTCGTGTTGGCCTCGAGCCACGGCGCGAGGCTCTCCGTCGTGAAGCCCCAGAACTGGCGGTTCAGCCCGAGGTCGGCGCCGCCCGCGGTCCCGCCGACGAACGGCACGTAGCTCGAGAGCCCGAACGGATGCGAGTGCACGGTCGTCGCGAACGCGCCGCCGAAGCAGGCCACGCCCACCGCCGCCTGCGCGATCGCGCGCTTCGACCCGTCGAGCGAGGTGCGCGCCGCGAGGAGGCCCGCGATGCGTCCCCACACGAGATCGAAGCCGCGCCCCGCGAGCAGCGCGATGAAGGGATAGGCGGTGATCCAGTGCTTGGTGCCGCCGAAGATGGGCGTCTTCGTGAGCACGAACGGCCCGAGCGCGACGCCGATCGCGAGGAACACGAGGAGGTCGGTCTGTGCGCGGTCACGCGCGGGGGCGACGCGCGGCCACGCGAACGACCGACCGAGCCGCGCGCTCGACCACACGACGAAGCGCGCCAGCAGCACGCGCAGCCGATCGACCGCGCCGATCAGGAAGAGGACGAGCGAGATGGTGGGCACCGTCGCCACGATCATCACCGGCATGTAGCTGCGCGGCGACGGCGGGCCGAAGTAGGTCCGGCCGAGGAACTCGATGTTGTAGTAGTCGTGATGGACGTGGAAATTCACGTACTCCTGGATGCGCGGGAGCGTGTCGTTCCAGAGCCACGGCCACAGCAGCAGGAAGATGGCCGGACCGATCGTCGCCATCGCGACGAGCGACGAGGGCACCGGGATACGTGAGCCCCGCGACGCGTACCGGGACATCGCTCGCCCGTGCACGACGAGGGCGTGCGGGAGGAACACCGCGGGCAGCATCCACGCGTTGTGCTTCGTCTCCAGGGTGAGCCCGTAGACGAGGCCGCACGCGATCGCCCAGCTGAGGCCGCCCTCCTTCTCGGCGCGCCAGTAGACGTAGATGCACGTCGTCCACATCGCCATGATGGGCACGTCGAAGCACGCGAGGTGCGCGTGATAGAAGACGCGCGGCATCAGGCCGAGGGTGACCGCCGCGACCACGCCGGCCCGGCGCGAGTAGGCGCGCGCCCCGAACATGTACGTGACCCACAGGGCGAGGCCCATCATCAGCATGCCCGGGAAGCGGTACGCCGTGCTGTCGTCCGCGAAGATGCCGAGCCGCTCCTTGAAGATCAGGTGCGAGATCGCGAACAGGCTCTTCATGAGCGACGGATGCTCGTGGTTGTTCGCCCAGATCGGGTCGATCGCCGAGCGCTCGAGCGCCCGCCCCGGCGTGGCGAGCAGCATCTGGAACCAGCGCTTGTAGTCGGCGGCGGCGGTGAAATAGAAGCCCTCGTCCCGCGAGAAGCCGAGGCTCCGCGCGGTCGCGAGCAGCCACGCCACGTAGGCGGCCGCGATGCCGCCGCCGATCAGCGGATCGGGATCCGTCCGGACCGCGTCCTTCAGCCGCTCGACGAAGGTGGGCTCCTTCGGCTTGTCCGTCTCGTCCCCGCTCATGGCACGTCCCTCGTGTCGGCCTCGAAGCAGTACTCGCGCGGCGCGGCGCCGGTGATCTCGGCGACGAGGTCGCCCGTCCTGCCCACGAGATCGGGGGTCGGGAGTTCGAAGCCGGTCCACCCGGCGCCCACGCGGTGCACGTTGGTGCCGAGCGGGCGGTCGAAGGCCGAGAAGGCGAGCGAGATGCGCTCCTGCGAAGGCGTCCGCTCGTTCACCCACTGCACGCCGGAGTGCCCGTGCAGCGAGCTGCCGAACGCCACGTTTCCGAACCTCACCTTCATCGATCCGGCGCCCTGCGGCGAGACGAACACGCAGAGGTGCGGCTGATGGTCGAGCGCGTGCAGCACCCCGACGCCCACGTACGCGCCGCCGCTGCACACGAACCGGTCGCCCGGGATCGCCGGGCCCTGCGGGACGCCGAGCCCGCCCGCCTGACCGGTGGTGCGCTGGAACGGGCACGGCGACTCGCTCGCGCCGTCGGTCTTCCAGACGGTCATGCGCTCCGGCGTGACGAGGTCGACGAGATCCTGGTGGAGCTTCACCGGCGCCGGGTTCTCGTAGACGCCGATCGTGACCTTCCCGACCGAGCGCTCGCTCGCCTTGCGCCACCCCGCGAGCTCGGGGCGATGCGCGCCGCGGATGCTCACCTCGAAGGTCCGCGCGAAACGGGTCTCGTCGGGCCGCGCCTCGCGCTTCAGGCCGGCGAGCGGCTCGCCGAAGTGCTCGCGGCCCACCGGGTCGGCCCAGAACGGCGCGAAGAGGACGAGGTCGTCGGGCTTCAGCTCGGCCTTCACCGCGTCGCGCGCCGCGTCCCAGTCGGAGCCCGGGACCACGTCGCTGGTGGTCTCCTTCACGTGGAGGACGAGCTCGATGATGCCGACGAGCGGCACCGCGGCGAGCGCGTACGCGAGCAGGTCCTTCTTCAAGGCGCGCGGAGCTTACCGCAGAATCCGGCCACACGTGGCCGCGCGGTGACCCGTGACATCAAGGTGAGCCTGTACTAGTAGCGGGCTCGATGGCGAGGACCTCACGATCGGGCTCGGGCGCGGGTGGCGTGGGCGGCGACGCGGTCATCGGGCGGAGCACGCGGGTGCGCGGCCGGGTCTCCGGCGAAGGCGACCTCGTCATCGAGGGCACCGTCGAGGGTGACATCACGGTCTCCGGCGATCTCACGATCGCCGAGGGCGGCCGGGTCACGTCGAACATCGAGGCCGAGACGGTGACCCTGCGCGGCGAGGTCGACGGCGACGTCCGGGCGCGCGGCCTCGTCCGCATCGAAGCCGGCGCGCGCCTCCGCGGTGATCTCACCGGCGACTCGTTCGCGCTCGAGGAAGGCGCCGAGCTCGTCGGCCGCATCGAGGCAGCGTTCGAGCTCCCCGCCGAGCTCGGTGGAACCACCGGCGCGCCGACGCGCCGGCGCTGACGCGGACTGTGACGAAGCTCTAGGAACGTTCGGAGGACGACAATGGCAAGCACGGTCATCGGCGCAGGCATCACGATCGAGGGCGAGGTCACGAGCGACG
Organism: Labilithrix sp.; assembly: GCA_028287035.1. The sequence goes on along the minus strand of JAQBQL010000072.1, from coordinate 611 downwards.
AGGACGTCGTCGTCGCGGGCACGCTCCGCGGCAGGCTCACCGCCAAGGACGGCGTCACCGTCGAGCAGGGCGGCACCGTCGAGGCCGACATCGCGAGCGGCCCCGTCGCCATCGCCGGCGTCGTCACCGGCAACATCAACTCCACCGACCGCGTCGACCTCCAGAACGGCGCCAAGGTCGTGGGCAACGTGAAGGCCACGCGCATCACGATCGCCGACGGGGCCCAGTTCAAGGGCAACGTCGACATGGACGTGTGAGATGGCGCGAGAGTCCTCCACCATCATCGGCCAGGGCACCTTCGTCCGCGGCCGCGTCAACGGCTCGGGCGATCTCGAGATCGGCGGCCACATCGAGGGCGACGTCACCGTCACCGGCGACGTGCTCGTCGAGACCACCGGCCTCGTCGCCTCCCCGATCACGGCGCGGCGCATCGTCGTCCGCGGGGCGGTCCGCGGCGATCTGACCGCCGACGAGGCCATCCTCATCGAGAGCGGCGCGCGCGTCGTCGGCGACCTCAAGGCGCCGCGCATCGGCATCGCGCAGGGCGGCCTCGTCCGCGGCCACGTGCAGACGGCGGGCGCCGGGGCTGCGCGCGGTCGCACCGCCGCAGC
>JAQBQL010000234.1 GCA_028287035.1 Labilithrix sp. | reverse complement strand
CTCCGCCGCCGCCGGTGCGGAAGCCGCCGCCGCCCACGACGCCGCGTCCGCTCGACGCCGAGCCGCACGAGGCGCCCCCCACGACGCGCTCGAACCCGCCGCCCGCCGGTCGCGCCGCGGTGTTCGCGGCCGCCATGTCGGCGGGAGGCACGCAGGAGGCGCGGCCGCGTCCGCCGAGCAGCGACGACATCCCGGCGGTGCCCCGCGCGGAAGGCTCGGAGCCGCGCCGTCCGGCCGGCGGTCGTCCGAAGATGCTGAGCCTCACGCTGCTCGACGGGACGACCGTGCAGCTTCCCGCGGCGAAGGGCGCCAAGGGCCAGGGCGGGCTGACCGCGCGCGACTTCGTGAGCGCGCTCCGCGCGACCGCCCACGGCGCCGATGCGACGGAGATCCTCGGCGAGCAGCCGCAGTGGGAGCCGGTCGTGGCCGCGCTCCTCTCGATCCTGCTCCGGAAGGGCCTCATCGCGGACTGGGAGTTCATCGAGGAGCTTCGTAAGATCTAGGCCATGGCTCGTTCCGGCCTCGCGCTCGTCCTGCTGACGGCGCTCGCGGCGTGTGGCGGCGAGCGGCCCGTGGCCACCTCCCGGCCCAGCGCCGACGGCGCGGGATCGCTCGTCGCCGAGCCGCTCACCGACGAGGCCGCGGTGCTCCGGGCGCTGCGTGTATATTACACGAAGACCGAGGTGCGCATCCCGATGCGGGACGGCACGCACCTCTTCACGGCGATCTACGCGCCCAAGGATCACGCGGCGAAGCACCCGATCCTGCTGCACCGCACGCCGTACAGCGTCGGTCCCTACGGCGCCGACAACCTTCCGAAGAGCACGTGGCAGTTCCCGCCGCAGCTCGTCCGCGACGGCGTCATCTTCGTGTTCCAGGACGTGCGCGGCGCGCTGATGAGCGAGGGCACGTACGTCGACGTCAGGCCCGCCGCCACGACGCCGGGCGGCATCGACGAGAGCACCGACGCGTACGACACGATTGACTGGCTCGTGAAGCAGGTCCCCGGCAACAGCGGCCGGGTCGGCATCTCCGGCATCTCGTATCCGGGCTTCTATGCCGCGCAGGCGGCGGTGAATGCGCACCCCGCGCTGAAGGCAGTGTCCCCGCAGGCGCCGGTCACCGAGTGGTTCCTCGGCGACGACTTCCATCACCACGGCGCGTTCTTCCTGGCCGAGGCGTTCGACTTCTACGCGACGTTCGGCAAGGCGCGCGCGAAGCCGACGAAGAAGAAGCTGGAGTGGGGCTACGACTACGGCGGCGCCGACGCGTACGACTTCTTCCTCGCGCTCGGGCCGGTGTCGAACGTCGACGCGCGGCACTTCGAGGGGAAGATCGCCTTCTGGAACGAGGTGCTCTCGCACCCGAACCGCGATGCCTGGTGGCAGGCGCGTGATCCCCGCCCTCGCTACCGCGTGAAGCCGGCGGCCAAGGGCGGCCCGGCGATCCTCACCGTCGGCGGCTTCTTCGACAACGAGGACTGCTTCGGCGCGCTCGAGACGTACCGCGCCTTCGAGCAGCAGAGCCCCGGGGCGGACAACGCGCTCGTCATGGGCCCGTGGCGTCACGGCGGCTGGACGCTCGAGCCGGGCGACAAGCACGGCGATCTCGTCTTCGGGCAGGCGACCGGCACGTACTTCCGCGACGAGATCGAGGCGCCGTTCTTCCGGAAGCACCTCCTCGGGCAGGGCGCCGGCACCGCGGGCACCGAGGCCTTCGTGTTCGCGACCGGCGAGAACACGTGGCACCGCTACCCGAGCTGGCCGCCTCCCGGCTCGCGCAGCGCCGCGCTCGTGCTCGGCGCTCGCGGCACGCTGAGCCCCGCCCCCGCTGCCGCCCCCGCGGGCGATCTGGGCTTCGAGTCCTTCGTGAGCGATCCCCGGAAGCCGGTGCCGTACCGGGCGAAGCCGTCCAGCACCATCGACTACCAGTACATGAGCGAGGACCAGCGCTTCGCGGGCCGGCGGCCCGACGTACTCACGTACGCGAGCCGCGAGCTCACCGCCGACGTCACGCTCGCCGGTCCGCTCGAGGCCGACCTCTGGGTGTCGACCACCGGCACCGACGCCGACTTCGTGGTGAAGCTGATCGACGCCTACCCCGAGGAGAATGCCGAGCTCCCCGGCTACCAGCAGCTCGTGCGCGGCGACGTCATGCGCGCGCGCTTCCGGGAGAGCTACGAACGCCCCGTGCCCTTCGTGCCGGGGCAGCCGGCGCGCGTGAAGTTCACGCTCCCCGACGTGGCCCACACGTTCCGGCCCGGCCATCGCATCCTCGTCCAGGTGCAGAGCTCGTGGTTCCCGCTCGTCGACCGGAACCCGCAGTCGTTCGTGCCGAACATCGAGCTCGCGCAGGAGCCGGACTTCGTGACCGCGACCCACCGCGTCTACCGCACGGCAGCGATGCGCTCGTCGCTCACCGTGACGGTGGCCGCGGGCGCGCTTCCCGACTGACGCGCCGCTCGCTCAGCGGATCGAGCGTTCGGTGCGCAGGGCAGCGAGCTCGTCGTCGGTCACGCCGGCCTCGCGGAGGATCGCTTCGGTGTGCTCGCCGCTCGCGGGCGGCGCCGTGTGGGCGCGCGTGCTCGGCGTCAGCGGCGTCCGCATCTGCGTGACCGGTCCCCACGGCGTCGGCAGCTCGAAGAACATCTTGCGCGCGACGAGGTGCGGGTCCTTCGTCGCCTCGTCGGCGGTGAGCACCGGCTCGAGGCAGCAGTCTCGCTCGCTCGCGAACGCCACCCACTCGTCGCGCGTCTTCGTGCGGAAGATGCCGCGCAGCTTCTCGATGAGCGCCTGCTGGTGCGGACCGTTCATGAGATCGCTCATGGACGGCTCGTGACCGACGCCTTCCGAGAAGGCCTGCCAGAACTTCGGCTCGAGGGCGCCGAGCGTCATCGCGTGGCCGTCGCTCGTGGCGTAGCTGTTGTACGGGGCGATGCCCCCGGTGAGCAGCTCGTCGCCGCCCTTCGGCTGGAGCCCGCCGAACAGCTGCCCGAACGCCACCATCGCGAACGGCATCGCGGTCTCGATCATCGCGACGTCGACGATCTGACCCTTGCCGGTGCGCGCGCGCTCGAGCAGCGCGCCCATGATGCCGATGACCGCGTAGAGGCCGCCACTCACGTCGGCGAGCTGGAAGCCGGGCAGGGTGGGCGGGCCGCCCGCAGGACCCTGCTGCGCGAGCACCCCGCCGCGCGCGAGGTAGTTCAGATCGTGGCCGGCGCGCTGGGCGAGGGGCCCGTCCTGCCCGTAGCCGGTGATCGCGCAGATCACGAGCTTCGGGTTGATCTCGAGAAGACGCTCGTGCGAGAGGCCGAGCCGCTCGAGGACGCCGGGCCGGAACTGCTCGAGGAGCACGTCGTAGCGGGCGACGAGCTTCTCGAACGCCTTCTTCGCGGCGGGCTTCTTCAGGTCGATGACCGCGCTCCGCTTGTTGCGGTTCAGCGCGAGGAAGATCGACGAGGTCGCGTCCTTGGCCGGGCCGACGGTCGGCGGCATCACGCGCATGTAGTCGCCGCCGGAGGTGTCCTCGATTTTGTCCACCTCGGCCCCGAGGTCCGCGAGGACCAGCGAGGCGAGCGGCCCCGGAAGGAGCCGGGACAGGTCGAGGACCCTCGTTCCGGTGAGCGGCTGCACGCGCGTCAGGCTCGCCTAGCGGCTCACTTGTAGCTGAAGAGCTTCGTGAGCTTCATGCCGAGCATCTGGTTGCCGGCGACCTTCAGCTTGCCCGCGAAGAACAGCTGCATGGCGTTCGCCTGCGGGTTCTCGATGAGCTTCTGGAAGTCCTCGCCCGCGAGGGTGACCGTGCAGTCGGCGGCCGCGTCGGTGCCCGGCTTGACCGAGGGACCGCCGGACGTCACGTCGATGATCCACTCGCCTTCGCCGGTCACGTTGATCTGGAACTTCGCGCCGATCGACTTGGCGTCCTCGGCGTTCTTGGCGAGATTCGCGGGGAGCTCTTCGTTGAAAAGCTTCTTGATATCGACGGACATGAGATCCTCCTCGGGGAAGCGATACAGAAAAGTGAATCGCGATTCAGCGGATTACCAAGCCCCCCTCCGCCCGTCAACGCGTTCTCGAGGGTGAGCAAGGCCCCGGATGCGGCGCGCGGCCGCGAGTCACTCGCCTTCGGAGCAGACCTGGTTCTTGCCGGCGCCCTTCGCGACGTAAAGCCGGCGGTCGGCGAGCGCGAGCAGCTCGTTCGGTCCGCCCTCGGGCTGCACGTCGGGCAGCGCGGCAACCCCCATGCTGAGGGTGACGCGCAGCGAGCGGCCGGCGACCGGGATCTCGAGCTGCGCGATGGACTCGCGGATCCGGTCGGCGAGGTGCGCCGCGTCGGTCTTGCCGGTGGAGCGCGCGAGGATCACGAACTCCTCGCCGCCGTAACGGGCGAGCAGGTCCTCGAGGCGGATGAGCCGCTGCATCTGCGCGCTCACCAGGCGGAGCACCATGTCGCCGGCGAGGTGACCGTAGGTGTCGTTCGTCTGCTTGAAGTCGTCGAGGTCGACGATGATCACCGAGAGCTTCACCTTGTGCCGGCGCGAGTAGGCGACCTCCGCGGTGAGACGCTCGGTGAAGTACTTGCGGTTGTAGAGGCGCGTGAGCGCGTCGCGCGTCGACGACTCGTAGAGCCGCCGCTGGAGCTCCTCTTCCTGGTCGTCGGTGATGGCGAACCGCAGGACGACGTTGGGCCCGAGCTGGATGCGGTCGTCGGGCTTCACCTCGACGAGATCGATGCGCTGCGTGCCGAGGAACGTCCCGTTGGTCGAGCCGAGATCCTGCACGAAGTACCGCCCGTCGGAGCGGCAGCTGATCTGCGCATGGCGCCGGCTCACTCCGCCGTCCTCCACCCAGAGATCGGCCTCGGTGCCGCGCCCGAGCACGTGCTCGGTGCCGTCGAGCGCGAACACCTGACCGGCGTTGATGCCGCTCAGGATGGTGAGGGTCGCGCGGTCCTTGTTGCCGGAGGCGGGGACCACCGCGAGCACCGGGTCGGTGGTGCGGTCGGCGGCGTACTCGCCCGTGGTCCACGTCGCGTCCGAGGTCGGCGAGCTGATCGCGGCGACGGGGATCGCGCGACCGCTGCTCGACGGGCTCGTCTCGGGCAGCGAGGTACCGGTGATGGCCTTCGGCGCGACCGACGGCGCGTTCGGCGTCGGATCGCCGGGCCCTGCGTCACCCGCGGTGGGCGAGGGCGCGTTACCGTCGGTCGGCAGCGGTACCGTGCGAATCCGCTGCGTCTTGAAGGGGTCCTTCATGGCGCCCATCGAGACTAGCAGGAGGGCTCTTGCCGGCGGGCCGATTGTTGCCTACCGGGTAAGGTCATGGGACTCCTCGACGGCAAGGTCGCGATCATCACCGGCTCGGGCAACGGCATCGGTCGCGCGCATGCGCTGCTCTTCGCGCAAGAGGGCGCGAGCGTGGTCGTCAACGACGTCGGCGGCGCGCGTGATGGAACCGGCGCCGACGCGAGCGCCGCCGATCAGGTCGTGAAGGAGATCCTCGCGGCCGGCGGCAAGGCGGTCGCGAGCCACGACTCGGTCGCCACCGCGGAGGGCGCGGAGGCGATCGTGAAGGCCGGCGTCGACGCGTTCGGCAAGGTCGACATCCTCGTCAACAACGCGGGCATCCTCCGCGACAAGTCCTTCCTCAAGATGGAGGAAGGCATGTGGGACCTCGTGGTGGCGGTCCACCTGAAGGGCAGCTTCCTGTGCTCGCAGGCCTTCGTGAAGCAGCTGCTCGCGCAGAACGCCGCCGGCACCGCATCCGGCGGCCGCGTGGTCAACACCACCAGCGTGAGCGGCATGATGGGCAACTTCGGCCAGTCGAACTACGCGGCGGCAAAGGCCGGCATCTACGGCCTCACGCGCACCATGTCGATCGAGCTCCAGAAGCACAAGATCACCGTCAACGCGCTCGCGCCGATCGCGAAGACCCGCATGACCAGCGATCTGCCGATGTTCCAGGGCGTCGAGACGATGACCGCCGAGCACATCTCGCCGGCCGCGCTCTTCCTCGCGAGCGACCTCTGCGGCGACCGCACCGGCCACGTGCTCGCCGTCGCCGGCGGGCGGCTCTACGCGTTCAAGGTCATCGAGACTCCGGGCAAGTTCAAGGACGATGCCCAGGGCGTCTGGACCGCCCAGGAGATCGCCGAGAACTGGGACGCGATCGTCAAGGCCTGACGACGCAAGACTTGCGCGCCGAGCCCGGGCGTAGAAAGAAGGAAGGGTCATGACCCTCCGCTTCGAAGGCACGTACACCGCGATCATCACGCCCTTCAAGGACGACGCGCAGAAGGCGATCGACTGGGACGCGTACGACCGGCTCGTGCAGGCCCAGATCGACGGCGGGGTGCAGGGCGTCGTTCCTTGCGGCACCACCGGCGAGAGCCCGGCGCTCGATCACGAGGAGCAGCTCGCCCTCATCAAGCGCACCGTGGCCCTCTGCGCGAAGACGAACGGCAAGACGATCGTGCTCGCCGGCACCGGGACGAACGCGACGCGCAGCACCATCGCCGCGTCGCAGGCCGCCGAGCGCGCCGGCGCCGACGCCGTGATGATCGTCGTGCCTTATTACAACAAGCCCACGCAGCAGGGCATGTTCGAGCACTTCACCGCCGCCGCCGCGTCGGTCACGTGCCCGGTCGTCGTCTACAACGTGCCCGCCCGCACCGGGATCGACCTGACCGCGGACACGCTCGCGCGCATCGCCGACGCGGCCCCGAACGTCGTCGCCACCAAGGACGCGAGCGGGAACGTGCAGCGCTGCACGGAGGTGGTCCGCAACCTCGGTGACCGCATGACCGTGCTCTGCGGGGACGACTCGCTGACGCTCCCGATGATCGCGCTCGGCGCGCGCGGCGTGATCAGCGTCACGTCGAACGTGTACCCGGCGGAGGTCGCGAAGGCGACGCGCCTCGCGCTCGACGGCAAGACCGAGGAGGCGCGGCGCGCACACCTGGCGCTCTCGCGCGTCCACGAGATCATGTTCGTCGAGGCGAACCCGGCCCCCGCGAAGGCCGCGATCCAGCACAAGCTCGGCATCGCCGACGTGGTGCGCGGGCCCCTCGCGCGCGTGAGCGACGCGTCGCGCGCCCGGGTGCTCGCGACGCTCGAGGCGTTCGAGAAGGCCCGCTGAGGGTGACGGGCGCGGTGAAGGTCGCGGTGCTCGGCGCGAGCGGCCGGATGGGCCGCGCCGTGGTGCGCCTCGCCCACGAGGCGGGCCTGGAGGTCGTGTGCGCGCTCGCTGCCGAGTCCCAGGGCAAGGACGCGGGGGAGCTCGCCGGTATCGGCGCCCTCGGCGTGGCGCTCACGAGCGACGTCGCGCAGCTGGCCGCCTCGGGCGCGCAGGTGCTCGTCGACTTCTCGACGCCCGCTGCGCTCGCCGACATCGCGCGGACGTGCGCGGCCTCGGGGATCGCGCTGGTGAGCGGCACGACGGGTCTCGACGAACGGGCGAAGGCTGCCCTCGCCGAGGCGGCGCGCGCGACCGCGGTCCTCTGGGAGCCCAACATGAGCGTCGGGGTGCACGTGCTCGCGGCGCTCGTCGCGCAGGCGCTCGCGTCGCTCGGGCCTTCGTTCGACGTCGAGGTGGTCGAGACGCACCACCGCATGAAGGTCGACGCGCCAAGCGGCACTGCCATACGCCTCGGCGACGTCGTGAAGAACGCGCGCGACGGCCGCTACGTGAACGGCCGCGAGGGCCGCCCCGGCGCGCGTCAGCAGGACGAGATCGGAATGCACGCGCTGCGCGGCGGCGACGTCGTCGGCGACCACACCGTCTTCTTCTTCGGCGATGGCGAGCGCCTCGAGCTCACCCACCGCGCGTCGAACCGGGATCTCTTCGCGCGCGGCGCGGTCAGGGCCGCCGCGTGGCTGGCCGGAAAGCCCGCGGGCACGTACACGCTCGCGCAGATGCTCTGAGGGCGGGGCGACGCTCGCTCAGAACTCCTCGTAGCCGCCGTTCGCGACCTTCTTCGCCGGAGCAGCGCGGGGCGCGGCGCGGCGCGGCGCGATCGGGATCACGGCGCCCGCAGCAGGAGCGCGCGCCGGCGTGCGCGCAACCTTGGCCGCGCCTCCGCGGAGCTCGAAGGCGGCCACCAGCGCCTGGAGACGCGCCGACCTGTCGGAGAGGGACGTCGCCGTCGCCGAGAGCTCCTCCGTCTGGGCGGCGTTGCTCTGCGTCACCTGGTCGACCTGCGTCACCGCCGCGTTCACCTGGTCGAGCCCTGCGTCCTGCTCGCGCGACGCTGCCGCGATCTCGGCCACCATGTCGGTCACGCGCTTCACGGACCCGACGATCTCCTCGAGGGTCTTGCCCGACTCGTTGACCTGGTCGGTGCCCAGCTTCACCTTCGTGGACGAGTCCGCGATGAGACCGCGGATCTCCTTGGCCGCCGCGGCCGTACGCTGGGCCAGCACCCGTACCTCGGTGGCGACGACGCCGAAGCCGCGGCCCTGCTCGCCGGCGCGCGCCGCCTCGACCGCCGCGTTCAGCGCGAGGAGGTTCGTCTGGAACGCGATCTCGTCGATGGTCGTGATGATGTCGGCGATCTTCGCCGAGGACTTCGTGATCTCCTCCATCGCGCTCACCGCCGCGCTCACGACGTCGCCGCCGCGCTCGGCCGTGTCGCGCGCGCTCCTGGCGAGCTGCGCCGCCTCCTGCGCGTTCCCGGTGTTCTGCTTCACCGTCGAGCTGATCTGCTCGAGGGATGCGGCCGTCTCCTCGAGCGCCGCGGCTTGCTGCTGGGCCCCGGCCGAGATGGCGAGCGCGTTCGACGCGAGCTCGTCCGAGGCCGACGACACCTCGGAGGAGACCTCGGTGACCTGCGCGAGCGTGCTCTGCATGGCGTCGAGCGAGGCGTTCAGCGCCTTCGCGACCTCGCCGACCTCGTCGTTGCGATCGAGGGCGAGCCGGACGGTGAGATCACCCTGCGCGACCCGCCCGAGGACCTCCACCGCCTGACGGAGGGGGTCGGCGATGGTGCGGGCGATGACGCGCCTGAAGAGCCCGCAGATCGCGACGATGCCCACGAAGAGGATGCCGGTCCGCCAGAGGTTCTGGTCGTACTCGACCTGGCTCGCAACGGCGCGTTCCTGCGCCTGCTTCTGGAGGCGGGCGTTCTGCTGGACCAGCAACGCGTCGCCGACGCTGCTGATCTTCACCATCTTCTCGAGGTTGGCGATGACGACGGCAGGCGTGCCCGGGCTCGAGCCGCGCGGCGACGCGGCGATCGCGTCGCGCGCCGCCTGGAGGTAGGGCGGGACCGCCTCCTGCGCGAGGGCCTTGATCATCTTGCGGGCGCCCTCGTCCTTGCAGACCACGTCGGCCTGGTCGAACGACCTCTGGATCCCCCGCTCCTGGTCCTCGAAGTCGCGGATGAAGGCGTCCTTCTTCGCCGGATCGCTCTGGATGACCGCATCGCGAGCAGTGGACGCCATCATGCGCAGCTGGCCGGTCGTGGTGAGCATGAACGCGATGCTCTTCAGATCGGTCTCGAAGGTGGCCTCCTGGCCGTCCTTCGCGGTCCGCGCGGAGAGGACGCCCGCGCCGGCGGTGATCGCGAGCATCACGACGATGGCGACGAAGAAGACGACCAGCTTCGCCGCCGTCTTGAGATTCACGAACCAGGCCATGACGACCGAACGGCCGCGCAGCGCCGGAATTCAGGCCCTCAGAACGTGCCGAGCACGGTCAGCGTGCCCGAGCCGGGGCCGACGCTCGGGACGAGCCGCGTCTTGTTCCGCGCCGTTGCCTTCTCGCTGCCGCCCGGATCGGTGAAGAACAGGTAGGCGCCGACGCCGACCGCGACCGCCCCGCCGGCGCCGAGGCCGATCGCGAGCCCGGAGGCGACCTTCGAGTCCCGGTTGATCTGCTTGCAGCGCGGGTCGTACTCGCGGCACTCCTTCGTGCCGTCCTGCGGGTTGTTCTTGTCGAGCTCGGCGGCGCGCGCGTCGCCGTCGTCCTGGAGCCCGAGGTAGCGAACGAGCTCGATGACGGCGACCGCCCCGAGCACGACGCCCGCGCCCATCGTCACGCCGCCCGCGACCTTGCGTCCGTTGCCCCTCGTCTCGGCGGTGGTGCCGGGGGTCCTCGTGGGCGCGGCGGTGGCGGTGAGCTCGACGACGGTGTCCCGTCCGGCGACCACCAGCACGTTGCGCCGGCTCCCGGCGCCGCCGACCACCGAGAGCTCCACCGAGTGGCTGCCCGCGGAGAGCTCGATGCGCGCCGCTCCCTTGTCGAGCGGCACGTGCTTCTCGCCGTCGACGATGACCTCGCCCGTGGGCTCGGACGACCGGACGACGATGACGCCGAGTGACGCCCCACCGAGCCGCTCCACGATGCGCGCGGCGATCTTGCGGAGCGTGTCGTCGTTCGGGTCGCGCAGGTTGTCGGCGTACGGCTCCTTGATGATCGGCGCCTCGGGCTTGCCGCGCTGGAAGAGGTGCACCTCCGCGGTGACCTGGTTCGCGAGCGGACCCTTGGTCACGTAGCCGTAGATGTAACGCTCGGCCTTGATCTGGTCGGCGATCTTCTGCTGGCACTCGGGCGTCGGCCGCGTGGGGCACTTGAACGCGGCGGTGAGCATCCCGAGCGACTGGTTCGTCTCGATGAGGGACCACCCCTGGGCGGCGCGGACGCGCGAGCGGATGGCCCCGGTGATCGCCTCCGCCTGGTCCTCGCTGTCGTCCGAGTCGAAGGCGAGGACCGCCACCGGCACCGTGTGCGCCCCCGGCTGGTCGGCGCGCGCCGCACGCGGGAAGAAGGCCACGCACAGCACGCTCAGGATGCTCGAGAGGAGGAGGGCGAGGCGGGCGCAGCGTGAAAGCATCGACGCGAATCGTACCCGTCTCGGCTAGGCTCGGGTCGCAGAATGCGCATCACCGGAGGGCGCTGGCGTTCCCGCGCGATCGAGGCTCCACGAGGGACCACCACGCGTCCGACCTCGGACCGCGTGCGCGAGGCGCTCTTCTCGATGCTCGTCTCGGACGGGGTGCTCACGCCGGACGAAGAGACGCCGGGGCCGGCGGTCCTCGATCTCTACGCCGGCACCGGGGCGCTCGCCTTCGAGGCGCTCTCGCGCGGCGCCGCCCGCGCCGTGCTCGTCGAGCAGGGAAAAGACGCCATCGCGGCGATCCAGAAGAACGTGAAGGCGCTGGACGCCCTGCGCATCGCGCGCGTCGTGGCGAGCCGGGTCGACCGCGCGCTCGACCGGATCGACGGTCCGTTCGGGCTCGTGTTCCTCGACCCGCCGTATGCCGACGTGCCCACGCCGGCGTTTGCCGACATCCTGGCGCGGACGGCCTCGCTCCTCGCGACTGGCGGCGTCCTCGTCCTCGAGCACGCGTCGAGCGATGCCGCCCCCGCGATCCCGGGGCTCGCCCAGGACCGGAGCCGGCGCCACGGCGACACGACCCTCACCCTGTACGTCCACGAAGCTCGCGAAGCTTTGTGACGGTCGAAACTCTCGTATACTCGCCGCCACATGGCCTCGAAACCACCGCCGCCCGCGTCGATGCGCCCCTCGCGCGCGCCTGCCGGCGTTCCTTCGGGCGGAAACGGGAAGTTCATCCTCCTCGCTGTCCTCCTCCTCGGCGCCATCGGCGCCATCATCGGCTGGCGCGCCTGCCAGAAGCCGGACGGCGGGACCACCATCGTCGTGGCCGATGCCGCGCCTCCGCCGCGCCCCACCAAGAACCCGGACGACGACATCCCGCCGCCGCCCGTGGTCGAGGACGCAGCGCCCGCCGACGACGGCGGCAAGAAGACCAACACCGTCCAGCTGAGCAACCAGTGTGACGTGAAGCAGTGCACCGGCACGGCGACCACTGACGTGGAGAGCGCGCTCGCGTTCCGCGCCAAGCAGAGCCACCGCTGCTACGACAACGCGCTCGCGCAGGACCCGACGCTCCGCGGGAAGATGTCCATCTCCGTGCGCATCGGCGCCAACGGGCAAGCGTGCTCGGCCTCGGCGACGAACAACGAGCTCGCCTCGAACCCCGGCGTCGCCACGTGCGTCGTGAACAACTTCCGCAGCACGAGCTTTCCGGCGCCGAAGGGCGGCTGCGTCGACGTGAGCGTTCCGATCAACTTCGTCCCCCGGCAGTAGCGGGCGCGCGTGCGCTCCTGGTCTCCTGCGCGAGCGCGTTCGCGAGCTGCGCTGCCTTTCCGCCGCCGCGGAGCGTTGCTCGCGCTCCTCGCGGTGGTGATCGTGGCGGCGTGCGGCGAGACGCGCAGCCCGATCGGTGACGAGTGCCTGCGCGGTGACGACTGCCTCTCCGGCGTGTGCTCCTCGCGCACGTGCGTGGCCGCGCCGCCGCTCGTCTCCGGCGCGACCGGCACCCCGCCCGACGAGAGCGTCGACATCCCCGACGGCAGCGCGGCGATCGCGGACGCCGGACCCCAGGGCGGATGAGCCACCTGCCGGAGCACGGCGTGCTCCTCACGCTCGGTTACGACGGCTCGGGCTTCTCGGGATGGGCGACGCAGAAGAGCGTGCGCACCGTCGAGGAGGTGCTGCGGGGCGCCATCCTCGCGCTCGATCCGCGCGCCGAGGGACCGCGCGGCTGCAGCCGCACCGACGCGGGCGTCCATGCCGAGGGTCAGCTCGCCGGCTTCGATGCGCGCCTCTTCATGCCGCCGCGCGGCTGGGTCCTCCAGCTCAATCAGAACCTCCCGGACGACGTGAGCGTTCGCGCCGCACGCGCGGTGCCGCTTCGCTACAACCCGCGCTTCACGAGCCGGCGGAAGCGCTACCGCTACCTCATCGTCCGCGACAAGGTGCCCGACGCCTTGCTGCGTCATCGCGCGTGGCGCGTCGGTTACGACATGGACATGGAGAAGCTCCGGCGCGAAGCTCAGAGCGTGCTCGGTACGCACGACTTCGCTGCCTTCCGCTCGGTGCGTGACGAACGGGTCATCACCGTTCGCACGATGCACGCGATCCGCGTCGAGCAGCTCGCGAACGATCCCCGCCTGTGGACGGTGACGATCGAGGGCAACTCGTTCATGTACAACATGGTGCGGATCCTCGTCGGCACGCTGGTCGACGTCGCGCGCGACATCCTCCCCGAGGGCACGATCGCGAGCGCGCTCGACCCGACGACGAGCAAGGACCGCATCACGGTCGGCCAGACCGCGCCGGCGCACGGCCTCACGCTCGAGCACATCGACGTGGCCCTCCCTCCCGAAGCCGGTGACCCTTGGCCGCCGTGACGCAGCCGGCCTCGCTCGAGATCCGCGGCGCGCGCCCCGAGGAGGGCTTCGCGATCGCGGGCCTCTGGCGGGAGCTCTGGGACGCGCACGAGGCCTGGGGCGGGTACGCCGGAACGCGCGACGCCAGGGTCTACGAGCAGCTCGCCTACCGCCTCGCCGAGGACGCGCGCGTGCGCGGTGGCCAGCCGGTCCTCGGGCGGCACGTGCACGTGGTCGCGGCGGTCGATCGTCAGGTGGTCGGCCAGGTCGAGGGGTGGTTCGAGCGGCACGGCGTGGACGAGTCGACGCCCTTCACGTGCGAGGTCCGCTCGCTCATCGTGTCCGAGCGGAGCCGCGTGCGCGGCGCAGGACGAGCGCTGCTCGCGGGGCTCGCCGGCGTCGCCAAGCAGCTGAGCCGCGGGGCTCCCGTCGTGCTCGCCGCCGAGGTGCTCGAGCCCAACCCGGCGCATGCGTTCTACCGCGTCGTCGGATACACGCCGGTGTCGTGGACCGCCCGCATCGCGACCGAGGGGGCGACGACGCCCACCGGGAGCGAGCCGTACGTGGCGCGCGTCGCGACACCGAACGACGCCCTCCCGATCGCGCTCCTCGATCCGGCGCTCGCGGCGCGGCGACGGGCCCAGGGTGACATCCGGTTCGATCGCCCGCGCGCCGTCGATGCGACGTTCGTGGGGGCGCTCGCGGCGCACCTCGCCCGTCCGACCGCCACCGACCAGAGCGAGATCGTCGCGCTCGACCAGGCGGGCGTGGTGCGCGCGAGCGCGAGCCTCACCGTGATGTCGCTCGATCCGCCGTTCCTGCCGGCGCGCCGCGGTCTGCTGGGGCGCTTCGCGGTCGACCCCGCGCTCGACCCGCGCCCGCTCATGGCAGCGCTCGTGCGGCTCGGCCGACGGCTCGCGCTGCTCCGGGGCGCCGCCACCCTGGAGCTCACGGATCTCGACGCGCCGGGCGGCGGGCTGCACGACGGCGCCATGGCCACCGGGGCCGTGGCGTGGTCGCGGATCGTCGAACGCTTCGCCTGAATTTTCCGGCGGCCCGCGCCTTTGCTAGGGTGGGTCGCATGGGTTCGAGCTTTCTTCCGGGTCGCGCGCGTGGCGTCTCCATCTTCGTGCTGTCGCTCGGGCTCGGGCTCGGCGCGGCGTCGATCACGTCCACCGCGCACGCCCAGGCGACGCCTGGTGATCCGAAGCCTGCGACGCCGGCGCCGGCCGCGGTCGCCGAGGCGCGCAAGCTGTCCGACGCGTTCGTGTCGGTCGCCGAGAAGGTGAGCCCGAGCGTCGTCCAGATCGAGACGACGGCCCGCGACGAGAACGCGGACCAGATCACGCGCCTCTTCGGTCGCAACCAGGACTCGCCGATCGAGCACGGCACCGGGTCGGGCGTCATCTTCACGCCCGATGGATCGATCCTGACGAACAACCACGTCATCGATCACTCGCTCACCATCAACGTCCGCCTGCGCGACGGGCGCCTCCTGCCGGCGAAGCTGCTCGGCCGCGATCCGGCCACCGATCTGGCGGTCATCAAGATCGAGGGCAGCGGCCTGCCCGCCGCGAAGCTGGGCGACTCGGACGCATCGCGGGTCGGCGAGTGGACCATCGCGATCGGCTCGCCGTTCGGCCTCGGCTACACCGTGACGACCGGCGTGCTCTCGGCGAAGGGCCGCGGCGGCCTCGGCATGAACGCGATCGAGGACTACCTCCAGACCGACGCCAGCATCAACCCCGGAAACTCCGGCGGTCCGCTGTGCGATCTCGACGGCCGAGTCCTCGGCATCAACACCATGATCGTCGGGCGCGGCAGCGGCATCGGCTTCGCGGTGCCGTCGAACCTCGCGCGCCGCGTCGCCGAGCAGATCGTCAAGCAGGGCCACGTGCAGCGCTCCTGGCTCGGCGTGGGCATCCAGGACCTCACCCCCGAGCTCGCGTCGGCCATGAAGGTCGACCCGCGCGCCGGCGTGCTCGTCAACTCGATCAGCGACGGCGGGCCGGCCCAGAAGGCGAACATCAAGCCCGGGGACATCATCGGCGCGGTCGGGGGCAAGAAGGTCATCGACGGGCGCGAGCTCGTGCGCGAGGTCATCTCGCACGACGTCGGCCAGACGGTGCAGCTCGAGATCATCCGCGACGGCAAGAAGTACGGCACGAACATGACGCTGACCGCGAAGCCCGAGCCGCCGGTCCCGCCGCTGCCCGTGCAGCAGCAGGGCGTCCCGCAGTCCGGCCTCGGCCTCTCGGTGCGCGACCTCACGGCGGCGCAGGCGCAGCAGCTCGGCCTTCCGCAGAAGCCGCTGCCGATCATCACGACCATCGTGCCGGGCTCCGCCGCCGACCGTGCGGGCCTGAAGCCGAGCGACGTCATCATCGAGGCGGACGGCATCGCCGAGCCGAGCTCGAACCAGCTCTCCGAGGCAGCCAAGGACGGCCAGCTCCTCGTCCGCGTGCGCCGTCGCGACGCGAGCTTCTATGCAGCGATGAAGAAGTAGCCGTTGCGGCGCCTCCTCTTCCTCGTCGCGCTCGCGGCGTCGTGCGCTCCGGCGTCGGCTCCGCCCCGCGCCCCCTCCTCGCGCTATCCGGCGGCTCCGCGCGTCGACCTCGTCGAGACGATCGCGGGCATGCAGGTCGCCGACCCGTTCCGGCCGCTCGAGCAGCTCGATGCGCCCGCCACGCGGGCCTGGGTGGCGGCCGAGAACGAGCTCACGTCGCGCGTGCTCGCCGATCTGCCGGCGCGCGCCTCGTACGCGCGGACGCTCGGCGCGCTCTCCGCGATCGGCGAAAGCAGCGCGCCGGTCGTACGGGGTGGCCGCTGGTTCTGGCGCCAGGACGACGGCGTGAAGCCCCAGTCCACGCTTGTCGTCGCCGACGGCGAGAACGGCGCGCCGCGCACGCTCGTCGACCCGCAGGTCCTCTCGCCCGACGGCAAGCTCTCGTTCACCGCCTACGAGGTGGCAGGCGACGGCTCGCGCGTCGCGTACGGCCTCGCGAGCGGCGGCGGCGACTGGACGACGTGGCACCTTCGCGACGTGGCGACCGGTCGCGATCTGCCGGAGGCGCTGCCCTGGCTCAAGTACTACCCGCCCCAGCTCACGCGTGACGGGAAGGTCGTCTACTACAGCCGCTTCCCGGCGCCGGCCGCCGGCAAGGAGCTCTCCGAGCCCGACCACGACCACAAGGTGTACCGCCACGTCGTCGGCACCGATGCGAGCGCCGACGTGGTCGTCTACGAGCGACCGGACCACCCGACGTGGCAGTTCCGCCCGCACCTCACGGGCGACGGCCGCTACCTCGTGCTCGAGACCGGCGACGGCGAGGTCGGCGACCGCAGCGAAGAGGAGCTCCACGTCCTCGACCTGAGCAAGCCCGCGGCGAAGCCGGTCCCGCTCGCCACCGGCCTGCGCGGTGAGTACCTGTTCGTCGGCAACGAAGGCGCGACGTTCTACGTGCAGACCAACGAGCAGGCGCCGAACCGGCGCATCGTCTCCGTCGACCTGAGCCAGCCCGAGCCGCGCGCGTGGCGGGACGTCCTCGTCGCGAGCGCCGACAACATCGACTCGGCGTCCCTGGTCGGGCACCGGCTGCTCGTCGAATACGTGCATGATGCACGGACGCGCATCACCGTCCACGACACGTCGGGGAAGCAGCTCGGCGAGGTGCCGCTGCCCGGGGCATCGCACGGGTCGCTCGGCGCGCCCGACGGCGAGGGCGCCACGGCGGTCTCGATCTCGGTCGAGTCGTTCGCGCGGCCGCGGACCGCCTTCCGCTACGATCTCGGAAAGGCGACGCTCACGCCGTTCCGGCCCGTCCCGCTGCCCTATGCGCCCGACGACTACGAGACGACGCTCTCGTTCTACGCCGCGAGCGACGGCACCAAGACCAAGATCCCGCTCTCCGTCACGGCGAAGAAGGGCGCGAAGCGCGGCCCGAGCACGAAGACGCTCCTCACCGGTTACGGCGTCGGCGGCGTTCCGTACCTCCCGGTGTACCGCGCCATGACGATGGCGTGGCTCGAGCAGGGCGGCGCCCTCGCCGTCGCAAACGTGCGCGGCGGAGGCGAGTACGGCGACGCCTGGCGCCTCGCCGGGTCGCGCGAGAACAAGCACGTCAGCCACGAGGACTTCATCGCCGCCGCCGAGCAGCTCGTCGCGCAGAAGGTCACCTCGCCGAAGCACCTCGGCATCTTCGGCCGCTCGGGCGGCGGGCTCCTCGTCGCCGCGGTCCTCGTGAAGCGGCCGGATCTCTTCGGCGCCGTCGCGCCCATCGTCGGCGTGCACGACGCGTTTCGCTTCCAGCTCTTCGGCGAGGGCGCCGGCTGGACGGGCTTCATGGGCTCGCTCGCGGTGCCCGCCGAGGCGAAGGCCATCCGGGACTACTCGCCGCTCCACAACGTGGCGCGCGGCACGAAGTACCCGCCCACGTACCTCCTGACCAGCGATCACGACGTCCGCGTCGCCCCGCTCCACTCGTACAAGCTGGCCGCGGCCCTGCAGGACGCGCAGGCCGCCGAGGCGCCGATCCTGCTGCGCGTCTCGGCCTCGGCGGGCCACGGCGGCGCCACCACGCGCGCCGCGAAGGTGGAGAGCGACGCCGAGCTCCTCGGTTTCTTCGCGCGCTACCTCGAATGATCCCGCCTCTGCTCGATTGACGGCACGCCCGGGGCGGGCGAAAACCCCGGGCACGATGGTCGAAATCAGAGAGAAGCCCATGGGCGCGGACATCAAGGACTTCCTCGACGTGGTCGACGTCGTCTACGCGGGCGATCCGGCGTTCATCCGGCCCATCGACCAGGATCTCCGGGATCGCCTCAATCCGAAGAAGAATCCCTTCTTCGAGCACGCCGAGGGCGTCTTCTTCGTCGCGTACCGGAACGGGCGGCCGGTCGGGCGCATCACCGCGCAGATCGACCGCGAGCACCTGGCGCGCCACAAGGACGACACCGGCTTCTTCGGGTTCCTCGACACCATCGACGACGAGGAGGTCGCCCGCGAGCTGCTGGCGCGTGCCGAGGGCTGGCTGAAGAAGCGCGGCATGAAGCGCGCGCGCGGCCCGTACAACCTGTCCATCAACGAGGAGGCCGGCTGCCTGGTCGAGGGCTTCGAGTACCCGCCGACGCTCCTCAACCCGCACGCGCGCAGCTACCAGGGTGGCCTCATCGAGAAGGCTGGGTACGCCAAGGAGAAGGACCTCTTCGGTTGGCGCTACGAGGTGGCCGACCTGAACCCGCGGGTGCGGAAGGCGCGTGACGACATCCGTGCGATGCCCGAGGTCGTCGCCCGGCCGCTCTCGAAGAAGGACATCGAGCGCGACGTGAAGCTGACGCTGGAGGTCTTCAACGACGCGTGGTCGGACAACTGGGGCTTCGTGCCGGCCACCAAGCGCGAGGCCGACAAGATGGCCGCCGACTTCAAGCTCTTCATGATCCCGGAGATCACGTCGCTCGTGACCATCGACGGTGAGCCGGCAGCGGTCGCGATCGCGCTGCCCAACATCAACGAGCTCATCCCCGACCTCGACGGCAAGCTGTTCCCGTTCGGCCTCGCCAAGCTGCTCTACCGCCTCAAGGTCCAGGGCGCGCGGAGCGGCCGCATGCTCATCCTCGGCATCAAGAAGAAGTACCGCCTGCAGCGGCAGTACGCGGGCCTCTCGCTCTTCCTCTACGCGGAGATGAGCGAGGGCGGCCGGCGCATCGGCATGACGTGGGGCGAGCTCGGGTGGACGCTCGAGGACAACGCCGCCGTGAACACCGGCATCCGCCTCATGGGCGCGAAGAAGTACAAGACGTACCGCGTGTACGCGAAGGAGCTGACGGCATGAGGATCCTCGTCACGGGCGGCAGCGGCTTTCTCGGGAGCCACATCGCCGAGCAGCTGACCGCCGCCGGCCACACGGTGGTCGCGCTGGTCCGCAGGAGCTCGAACCGCACCTTCCTCGAGACGCTCGGCGGGATCGAGTACGCCGAGGGCAGCGTCGAGGACCGCGCGAGCGTCGACGCCGCCATGAAGGGCGTCGATGCCGTCATCCACTCGGCGGGCGCGGTCAAGGCGACGAGCGAGGCGAGCTTCTTCGAGACGAACACGCAGGGCACGGTGAACCTGCTCGAGGCGGCCATCGCGCACGCCCCCGGCCTGAAGCGCTTCGTCCACGTCTCGACCCTCGAGGCGTGTGGCCCTTCGCTCGATGGGCGCCCGGTGCCCGTCGATCAGGAGCGCCCGGTCACCGCGTACGGCCGCTCCAAGCTGGGCGCCGAGAAGGCGGTGCTCGCGCGCAAGAGCAAGCTGCCGGTCACGATCCTGCGCCCGGGCGCGATCTACGGCCCGCGCGACGTCGAGATCCTGGAGGCGTTCCGCGCCGTGAGCCGCCGGCAGTATCCGGTGATCGGCGACGGGTCGATGATGGGCTGTTACGTCTACGGGCCCGACTGCGCGAAGGCGTGCATCCTCGCCATCACCACCGACGTCCCGAGCGGCAGCATCTTCTTCGTCGACGACGGCGAGCCGATGACGATGGCCCGCGCCATGGGCGAGGTGCTGCCCGACGCGCTCGGCCGGCGCCCGCTCGTGCGGATCGGAATCCCGTTCCCGGTGCTGAGCCTCGCGTCGCTCGGGGTCGAGGCCTACGGGCGCATCCGCAAGAAGGCGGTCATGCTCACGCGCGAGAAGGTCGCGATGTTGAAGCACGACTGGGTGTGCGACAGCGCACCGACCTGGAAGGCGCTCGGCTGGACGCCCGAGACCACGTTCGGCGGCGACGGCGCACGCCGCACCGGCGCCTGGTACCGCGAGAAGGGCTGGCTCGCCTGAGCGAGCTCAGACCGCGACGCCGAGCGCCCGCAGCAGGAGGAACGTCGCGGCGCTGATGAGCGCGGCGCCGGGGACGGTGAGCACCCAGGCCCACACGATCCGGCCCGCCACGCCCCAGCGCACTGCCGACAGCTTGCGCACCGCGCCGACGCCGACGATCGCGCCGGTGATGGTGTGCGTCGTCGAGACGGGGATGCCGAAGGCGGTCGCGGTGAAGAGCGAGATGGCGCCGGCCGACTCCGCGCTGAACCCGCCGACCGGGGCGAGCTTCGTGATGCTCATCCCCATGGTCCGCACGATGCGCCAGCCGCCGCTGAGGGTCCCGAGCGCCATCGCCGCGTGACACGCGAGCACGACCCAGAGCGGGACGTGCTGGCTCGTACCCGCGGGCGCGGCGGCGACCGCCTGGTTGGCGACGAGCGCCGCGACGATGATCCCCATGGTCTTCTGCGCGTCGTTGCCGCCGTGGCCGAGCGAGTACATCGCCGCCGAGAAGAGCTGCGCGTGACGGAACCCGCGGTCGACGAGGCCCGGCGAGCGGTGATGGAAGATCGCCATCACGATGCGCATGATCACGACCCCGAGCAGGAGGCCGAGGAGCGGCGAGAGGAAGATGAACGCGATCGTCTTGCCGAAGAAGGCGAGGTCGAGCGCCTTGAACCCGGCCTTGGTGACCGCCGCGCCGGCGAGGCCGCCGAGCAGCGCGTGTGACGAGGAGGTCGGGATGCCGAGCACCCACGTGATCATGTCCCAGATGACCGCCCCGACGAGGCCGGCGGCGACGAGGCCGAGCGTCACCACGTGCGGGTCGATGCCCTTCGCGATGTTGCCGGCGACGTGCGTGCTGAACACCAGAAAGGCGATGAAGTTGAAGGCGGCCGCCCAGAGCACCGCCTGGTTCGGCGAGAGCACGCGCGTCGACACCACGGTGGCGATGCTGTTGGCAGCGTCGTGGAAGCCGTTGATGAAGTCGAAGAGGAGCGCGAGCCCGATGATGAGGACGAGCCCGGTCATGCGTACTCCAGCACCACGCCCTCGATGACGTTGGCCACGTCCTCGATGGCATCCGCGGCGGACTCGAGGCTGTCGAAGATGTCTCGCCACTTCATGACGACGAGCGGGTCGCTGCCCGGCCGGTACATCTCGGCGATGGCGTTGCGGTGGAGCGTGTCGGCCGCGTTCTCGATCTGGTTGGCGACCACGCAGTGCTCCAGGATCTGCGGAGCGTTCTTCATCGAGCGAAGGAGCGCGACCGCCTTGCCGAGCGTCTCGCAGCCGCGCACGAGGAGCTTCGCGAGCTCGGCGGCCTCGGGCGGCGCCGACTTCAGCTCGAAGATGACGAGCCGGTCGCTCGCCGCCTCGAGGTGATCGAGCACGTCGTCGAGGCGGCTCACCAGGGTGTGGATGTCGTTCCGGTCGAGCGGCGTGATCCAGTTCTCGCGGAGGCGCTTGATCGTGTCGTGCGTGATGCGGTCGCCCTTGCTCTCCGCCTCCTTCACCTGACGGCCGAGGTCGGAGAGGGCGGGCGTCGACGGAGCCGAGGCGGCGCGGTACGACTCGGGCGCGCCCTGCGTCGGGAGGAGCGCGAGCATCTGCTCGAGAAGCCGAGCCGCCGCGACGCTCGTGTCGGCGTGCGCCACGAAAGCCTCGAAGAATGCGTCGTCGCTACCTTTGGAGCCGAACATGGTGCCAAGGTTCGCGTGAATCGGCGCGCCGCGAAAGCGACTTGGGGCCGCCGCTGCGCCCTGCTACCCTGCACGGTCCGCAGACCGGGAAGAACCTCACCGCCCCCCGGGTTCCGTCACGCACAGTTCACGGTCACGTCACGCCCGTCACGCTCTCCTAGAAAGGTCGCATCCTTCCCCATGCTCGCCTGGGCACTCAAGAAGATCCTCGGCACCTCGCACGAACGCGAGGTCAAGAAGCTCCGGCCTCTCGTCGATGAGATCAACAAGCTCGAAGACAAGATGTCCAAGCTCACCGACGCCGAGGTGAGGGGGAAGACCGCCGAGCTGAAGCAGAAGCTCGACAACGGCGCGACCCTGGACGACATCCTCGTCGAGGCGTTCGCGGTCTGTCGCGAGGGCGGCAAGCGCGCGCTCAAGATGCGCCACTACGACGTGCAGCTCATCGGCGGCATGGTCCTCCACAAGGGCATGATCGCGGAGATGCGCACGGGCGAGGGCAAGACCCTCGTGGCGACGCTCGCCTGCTACCTGAACGCGCTCGAGGGCAAGGGCGTCCACGTCGTCACCGTGAACGACTACCTCGCCCGCCGCGACTCGGAGTGGATGGGCAAGCTGTACGGCTTCCTCGGTCTCAGCACCGGCGTCGTCGTCAACTCGCAGGCCGACAAGGAGAAGCGCGACGCGTACCGGTCGGACATCACGTACGGCCAGAACAACGAGTTCGGCTTCGACTACCTGCGCGACAACATGAAGTTCAGCGCGCTCGACTACCAGCAGCGCGAGCTGAACTACGCCATCGTCGACGAGGTCGACTCGATCCTCATCGACGAGGCGCGCACCCCGCTCATCATCAGCGGCCAGGCCGAGACGTCGAGCGCCAAGTACAAGTCGATCAACGAGATCATCCCGCGCCTCCGCAAGGACGAGCACTACGCGGTCGACGAGAAGCAGCACCAGGTCTCCCTCACCGACGAGGGCGTGGACATGGCGCAGAAGCTCCTCGGGGTGTCGAACCTCTACGACCCGGTGAACCTCGAGTCGCTCCACATCCTGAACCAGTGCCTCCGCGCGCACACGCTCTACCGGCGCGACGTGAACTACCTCGTCACCGACGAGGGCAAGGTCCTCATCATCGACGAGTTCACGGGCCGCGTGCTCGCCGGGCGTCGCTGGTCGGACGGCCTCCACCAGGCCATCGAGGCCAAGGAGCTTGTCCCGATCCAGGAAGAGACGCGGACGATGGCCACCATCACGTTCCAGAACCTCTTCCGCCTCTACAAGAAGCTGTCCGGCATGACCGGCACCGCCGACACCGAGGCCGAGGAGTTCCACAAGACGTACAAGCTGAGCTGCGTCACCATCCCGACGAACCGCACCATCCAGCGCGTCGACTTCGAGGACCTCGTCTACAAGACCGAGCGCGAGAAGTTCACGGCGGTCGTCAACGAGATCCTCGACGCGCACGAGAAGGGCCGCCCGGTCCTCGTCGGCACGACGAGCGTCGAGAAGAGCGCCGCGGTCGCGAAGATCCTGAAGAAGAAGGGGATCCCGCACGCGGTCCTCAACGCCAAGCAGCACGAGAAAGAGGCGTACGTCGTCGCGCAGGCCGGCCGGAAGGGCGCCATCACCGTCTCGACGAACATGGCCGGTCGCGGCACCGACATCATCCTCGGCGGCAGCCCCGAGATGCTCGCGAAGCTCGAGTTCAAGGAGCAGGGCAAGGACGAGGACCTCGAGAAGGAAGAGTTCGAGAAGGTCATCAAGAAGTACGAAGCCGCCTCGAAGAAGGAAGGCGACGAGGTCCGCGAGGCCGGTGGTCTCCACATCGTCGGCACCGAGCGCCACGAGTCACGCCGCATCGACAACCAGCTGCGCGGCCGCGCCGGCCGTCAGGGCGATCCCGGCTCGAGCAAGTTCTTCCTCTCCCTCGAGGATGACCTGATGCGCATCTTCGCCGGCGACAAGGTGAAGTCGCTCATGGAGCGGATGGGCATGCCCGACGACGAGCCCATCGAGCACCCGTGGGTCACGAAGAGCATCCTCGACGCGCAGAGCAAGGTCGAGGGACGCAACTTCGACATCCGCAAGAACACGCTCGAGTACGACGACGTCATGAACGAGCAGCGGAAGACGGTCTACAAGATCCGTCAGCAGCTGCTCCTCGGCATCTACACCGCGGAGGTCGTGGACGAGGAGGGCAAGGCCACCGGCAAGCTCCGGAAGATCGAGTCGATCCCGCGTCTCCAGGGCGAGGTGAAGCAGGCCATCGTCGACATGATGATCCACCACGGGACGCCGCTCCCCGGCGGGTCCGGCGAAGAGGTGAGGCGCCCGAAGACGGTCGAGGAGATCACCGAGATCTTCGACATGGACCAGCTCCGGAGCGACATCTACCAGTTCTGGGGATACCGCTTCGACTTCAAGGAAGGCGACGGCAAGGAGCCCCAGGTCATCTACGAGCGCCTGATGGAGGAGATCCCGTCGTCGCTCACGCAGCAGCGCGAGCGCCTCCTCGACCTCGTCGACGGCATCGTGTCGGCGATCGTCGACGAGAGCTGCCCGCACAACAAGCCGCCCGAGGACTGGGACTGGAAGGGCATCAAGACCGCCTTCACCGAGCACTTCGAGGGCAAGGCGAAGGACATCGAGGGCCTCACCGACGCCGCCGATCTCGCGCATGCGCTCTACACGCAGGCGCTGGTCCTCGTCGAGGAGCGCGAGAAGGAGATGGGCACCGAGCTGCTCATGCGCGTCTTCCGCCACTTCTATCTCGAGGACATCGACAAGCAGTGGGTCGAGCACCTCACCAACATGGAGCACCTCCGTGACGGCATCGGGCTCCGCGGCTACGGCCAGCGCGATCCGAAGCAGGAGTACAAGAAGGAAGGCTACGACCTCTTCGTCAGCATGATGGCCGAGGTCAGCTCGAACGTCGTGACCAAGGTGATGCGCGTCCGCCTCCAGAAGGAGAGCGAGATCGAGCGTCTCGAGCGCGAGGACTACGAGCGCCACCAGCGCGCTGCGCAGTCGGTCCAGCTCCGTCACGGCGGAGACGTGGTCGAGGGCGACGAGGAAGAGGCCGCGGCGCGGGCTCCGGTCCGTCGTCCGCCGCCGCCGAAGCCGAAGCTCGAACAGCCGAAGATCGGACGGAACGACCTCTGCCCGTGCGGCAGCGGCGAGAAGTTCAAGAAGTGCCACGGCGCGGCCCTCGAGGAAGAGGGCGGGGGCGACGCGCAGGCCTGACGTTTGGCCCGGCGGGGCGTGGGGCGCTACGGTTCGGGGATGACCCGACCGTGGCGCTCCCGCAAGACCTCGCTCTCGCGCGCCTTGCTGGGCATCCTCGTCGCCCTCGCGGTCCCGGCCCTCGTCGCTGCCTGCCAGGAGGACGATCCGCGTCCGGCGGTCGCGTCGGACGGGCGGCCGAACCTCGTCGCGCCGGGCGGCGACACGGACGCCGCGGCCTTGCCGTCACGTGACGGGTCGACGGGAATCCCCAAGGACGCGGGCGACGGGTCGGTGTGCTCGGCGCTCACGATGACCGGATTCCTCCTGGATCGCGAGGCGGTGGTCGGCGAGCCCCCGACCGCGACCGGCGGCACCATCACCGACGGCGACTACAACCTCGTGAGCTACGTGGTCTACGTCGGGGACACCGGGACGGCGGGACCGACCGGCATCACGGCGCGGAGCTCGATCCGGATCACCGGCGACGTCATCGAGCAGATCCTCGAGACCGGCGGCAACAGCCCGTCCACCACGGTCACGACGAGGAGCACCTTCAGCGCCGTCACCACGACGTTCGCCGAGACCCAGATCTGCCCGACCCCCGGCGCCGGGGGAACGCGTCAATTCAACGCCTCGGACGCGCAGCTGACGCTCACGAACCTGATCACGAAAGAGGCGTTCACGTACGCGAAGCGGTGACGTAGAATCGGCCTCGCATGAGCCTCGCTTCGTTCGTCCGTTCCTCCGTCGTCGTCTCCGGCCTCCTCACCTCGCTCGCCGTCCCGCTGGCCCTCGGCGCGACCGGCTGCGGTGACAAGCAGGAGGCCAAGTCCGCCAAGGTCGCGCAGGGGCCCATGCCCGAGGGCGAGACCTGGACCGGCGTGTACTTCCACCCGGTGTACGGCTACCTGCACCTCCAGGAAGAGGGCTCGAACGTCGTCGGTCGCTGGAAGCGCGCCGACCAGAGCAAGTGGGGCGAGCTGAGCGGCACGCAGGCCGGCAACGTCCTCCACTACACCTGGAAGGAGCACACCATCGGCATGGTCGGCGCGAGCTCGACCACGCATGGCAAGGGCTACTTCCAGTACAAGATGGACAAGGAGAACCGGCCCGAGCTCGACGGCCAGTTCGGCCTGAACGACGACGAGACGGGCAGCGACTGGCACAACGTCAAGCAGGCGCGCATGCCCGTCGACATCAAGTCGATCGGGGGCGACGCCGAAGGCGTGAAGCCCGGCGGCTTTTGAGGCGCGCCCGGCACTAGAAGCCGGTCGCGGGTCGCGCTAAAGCTGGCGCTACCCACCCATGTCGACGATCTCGCCGCTCGCGCACCCCGACGTCTTCGTTCGCCGTCACATCGGCCCCAGCGCCGAGGAGCAGGCGCTCATGCTCAAAGCGATGGGCGTGGCCACGCTCGACGCGCTCGTCGAGCAGACGGTGCCCGCGTCGATTCGCATGACGCAGCCGCTCGCCCTGCCGCCCGGCCTGAGCGAGTCGGCGCTGCTGACGCGCGCCGCGAGCATGGGCCAGCAGAACCAGGTGTGGCGGTCGTATCTCGGCATGGGCTACGCGGACACGATCACGCCGCCGGTCATCCTGCGGAACATCGTCCAGAACCCGGGCTGGTACACGCAGTACACCCCGTACCAGGCGGAGATCGCGCAGGGGCGGCTCGAGGCGCTCCTCAACTTCCAGACCATGGTGATCGACCTCACCGGTCTGCCCATCGCCAACGCCTCGCTGCTCGACGAGGGCACCGCGGCCGCCGAGGCGATGACCCTCGCCTGGGGCTTCAAGGGGTCGGACGCGAAGAACACGTTCTTCGTCTCCGAGCTCTGTCACCCGCAGACCATCGAGGTCGTCAAGACGCGGGCCGAGGCGGCGGGCATCGCGGTGGTGGTCGGCGATCACCGCGCGGTCGACCTCGCGAAGCTCGGCGCGTTCGGCGCGCTCGTGCAGTACCCCGCTACCGACGGCGAGGTCATCGACTACGCCGCGTTCGGCGAGCAGGTGCACGCGGCCGACGGCCTCTTCGTGATGGCGGCCGACATCCTGGCGCTCGCGCTGCTCGTGCCCCCCGGCGAGCTCGGCGCCGACGTCGCGGTCGGCACCACGCAGCGCTTCGGCGTGCCGCTCGGGTACGGCGGTCCGCACGCCGCGTACATGTCCATCAAGCAGGACTTCGTCCGCAAGATGCCCGGCCGCATCATCGGCGTCAGCGAGGACGCCCACAAGAAGCCGGCGCTCCGCATGGCGCTGCAGACGCGCGAGCAGCACATTCGCCGCGAGCGGGCGACCAGCAACATCTGCACGGCGCAGGCGCTGCTCGCGGTCGTCGCGAGCATGTACGCGGTCTATCACGGGCCGAAGGGCATCAAGGCGATCGCCGAGCGCGTGCACGGCTCGGCCTGCCTGCTGCGCGACGCGCTCGTGCGGCTCGGCGTGAAGGTGACGCACGAGGCGTTCTTCGACACCATCCGCATCGACGGCACCGAGCAGGCGATCACCGGCTACCTCGCGGCGGCCGCGAAGAAGCAGATCAACCTGCGCCGCCTCTCGAAGACGAGCCTCACCATCGCGCTCGACGAGACCGTGGACCTCGGCGACCTCGGTGACCTCGTCGACGTGTTCGCGACCGGTCAGCGGCAGGACGATCTCGCGACCGTCGCGTACGGGTCCGCGCAGAGCGCGATCCCGGCGAAGCTCACGCGGAAGAGCGCCTTCCTCACGCACTCGGTCTTCAGCTCGCACCACTCCGAGACCCAGATGCTGCGTTACATGCGCAAGCTGGAGGGACGCGACCTGTCGCTGACGCACTCGATGATCCCGCTCGGCTCCTGCACGATGAAGCTGAACGCGACCGCCGAGATGATGCCCATCACCGACGCGTGGTGGAACCGCCTCCACCCCTTCGCGCCCCTCGCGCAGACGAAGGGCTACCAGCAGCTGTTCACGGAGCTCGAGCGCGCGCTCGGCGAGGTGACGGGCTTCCCGGCCATCTCGCTCCAGCCGAACGCCGGCGCGCAGGGCGAGTACGCGGGCCTGCTCGTCATCAAGAAGCACCACGAGTCGACCGGCCAGGCGCATCGCAAGGTATGCCTCATCCCGGCCTCCGCGCACGGCACGAACCCGGCGACGGCGGTGATGGCGGGGATGAGCGTCGTCGTCATCCGCACCGACGAGAGCGGCAACATCGACGTGGCGGACCTCGAGGAGAAGGCGAAGGCGCACGCCCACGATCTCGCCGCGCTCATGGTCACGTACCCCTCGACCCACGGCGTGTTCGAGGAGGAGATCAAGCGCATCTGCGCCATCGTCCACGAGCACGGCGGCCAGGTGTACATGGACGGCGCGAACATGAACGCGCAGGTCGGCCTCTGCCGCCCCGGCGACATCGGCGCCGACGTCTGTCACCTCAACCTGCACAAGACGTTCTGCATCCCGCACGGCGGCGGCGGTCCCGGCATGGGTCCGATCGGCGTCGCCAAGCACCTCGCGAAGTACCTCCCCGCGAAGCCGGTGGTCGAGGCGGCGAGCGCGTCGGCGGTCGGTCCCGTCTCGGCGGCGCCCTGGGGCTCGGCGAGCATCCTGCTCATCTCGTGGGCGTACATCCAGATGATGGGCGGCACCGGCCTCACCGAGGCCACGAAGGTCGCCATCCTGAACGCGAACTACATCGCGCACCGGCTCGGCAAGCACTTCCCGGTCGTGTACCGCGGCAAGCAGAACCGCGTGGCGCACGAGTGCATCCTCGACGTCCGCCCCTTCAAGAAGACGGCGGGCATCGAGGTCGACGACGTCGCCAAGCGCCTCATCGACTTCGGCTTCCACGCGCCGACCATGTCGTTCCCGATCGCCGGCACGCTGATGGTCGAGCCCACCGAGAGCGAGTCGCTCGACGAGCTCGATCGCTTCTGCGACGCGATGATCACCATCCGCGAGGAGATCGCGAAGGTCGAGGCGGGAAGCTGGCCCAAGGACGACAACCCGCTGAAGCACGCGCCGCACACCATCGAGGCGTGCACCGCCTCGGAGTGGACGCACCCGTACTCGCGCGAGGTGGCCTCGTTCCCGGCGGCGTGGACGCGCGACCGCAAGTTCTGGCCGGCGGTCGGCCGCCTCAACAACGCGCTCGGCGACCGCAAGCTGATCTGCGCGTGCCCGCCGATCGAGGCCTACGCCGACTGAGCGCCGCTCACTTGCAGTGGTCGGGAGGGGACCACTTGCAGCGGGAGGTCGAAGGGTCGGCGCG
The DNA here is from genome assembly GCA_028287035.1 of Labilithrix sp. The sequence goes on along the minus strand of JAQBQL010000234.1, from coordinate 35,088 downwards.
GCACTTCGACTGCTGCTTCTCGTCGGGGCACACGAAGCACACGTCGTTGGCCTTGCACGTGAGCTCGGGGCCCTTCTTCCCGCAGCCGGCGGCGAGCGCCGCGAGCACGGCGCCGGTGACGAACAGCTCCCGCGACATGCCCCGATGGTACACCGGCGCGCGCGGCCGTGGACCTGGGGCCGCGCTCGGGTAGGCTCCACGCGTGGCCTCGTCGACCCCGCGCCGCGCGCTCCGTGCCTTGGCCGTGATCGGCCTGGCCGCGGTCGTCGCGGCGTCGGGCGTCGCGTTCGTCGGTGCATGCAACGGTGACCGCGGCGCCGAGCAGCAGGACCCGGGACGCACCTTCGGCGTCGAGGTCACGCTGCAGGTGAAGGGCGCGGGGCGCGTCGTGTCGGAGTCTCCCGGCATCGACTGTCCCGGCACGTGCTTCGCGCGGCTCACGACCGCCGAGCGCACCTTCGACGGCTCCGACCTCGGCTTCGAGCTGTACGCCACGCCGTCGTCGGGGTGGCACTTCGCGCGCTGGACCGCCGATGTCATCCCGACGAGCACGCGTGCGGGCGGCCCGGCCGAGTGCAGCCCGATGAAGCGGTTCACGCTGGCGCTTCCGGTCGTGGAGGGCGCCCGCGACGTTCGCCTGCCCTACGGCGAGACCGAGGGCACCCCGCCACGCGGCCACGAGGCGACGTGCGCCCCGTTCGTGCGGGTGCCGGTCGCGTACGCGCTCACCGCCGTCTTCGAGGAGGACGGCGCCTGGGACCTTCCCCCCGAGGAGGATGCCGGCGCGAGCGAGGTCCTCTTCGAGCCGCCGTCGCTGGGCGTGGTCTCGAGCCGCGAGATCACGGTGCGGAACGGGCGCGTGTACTTCCGCTACGAGCGCCAGGGCTACGGGTCGGGCCTCGCGGTCGGTCCGGCGGACGGCGGCGGCGGCACTCGCGTCCTCGTCTCGGGCGTCGCGTTCGGCGCCGTCGATCTGACGGGGCCGGTCCTGTCGTTCCAGACCCTCGGGAGCGGCGCGATCGAGACGGTCGACCCGGTCACGGACGAGCGGCGATCCCTCCTCGCGTTCTCACGGTGCGCTGCGCTGACGAGCGACGAGACCAACGTGTACTGCCGCACGCAGGGGTTCGGGGGCGGCGTGACGTACCTCTACGCGCTGCCGCGCGCCGGCGGCACCTACACGTACCTCGCCGTGCTGCCCGACGGCATCGACCTCGCGGTGGACGCGGCGCGGTTCTACTTCTCGAGCGCGCGTGAGACCGGCGACGACGTGGGCGGCGCCATCGTGGAGAGCGCGCCTCGCACCCTCGACGGCGGTGCCGTGGACGCCTCGCCGCTCTACGCGAACCAGACGCTGCCCTCGCAGCTGCTCGCCGACGGGACGAATCTCTACTGGGTCGATCGCACCTCGAGCGCCTCCGTCTCCGTCGTCTACGGTCCGCGCGCGGGAGGGACGACCCCCGTGTCGACCCCGTTCACAGGCAGCGCCGCGATCGCGCTCGATCCCGCGCAGCCTGGCCGCCTCTGGTTTGCCACGCGCGCGTCGACGGACCCCGACGCGCCCTCGCTCCTCTACTCGGCCGACACGTCGCGCGACGAGGTCCGCCTGGTCCGCGCCGGGCTCCGCGGGGTGAACGGCGTCGCCGTCGACGGGACGCACGTGTACTGGACGCAGTCCGACGGCCGCGTCTACCGCGCCGCCAAACCGTAGCCGCCGGCGCTCAGTGCCGGACGTCGCCGATCGCGCCGCGGTCGCGGCAGACGACGTGCTGGTTCGACCCGAGCACGCTCGCGTCGGACGGCCCGAGGAAGAAGAGCCGGCAGTCCTTGTCGGACTCGCACCCGACGTAGGTGCACTCGTGCTCGATGCACGAGAAGAAGCTGTAGCTCGTGGGGCTGCCGCACTCGAGATCGGTCTGGCACGGGACGATGCAGACGCCGTCGGTCCCGCAGCGCGCGTCGACGTTGCGGGTGGCGGCCACGCACTCGCGGTCGGCCTGACATCCGGAAGGCAAGCAGCGGCCGCTGACGCAGCGGTCGAAGCCGGCGCAGTCGCCGTCGCCGGAGCAGCCCGCCTGGCAGCTTCCGTTCTGGCAAAGTTGGCCGCCCCCGCAGTCGATGTCACCCGTGCACTGCACGCACCGCCTTCCGCTGCACCGCCGGCCAGCGCCGCTGCCGGTGCAGTCGAGGTCCTCCTCGCAGCTCGACACGCAGGCTCCGTGCTCGCAGGTGACGCGCCCGTTCGCGCAGCCGCACTCGGACGCGACCTGCGCGCAGGCAAGCTCCGAGGGCGGCCCGGCGTCGAGCTCGCACTGGGCGATCAGCGCCTGGCACCGCTGGACGTCCTCGCCGTTGCAGCAGTCGGCCGACTGCTCGCACCGCGTGATCGCGCACTCCTTGGCGGTGGGAACGACGTGGAACTGTCCGGTGACGCACGCGCCTCCCGCGCTGCCGGGGAGCGGGGCGCACGCGAGGCCCTCGGCGCAGTCGGCGGTCACGCGGCACGCTTCGCCGCGGGCCGACGTGCGCGGCGCGGGATCGTCGGCCCCGCACGCGGTCATCACGACCGTGACGACCACCACCGCCGCGGCGAGCAGAGCGGCGAACATCTCGGGACGGGGATAGCGCACGACGAGCGTGAGCCTAACCGAACCGCCGGGGGCCGAGAACGCGCTATCCTCGTTCTCCGATGCCGGTCTCGCAGGCGCTCGCCCAGGATCCCGTCGTCGTCGGGCCGCTCGGCGGCCTGGCGCTCTCGTCGGTCCGCGCCGCGTCGCCCATGATGATGGTGCGCGCGCTGCGCTGGTACCGCGACCTCGCGCGGCTCGGGCTGCACCTGCCGTTCTTCATCGTCCACGATTTCGGCCTCCTCTACGCGGCGCCGAAGGAGCAGCTCGAGATCGGGCCCCGCCCCGGCACGGACGGCGTGCTCGCGCGGGTACCGCGGGCCGCCGAGCTGATCGGCACGTACCGCAGCGTGCTCGGCGAGGTCGCCCAGAGCGACGCCTCGACGCGCGCCCGCAGCATGCGCCTCAACGACGATCTCGTCGTCGTCGTGCTCGCGCGCGTGCTCGGCTCGCTCGTCCAGCGCACCACCGTCAAGGCCACCTACCCCGCGAGCATCCCGCTCGACCCCGAGATGGTCCGTGACCTCGACGGGCAGCTGCCGCAGCTCTTCGCCGCGGTCAGCCGCAACTTCGAGGTCGCCGCGCTCGACGCGCTCGTCCGGTCGCGGCTCCACGTCCTGACCCTCGCCGACGCGCTCGATCTCGACACCCTGCGCCTCCTCGGCATGCTCGGTCCCGAGTCGACCGCGGCCGGCGCGCTCGCGCACGTCGACCTCCTCGCCGCGCTGTCGAGCCCCGCCGCCAACGACATCGTGAACTTCTCGCTCGAGCTCCTGCCGAGCGTGCTCGAGACCCACCGCGCGAAGGCGACGGGCACGCATGCCGTCCACGGCTACGCCGGCCTCGGCAACAAGGGCTCGCTCGACTCGCTCGTGCTCACCGAGCTCGCGTGGGACGAGGAAGAGTTCGCGCGGCGGATGATCGAGAACGAGATCCTCTACTACACGCGCGAGCAAGCGCCCGACGAGGCGCGGCGCCTCCACTACCTGCTCATCGACGCGTCGGCCTCGATGCGCGGCGACCGGCAGGTCTTCGCGCGCGGCCTCTCCATCGCGCTCGGGAAGAAGCTCCAGCTGGCCGGTGAAGAGGTGTGGATGCGCTTCTTCGACTCGCGCCTCTACGACGTGCAGCGCGCGCGCCCCGGGCAGCTCCCCGCCGCGTACCTGCTCGGGTTCAAGGGTGAGCGCGGGCGGAACCCGGCGCGCGTGTTCGCGCAGCTCGCCACCGAGCTCGCCCTGCTCCGCGCCCGCGACCAGCGGGACCCCGTCGTGCACCTCATCACGCACGCCGCGCTCCACGTGCCGCGCCCGCTCGTGCAGGAGGTCCGCCGGCACGCCCACCTCTTCGGAGTCTTCATCCTGCCGAGCGGCGGCGAGCTCGATCTCGACTACCTCGATCTGCTCGAGGGCCACGCGGTCGTCGATCACGCGACGCTCAGCGAGAAGACGGCTCGCGCCGCCGCCGCGACCCGCATCGTGAACGACGCCGCCGAGCTGAACGACCGCGTCCCCGCCTCGCTCGCGCCGCGCAGCCAGCGCCCGTCGGACGACGGTGTGCCGCCCTCGCTGCGGCCGGCGCGCGGGTCGATCCCGCCGCCGACCCCGCGCTGATCGGTCAGCCGCGCATCGGGATCTCGGGCGCGACCTTGAAGAAGGCGTTCCGCTCGGGATCGTTGTAGCTCGCCCAGTCGGGGGCCCACGGGGTCAGCTTGATGCTCCCCGGCGTTCCGTCGCCGGTGATGGTGAGCGCCATCGGCGTCACGTCCCGGTACGTGCTCTCGGTCGGCAGGTCGCCGTTCTTCAGCCCGCCCGCCGAGAACAGCGTGAAGAGGCGCGCGTGGTCGTCGTCGTCGTACGACGAGGCGAAGCCGCCGAGCACCTTCTCGTGGCCACGCACCATCGTGTTCGCGCCGACCCGCTGCATGAAGGCCCGGAACTGCATGCGCCCGAAGGCGAAGCGCGACGCCTGATCCTGGAGGTCGGCGGGGATGACGTCGGCGGTGCTCGGGTCGCTCCACATCATCTGGAAGCGCATGTCGGGGTCGTTGAGCGACGACAGGTCCTTCCAGCGTTCCTTCACGAGACGGTCCTTGGGGATCCCGCCGTGGACGAAGAAGAAGCGGTCGAAGAGGAAGACGTTCGGCAGCTCCTCGAAGAGCGTCCGGTAGTGGCGGAACACGTCGACCGGCAGGAGCGGCTTCAGCGTGTTGATCGCCTCCGCCGGCTTCACGCCGCCGTACATCGTGCCGTTCACCTCGACGTAGTACTCGTGGTTCCCGCGCAGCATGATGACGTGATCGGGCGCGGTGACGAAGAGCTGCATCGCGGTGCGGAGCACGCCGTTGATGCTGAAGAGCCCGCGATCGATGTAGTCGCCGAGGAGCACGAGCAGCGGATACGGCTGCGTGGGGTCGCGCCGGTACGCGTCGACGCGCTCGAAGAACCGCGACTGCAGCACCGTCGCCTTGAGGATGCTGTAGCAGCCGTGCAGGTCACCGAGGACGGTCAGCTCGTAGCGCTCGCCGGGCTTCGGCATGCGCACGTAGGTGTGCCCGTCGAGGAATGGCTCGGTGCCTGCGAGCTCGGCGACGCTCTTCTTTCCGGCGAGCTTCCCCTTGCCGGCGCTGCGCTGCGTCTCGATGACGGCGAGCGCGCGGTCGATGAGGGCGCGGTCGGCCCCGACCTGACGGCCGATCGTCTCGGGGTCCTTCGAGAAGTGGAACTCGAACGGCTTGAAGAACGGGTGATCGATGGTGCTCGGGTGTGACGGCTGCGGCTTGTCGACCTGCATCGACTGCGCGCCCGTCCCGTCGTCCTCCTCGAGGAGCTCGATCTCGAGCTCGTCGTCGAGGAAGCCGCCGAGCTCGGCGCGGAACTGCACCTCGGCGGGATGCGCGACGCCGTCGGCGAGGAGCACGCGGTCGATGAGCTGCATCAGCTGCTCCTGACCTCCGCGGTCGAAGCTCTTGAAGATCTCGAAGCAGCGCACCTTGAGCCGCGCGTGCACGAAGGTCTTCGGGTCCTCGCCCCCGCCGACGCTCTCGGTGAAGAGCTCCTTCACGTTCTGGTCGATGCCCTCGAACACCTCGTGGAAGTGCCGCGTGTACTTCGCGATCACGTCCTCGCGGACGTCCGGGGCCGCGTCGGGCATCGCGTCGGTCGCGCGATGCTCGATCAGCTGCCGGATGATCTGCTTGACGAGGCTCTTCTCTTTCGCGTCGAAGTCACCGTCGATGTAGCCAAAGGTCACGAGGTAGAAGATCACCGCGTGCATCTGGTTCTCGGCCCGCTGCGGATCGGTGCTGAACGTGATCACCGACCGAGGATACCGACATTTCTACTCCGTGGCGTGGCTCGACGTGCAGGCGCCGAACGGACCCGTGCCGCTCGAGCCGCCGCGGTACCACTTGCCCTGGCTGCACTGGTACCAGATGCCGTCGAACTTCGACTGCACGCAGGCGCGCGCGTCGAGCATGTCCTCGAGGGTGCCCGAGTAGCAGCCGCCGTCGCTCGACGTGTCCTGCGCGTCCGTGCTGGTCGCGTCGCTGTCGCTCGAGCCGGCGCTCGGCGCCGCGTAGCGGTCACACTCGGAGCGGTGCTTCTGGTAGCCGTACCAGGCGTTGTTGCCCTGGATCTTGTAGACCGTGTACGCGCACTTCGCGTTCTGCGCGGCGGTGTAGAGGCCCGACGTGCTCTTCGGGCAGTTCGCGTCGCCCATGTGGATGCTGTTGATCTGGAACAGCCCGTAGTCGGTGCTGCCGTTCTTGTTCTTGTTCGAGGCGCGCTCGTAGAAGTTCGACTCGTACTTGATCGTGCAGAGCATGCGACCGACCTGGTTCGACGGGAAGCCGGCGTTCCGGATCAGGGTCGCGGCCTCGCTCTCGGAGAGCCGCCGGCCCGCGAGCAGCTTGTCCTGCGATTCCTCGGTGCTCTCCTCGTCGTCGACGGAGGGAGCCGCACAGCCTGCGCTCGCCAGCACGCTGGCAAGCGCCACGATCGCAACGGAGATGAAACGGTGGTTCGTGGTCACTTGAGCACCTCTTCGGAACGCCGCCCCCGGCCTTACCCTCCGACATCTCAGCAAAGGTCGGACCGCCCCGCGCGAATCGCGCAATCCCCTGTTTTTCGCGCAGATCGAACAACCCAGGTGCGGTGGCCGATCCGCTGAGGGTGGATCGGTGGGGTCGAGCGATCCATGATCAGGCCTCGTGTCGGGCTAGGATGGCGCCGACTCCGATGGCGCGTCCCGAGCCTCCCTCGATCCCTCCCGGCACGATCATGGGCGGCCGGTACGCGCTGCTCGGCAAGCTCGGCGCGGGCGGCATGGGCATGGTGTTCGAGGCGACCGACCGTACGACGGGCCGCGTCGTCGCCATCAAGACGCTGCTCGTCGGCCCCGGCGCGCCGGCGAACGCCGCCGAGACGCGCGCGCGCTTCCAGCGTGAGATCGACACGACGGCGCGCCTTCAGCACAAGAATGTTCTGTCGCTGCTGGATCACGGCGTCGACGACGCGACGGGCGCGCCGTACCTCGTCATGCCGCGGATGCGCGGCGAGGATCTCGGCCAGCTGCTCGCGTGCATCCAGGTGCTCGAGCCCTCCGTCGCGGTGCCGCTCCTCGTCCAGGCGTGCCGCGGCGTCGCCGCCGGTCATGCGGCAGGGATCATCCATCGCGACCTCAAGCCCTCGAACCTCTTCCTCGAGGAGGAGGACGGCGTCGTCGTCGTGAAGGTGTCCGACTTCGGCCTCGCGAAGGTGCAGGACGCGGGCATCGACTCGCTCACGAGCTCCGGCGCGCTCCTCGGAACGCCGCACTACATGTCGCCCGAGCAGGCGCAGGACGCGAAGCGCGTCGACGCGCGCACCGACGTCTACTCGCTCGGGATGGTGCTCTATCACATGCTCACCGGCACCCCCGCGTTCACGAGCTCCGGCGCCTTCATGGGGTTCCTCGTCGGCCAGGCGGCGCCGAAGCCCGTGCAGCAGCGCTCGCCATGGGTGGCCCCGGCGCTCGCCGCTGCCGTCCACGCCGCGGTGTTGCGCAACCCCGACGCGCGCTGGCCCGACCTCGGGGAGCTCGAGCTCGGCCTCACGATGGCGGCCGGGTTCGAGATGGCGAACGCCCCGCTCTACCGGGCGTCGTTCGCGCCGGTGAGCGCCTCGACGCGCGCCGAGGTCGCCCCGCGGGCCGAGCTCCCGGAGTACTGGGAAGCCCTGCTCCGCCGCTGAGGCCGCCTGCTCGCCTGCGCTGCCGAGAAGCAGCGCGCCCGGGTGGACTCGAACCACCGACCACTCGCTTAGAAGGCGAGCGCTCTATCCAACTGAGCTACGGGCACCGACGCAAATCACGGAGACATGTATCGCACTTCGGCCTTTCCTGCGAAGCGGCTATGGTGCCCGCCTCGATGAAGCCGGCCGATGGACTCCGTGGTGACGCGATGCAGGCGGCTTTTCGCGAGGCGGTCGCCGGAAAGCCGATGCGCCTCTACGCGCAGCTCTCGATCAACTCCGGCCTGCCGGGCACGCGCGCGAACATCCCGCTCGCGCAGGGGTTCGCCACCGACTGCGTGGCCGTCGGCAAGCCGGCCGACAAGCTGATCTTCGCGATGTGCCTGCTCGATGCCGAAGAGGCGCCGGGCGATACCGGCCACGAGTTCCTGCCGGTGTGCGGGGCCCTCGCGCTCGGTGCGCGCGCCGCCGCCGATCCGGCGCTTCGCCCGAAGGCCCTCACGTTCCTCCACGAGCTCTCGGAGGACTTCCGGTTCCGCGTTCGGGAGGCGGTGCCGCTCGCCCTCGCCAAGCTCGGCGCGCAGATGGGCGACGTGCTCGTCCACGACTTCGTGAAGTGGACCGACGGCTTCTTCCAGGGCTCGGCGGCGCTCGACGCGATGGCCGATCCGGCCTTCCTCGCGACGATCCACGACGCCGACGCCGCGGTCGCGCGGCTCGGCGAGTCGTACCGGCTCGCCAAGAATGCCTCGCGCTCCGCGTCGCGTTACCCCGGCTTCAAGGCGCTCGTCGATACGCTGTCGCGCGTGCCTGCCACGCTCGCCACGCGCTTCGGCATGCCGGTCTTCGACGAGCTCGTCGTCTGGTCGAACACCGAGATGAAGGAGCTTCGCGGGGCGGTCGAGTCGTTCATCAAGAGCAAGAAGCTCGAGGGCCGCTGGGCGCCCGAGGTGAAGCGCGTGCGCGCCGCCCTCGATGCGAGCGTCCCGCCGCCGCGCGATCCCACCTTGGCCGTCAAGGGCATGCGCGGTCGCGGCAAGAAGCGCGACCGCCGCTAGGCTCACTCGAGGGTGATGGGCTCGCCTCGGGGCGCGCCGCCCTCCAGCAGCACGACCCGGACCTTGCCCGCGCCCTCGGGCACCGGGATCTTCAGCGTGATCGCGCCCGGATGCGCCGGGAGCACGACGTTCGCGCGATCGTAGGTCTGGCCGACCAGCGTGGTCGAGAGCCCGCCGCGCCACGGCCACGCCGCTGCCGTGCCGTTGGCGACCGGCTCGACGCCGACCACCCATGTTCCCGGGATGGGCGCGAACGCGCGAGGCTGCGTGTCGGGGTAGGGCGCGAGCTTCTCGTAGGTGGCGCCCGCGGCGTAGCCCGCGCCGTCCGGCCCGACGATGGGCGGCTGCGTGGTGACGTGGTCGGGGACCGTGACGCTGACCTCGACGAGGTCGCCCTTCCAGCGCTTGGTGGTCGAACGCTTCACGCCGGTGATCGCGGGGGCCCCCGCCGCAGGGAGCGGGCGGCCGTGCTCGTCGAGATGAAGCGCGCCGCCGTGCTTGTCACACGCGCTCTCGCCGAGGGATGCGAGCGTGCTGCACGCGCCGCAGTTGCACCCGTCGCACACCGGGAGCTCGGCGTCGGCCTCCGCGGGGAGACCCTTCTCGCGGCGCAGCCACTGCTCGAGGGTGAGCTCGTTCGGTGTCCCGGGTCCGCTCGCCGCGAGCGTCTTCGCGAACCGGGCGGCCGCCTCCTTGCCCACGTAGCGGAGGTGCCAGTGCTCGAACCGGTAGCCCGTCTTCGGGTTGATGCTGATGGGGATGTCCCACCGCGCGACGCACGTCTGGCGCGGGTGCCGATCGTCGGGATGGATCGGGTAGGGCATCACGAAGCCGGCGTCGGTCGCGTGCTCCTGCAGGAAGCGGCCGGCGGGCGTGCAGCCGAAGCCCTCGCGGAACACGCCGCGCGGATCCTTCGCCCACTCCTCGGTGAAGAGATCGACGGTGGTTCCGAGCTGGTGCTGGCTGTGGCCCGGCAACGCGGATTGCTCGGTGGCGTCGCAGAACGTGCCCTTGGCCGCCCAGCGCAGGAACGTCCCGCACTGCGTTGCGTACCCGCGGAACGCCGACTCCACCTTGCCGGGGAAGCTGCGCCGCTTCATCTCGGCGAGCAGCTCGGTGAGCGCGCTCGCCGCCTCCTTGCGCAGGCACTGGACCTTCTCGCAGTCGGCGGGCTGCTTCGCGTCGCCGGTGCGCAGATCGACGAGGTCGGACGGCGCGTAGTCCTGCGCGAGCACGCCGGTCGGCGCGCGGTTGACGAGGGCGAGGAGATCGTCGCCGGAGACGAACGACGTGCGGAGATCGCGCTCCGCCACGTGCTTGCCGGCGACGCCCGAGCAGTACGTGCGGGCGGCGGCGCGCGCGATCCCGAAGGGGTCGGTCGCGCGGCTCGCGCCGGTGCCCGGCGCGCTCGCGTCGGAGCCGCCCTCGGAGGAGCCCGCGTCGGCGGAGAGCGCCGCGTCGCTGAAGAGCGCCGCATCGCTGGTGAACGGCGCGTCGCCGGAGAGCGCGCCGTCGTTCGCGAGCGCCGCGTCGGTCGCCGCGGTCCTCGATCCGCGCCCGCAGGCGACCGCGGCGATGGCGAGGACGCCCGCCAGCGTCGCGGCCCTCCGGCTCACGCTTCCTTCGGGTCGTTCGCGCGCCGTCCGCCGCTGCGCCGGCGCCCCTCCGGACGCGGCGGCATCTCGCGGCGATCGGTCGTGGCCCGGCGATCGTCGCCCGCGCGGCGTTCGCCAGGAGTCGCAGTCGGACGAGCCGGTTTGCGAGGACGCATCGTCACGTCATCGCAAACCGCGAGGCCGCCGGTCAACTTCTCGGCGAAACGCTCACGGGAAGCGGCCGGCCGCTCCGAGCAGGTCGAGGCGCGCCTGCCGCGAAGCGTCCTCGGCCACCGCCGCGGCGGTCTCGGCGTCGAGCGACGCGCGCTCGGCGTCGACGACCTCGATGTTGGTGGTCGCGCCGGCGCGGTAGGCGAGCTGCGTGAGCTCGAGCGCCTCCTGCGCGAGCTTCGCCGCCTCCTGCGCGCGCTGGAGGGCCTCGTCGGCGCGCTGCAGGGACTCGAACGCGGTGCGCACGTCGGAGCGCGCCTGGCGGAGCGCCGCCTCGAGCCGCGTCTTCGACTCCTCGTAGACCGCGTCGCGCTCGTGCTTGAGGCCGTAGCGGTTGCCGCCGTCGAAGATGGGAATGCTGAGGAGCAGCTGCGCCTGCCAGCCGGTCTCGGGCAGCGTGAGCGTCGCGGGGTTCTGGTAGAACGGCTGGAAATTCGCGGACAGCACGGGCAGGTAGTCCGTGTACGAGTCGCGCACCGCCTTCCGCGCCGACTCGGCCCGCTCCTGGCTCACGACGATGTCGCTGCGATGGTTCGCCTGCTCGAGCGCCGAGCCGAGCGTCGAGGGCGCGCCGAGGTTCGCGTCGGCGGCGTCCACGGGGCCGTTCTCGCCGAGCAGCGTGCCGAGCGCCTCCTGCGCGCGCTGCAGCTGGATGAGCTGGTTCTGCACGCGCGTCTCGGTGGTCGCGCGCTCCTGCGCGGCGCGCACCGCATCGAGCCGGTTGCCGACCCCGCCCTCGAGCCGCGACTTGGAGTAGTCCTCGTGCGCTTTCGCGGTGTCGCGCGCGCGCTGCGAGCTCTCGAGCAAGCGCCGCTGACCGATGATGGTAAGGTAGGCCCGGCCGGTCTGGAGCGCGACCTGACGGCGCGTGTCGACGAGGTTCGACTTCGCGATCTCGCGGTTCTCCTTCGCCCGCGAGGTAGCCGCCCACTGCCGCCCGTTGATGATCGGGACGCTGAGGAGCAGGTTCGCGTTCAAGCTGTCGACGCCCTGGACGGTCTGAGCGCCTCCGATGCGCCGGTCGGCGTCGAGCCGCGTGTACGTGCCGTTCGCGCTCAGCGTCGGCAGCCAGGTCGACCGCACCTGCTGGACGATCGCCTGCGCGCGGTTCACCTCCTCGACGGCGAGCTCGGAGTTCGGGTTGTGCGCGATCGCGCGCTGGACCGCCTCCTCGAACGTGAGCCTCACCGGTGCGGGACGGGCGGCGGACAGTCGCTCCTGAGCTCCCGCGCGGCCTGCCACCATCGTGGCAGCCATCGCCAGAGCTGCCGCCGTCACCTTCGTCCTGTCACGCATTGGCTTTCCTTCGTGTCCCCGCCGCGCCGCGCGTGCGACTCTTTGTCGTCGTTCACGCGTCCGGAGCGTCGAACCGGTTCGATGCAAACGGGCGCCGGATCGATGCGCCTGACTACCGAATGTTCGCCGCGGCTTGCAACACCATCCCGGCCGGCGGGCGGTTTCGGGGCACGGACCGCGGATTAACTCCGCGCAAGGATCGGTCGAGCCGACCTCACCCTTTGACCCCGCCGGCCGTGAGCCCGCTCACGAGCTGCCGCTGCGCGACGTAGAAGAGCGCCATCACGGGGACGCTCACCAGGATCGCGCCGGCCGCGAAGGCTCCCCACGACGTGTTGTACTCGCCGACGTAGCTCTGGAGCACGACCGGAAGCGTGAACGCGCTCTCGCGGCCGAGGAGCGTCGCCGCGAGGATGAACTCGTTCCACGCGCTCATGAACGCGAAGAGGGCGGTCACCGCGATGGCGGGACGTGCCGCGGGCAGCGCGACCTTGAGGAACGCCTGCGTGCGCGTGGCGCCATCGACCATCGCTGCCTCCTCGAGGTCGACCGGGATCGCGAGGAACGCTCCGCGCAGCTGGAAGATCGCGAAGGGCACCGCGGTCGCGGCGTAGACGAGGACGAGCCCGGTGCGCGTGTCGAGCAGGTGAAGGGCGTCGAGGATCAGGTAGAGCGGGACCGCGCTCGCGACGCCCGGGAACATCTGCGTCAGCAGGAGCGTGCGAAGGCCGCTGCGCTTGCCCACGAAGTCGTGGCGGGCGATCGCGTAGGCGGTCGGGGTCGCGATGAGGATCGCCATCACCGCGGTCAGCAGCGACACGACGAGCGAGTTGCCGAGCTGCCGCGCGAAGAGCCAGCTGCGCGCGGGATCGCCCCAGCCGGTCACGAGGCGGAAGTTGTCGAGCGACAGCTCGCTCACGCGGGGCAGCGGGATGGCGCGGAGCTCCGGCGTGCTGCTCGACGAAAAGGCGAGCGAGATGACCCAGAGCACCGGGTAGAGCGCGTAGATCACCGCGATGATCAGCACCGCGTTGACGGCGACGCGCTCCAGCGTTCCGGCGCGGTCGCTCTCGGCGAGGTCGGTGCTCATGCCTTGGCCCGCTTCTCTTCGCCCGAGGTCGTGCCGAGCACGCGGGTCATCAGCGCGAGCACCCCGAAGATGATCACCGCGTAGGCGGCGGCGTACCCGAACTGCGCGTTGCGGGCGAACGCCCAGCGGTACGCCTCGCTGACGAGGATGTCCGTCTTCCCGTCCGGCTCACCGCCCGACACGAGGAAGACGACGTTGAACATGTTGAAGGTCCACACCGAGCCGAGCACCACCGCCGGCAGCAGCGTCGGCCGGAGCAGCGGCAGCGTCACGAGGCGGAACGCCTGCCAGCGCGTGGCGCCGTCGACCTCGGCCGCCTCGAGCACGTCCTTCGGGATCGAGGTGAGCGCGCCCATCACCACCACCATCATGAAGGGGAACCCGAGCCACACGTTGGTGGCGACGTTCGCGGTGAAGGCGGTCGAGAACTTCGCGAACCACGACACCGGCTCGGCGCCGAACGCGACCAGGATGGCGTTCACCGCGCCGAACTGCCGGTGGAACATGCCCTTCCAGGCGAGCGCCGTCACGTACGAGGGCACCGCCCACGGCAGGATCAGGATGACGCGGTAGAAGCCGCGCATCCGGAGCCACGGCCGCGCGAGGAGGAGCCCGAGCACGAGGCCGAGCGTGACGTGAGCGACCACGTTCACGACCGTCCACAGCACCGTAACCGCCAGCGTCAGGTAGAACGATCCGTGCGAGAACACCGCCCCGATTCCGCGGCCGCGCACGGTCAGGATGTCGATGTAGTTGGTGAACCCGACGTACTGCGGGTGCTCGCGCGTGCCCGCGAAGAACGACGTCACGGCGCCGGCGAGCAGCGGGAACACGACGAGCACCGCGATCGTGAGCACCGAGTGGACGACGTACTTGTACGCGGGCCGCGAGGCGGTGAGCTCGCTGCGGAACCCCGGCGCCTGGACGCGCTTCACGGCGTAGAACGCGAGGGCGAGCAGCGCGAGCCCGAGGGCCACGAGCACCGGCGCGGGCGAGGGCGATCCGGGCGGCGGCCGCATCACGTCGAGGTACCGGGCGTTCGCCTCGGCCAGCGCGGCGCTCGCCGTCGCCTCGCCGCGGATCACCTTCTTCAGCGCGTCCTCCGCGGGCACCCAGACCGGGTTCATCGCCATCGACACGGGCATGGGCACCGCGTCGTTGCTGGCGTCGTGGAACGCGCGGAGCACGGCGAAGGACGGCGCGGCGGCCGCCTCGCTCGCCCAGAACGCGCGCGTGGCGACGACCTGCTTGCCGGTCTCCGCGCGCTCCCGCGCGGCCTCCGCGGTGCCGAGCATGCGCACGAAGGCGCGCGCGTCGTCGCGAACCGCTCCCTGCGGCGTCACGAAGGCTCCCTCGACCGTGAGGTAGGGCCGCATGCGCGCGCCGCCGGACACCGCCGGCAGGGGGGCGATCGCGTAGTGGAGGCCGGAGGCGCTCTCGAGATCGCTCGCCAGCCACGGACCGCTGAACGCGACGGCCGCCTTGCCCGACGCGAAGAGCTGCTTCACGAGGTCGCCGCTCGGCTCCTGCGGGACCGTGCCCTTGGCGATCAGGTCGCGCGCGACCTCGGCGGAGCGCTCGGCCGCAGGTCCCACGAACGCGTAGCCCTGCGCGTCGAACAGCGACCCGCCGAACGCGTGCAGGATGGCCGCATGGTAGTACGTGCTCTGCGCCTCGTAGACGAGCGGCCACACCCCGGGCGGCAGGGTCGCCTTCTTCGCGGCGATCGCGTCGAGGCTGGCCGGCGGCAGGCCCGGCGACAGGTCGCGGTTCACGTACATCGCGATGCACTTGCTCGCGAGCGGCACCGCCCAGCGCTTGCCGCCGTCGGTGATCGCCTCGACCGCCTTCCCCTCGTAGAGGTCGTCGTCCGCCGCCGGGAACCCGTCGCCGACCGGCGCGACGAGGTTGTTCTGCTGGTACTCGCCGAGGCGATTGTGCGGCCCGAGGAACACGTCGGGCCCGTTGCCGCGCGGGATCGCCGCCTCGAGCTTCGAGAGGTACGCCTCGTAGGGAATCGCGAGGAGCGTGAGCGTCGTGTGGTGCTCGGCCTGGAACCGCGCGGCGATGACCTCGAGGGCCTTCTGCTCGCCGCCCCGGTAGGGATGCCACACGATGATGCCGCGCGCGGGCTCGCCGCATCCCATCAGCGTGACCACCGCGAGCACCAGCGCGAAGAGGGCCGCGGCCGGTCGCCGGCACCGGGGCGTCGTGACCGTGCGTCTCACGAGCCGAGCGCCACGCCCGTCTTGGGATCGAAGAGGTGCACGCGGGAAGGAGCGATGGCGAGCGCCACCGCGCTGCCGGGACGGACGTTGCGCGCGTCGTCCGCGTCGAGCCGCGCCACCACCGACGGACCGGCGGCCCGCAGCCAGCCGTGCGCGAACCCCTCGGAGCCGAGCGCCTCGACGAGCTCCACCTTCAGCTCCGCGACCGGGACCGCGCCGTTGCGCGCCAGCCCGAGGTCGTGCGGGCGGATGCCGATGGTGACGGCGCGGCCCTCCACGAGCGAGGCGCCGAAGCGTTCCTCGTCGACCGCGGTGCGCACGCCTCCGCCATCGGCCAGGAAACGGCCGTTCTCGCGCACGATCGTGCCTTCGAGCATCGTCATCTTCGGCGACCCCAGGAACGTCGCCACGAACTTGGTGCGCGGGCGCTCGTAGATCTCGAGCGGCGCGCCCTTCTGCTCGACCAGCCCGCCGTTCAGGACGTAGAGCGTGTCGGCGAGCGTCATCGCCTCGACCTGGTCGTGCGTGACGTAGAGGGTGGTCGCGTTCAGCCGGTCGTGCAGGCGGCGGATCTCGACGCGCACCTCGGCGCGGAGCGCGGCGTCGAGGTTCGAGAGCGGCTCGTCGAAGAGGAAGACGGTGGGCCGCCGGACGATGGCGCGGCCCATGGCGACGCGCTCCCGCTGCCCGCCCGAGAGCTGCTTGGGAAGGCGGTCGAGCAGCGCATCGAGCCCGAGCAGCTTGCTCGCCTCGGCGACGCGCGTGTCGATCTCGGCGCGCGGGGTCTTCCGCAGCTGGAGGCCGAACTCGAGGTTGTCGCGCACCGTGAGGTGCGGATAGAGGGCGTAGCTCTGGAACACCATCGCGATGTCCCGGTCGCGCGGCGGCAGGCGCGTGACGTCGCGCTCGGCGAGCCGGATCGTTCCTTCGTCGGCCTGCTCGAGACCGGCCACCAGGCGGAGCAGCGTCGACTTCCCGCAGCCGCTCGGCCCGACGAGGACCGCGAAGCTGCCCTCGGCGATCTCGAGGTCGACGCCCTTCAGGATGGCCGTCGTCCCGAAGCTCTTCTTGATGCCGCGGGCCTCGCAGCGAAGCCTCGGGGCCCGCGCGGGCACCGCCGGCGCGGGCGTGTCGCTCGCGTTCGTGGTCGCGTTCGCAGTGGCGCTCGGGGCGCTGGCTTCCTGGGTCGCCTCGGACATCGGACGTCGGATTCTACCGGCGCCGTTCCTGGCGCGTGCGGCGCTTACGCGTAACGCATTCTGGAGTGACGTCTAGCGCTTTGTCGCGCTCGGGCGCCGATGACGCGGTGCGCAAGGTCAGCGCTCGAAGTCGCTCCACCGGCTGGCCGCCGCGACGAGCACGAAGCCCGCGACGACGATGGGCCGGTACGAGAAGGAGTGGTTCGCGGTGACGTGCGACCAGAGGAACATCTGGAGGAACGCCATGCTCACGCACGCGAACACGCCCCACTGCTTCCACATCCACATGCCGACCGCGCTGGCGAGCTGGACCACGCCGGAGAGGAGCATCACGAGCAGGATCTTCTTCGCGTGCGGAACGCTCATGGTCGGGTTCACCTGACGGGCGGCGACACGCTCGAGCACCGACCAGACGAGGAACGCCGTCATGATCGTCCACGCCGACATGGAGGTGATGCCGAGGAGCAGGAAGGTGAGGAGCGGACCGCGCTGCGGCGGAAGGCGCGGCGGCTGCGGCGGCCGTGGTGGCTGCGCTGGATCGAACGAGCCCTGTGGGAATCCCTGCATCGCGCCCCCCTCGGCCTCGCCAGGGTACACGTTGCGCGCTGGACGCCGCCCGCCGGTTGTGGAACGAAAAGAGCCTTCGATGGGGGCAGAGCGCAACGAGCTGCAGGCGAGCGAGCACCCCGCGAACGGCGACGCCGAGCCTGCGGCGGGCGTCGGCGTGTCGGGCGTTCGCCTCGAGAGCGAGCGCGACACAACCCCCGCGCCGGCGGCGACCAGCGGCGACGAGGGCGGCGACGACGATCCCGCCCCCATGTCGAAGCGCCCGACGGGGCGTCCCCGTTACGACGTCGCGGCGCACGCCTTCGAGACGTCGCTGTCGCTCCACCAGTCGGCGCCGCGTCTCCCGCACGACGGCGCCGTGCCCGTCCGCACGCGCACCGTCGCGCCGTCGGATCTCGATCTGCGCGCCGCGTTCGTCCTCCTCCACGTCGACGGCCAGGCGACGGTGGCGGAGATCGCGGCGCTCACCGCGATCCCGCTCGACGGCGTGCTCGATGCGTTCGTGACCCTCGGCTCGCTCGGCCTCGTCTCGTTCGCGGCGGTCCGCAAGCCCTCGCCGGCTCGCTAGCGGGTCACTCGAACAGGTCGCGCAGCTTCTCCATGAAGCCCTTGCGCTGCGGCTGCACCTCGTCGCCGAGCTCCTGCGCGAGCTGCTCGATGAGCTGGTGCTGACGCTCGGTGAGCGAGGTGGGCACCTCGACGGTGACCTCGACCCGCTGATCGCCGCGCCCGATGCCGTTCCGCTTCGGCATGCCCTTGCCCTTGATCCGCAGCGTGGTGCCCGGCTGCGTGCCCGCGGGGACCCGCAGCTTGCCGCGCCCGTCGAGCGTGGGGACCTCGACCTCCGCGCCGAGCGCCGCCTGCGTGAAGGCGAGGGGCACCGAGCAGACGACGTCGTCGGCGGCGCGCCGGAAGAACGGGTGCGGCGCCACCTGGATCGCGATCTCGAGGTCGCCCGCGGGCTTGTCGGCCCTGGGTCGGTTGCCGGCCCCGCTGACCACGCGCGTCGCGCCGTGCTCGACGCCGGGCGGGATCGTGACGTCGATCTCGTTGTCCTCGCTGACGAGCCCGCTGCCCTTGCAGGTGTTGCACGGATGCACCACGACGGTGCCGCGACCTTTGCACCGCTGGCAGACGCGCTCGACGGCGATCGGCAGGATGCCTTGCTGCATGCGCACGCGCCCGCGGCCATTGCACGCGCCGCAGGTGTCGGGCGCGTGGCCGGGCGCCGAGCCGGAGCCGCGGCAGTCGCTGCACGCGATGATGCGTGCATAACGCATCGACTTGGTCACGCCGAACGCCGCCTCCTCGAACGTGACGACGAGCTCGCGCTTGAGGTGCCCGCGGTCACCCTTGCCGACGCCGAAGACGCCGAGCAGGTCGCCGAGGATGCCGTCGACCGCGAGGTCCGAGAAATCCACGACACCGCCCGCGAAAGGCCCGCTGCTCGCGAAGGGGGAGCCCGCCTCCTCGGCGCGATGGCCGAACCGGTCGTACATCGCGCGGCGCTGCGGATCGCTCAGCACCTGGTAGGCGGCGTTGATCTCCTTGAAGCGCGTTCCGGCCTTCGGGTCGTCGGGGTTCCGGTCGGGATGGTGGACCGAGGCCAGCTTCCGAAACGCCGCCTTGATCTCCTCGGGGCTCGCGCCCTTCGATACACCAAGGGTTTCGTAGTGGTCACGCTCTGCCATCGTGCCCAGCACGTAGCACACCGCGTCGTGGCTGGGCAGGGGGCGTTCGAGGGCCCGCACAACCTGCTCGGCGCGGTCGTTTCTCTGCCAACGCCTTGCCGCGAACGACATCGAACCCCCCGGACCCACCGAGTCCCCGCGTTGACGGGGTCGCGGCAGCCCCGTTTACTAGGACGCCCGCGGTAGTATCGGGGCCGGACCGGAGCGCATGACCGAAACGATCGTCGAGAGCGCCGAGGTGAACCTCAAGATCCTGTGGTCGCTCGCGCGCTGGCTCGAGGACGTCCACGGCAAGCCGGCGCTGACCCGCGTGGCGCGCAAGGCGGGCGTCGACGAGGCGCAGCTCGACGGCGCCACGCACTGGTCGAGCCTCGAGCCGATCGAGCTGTTCATGGCCGGCGCGCGCGAGCTCTGTGGCACCGACGAGGAGTTCGTGCGGGCGTGCGCCCATCGCTTCGCCGAGAGCTACGGTCCCGTCCGCTACATGGTCTGGGCGCTGTCGGAGCAGCAGTTCTTCGAGGCTGCCGCGAAGATGTCGAAGCTCATGACGCGCGTGAGCCGCTTCGAGGTGCTCCGCGCGTCCCGCAACGAGTTCCACGTCCGCTACCACGCAGAGAAGAAGGAATCGCGGCTGATGTGCCTCTC
Source organism: Labilithrix sp. (assembly GCA_028287035.1). The sequence goes on along the minus strand of JAQBQL010000234.1, from coordinate 15,633 downwards.
GCGGCAGGCCGCGTGGGCGTACGGCCCGACGATGTGGGGCATGCCGCCCGCCGAGCTCACCGAGCAGGCCTGCATCGCGCACGGCGACGCGTTCTGCGAGTACAGCCTTCGCTGGTTCGACCGCCGCAGGCTCTTCCCCATCCTGGGCGGCGTCGGGCTCGGCGCCGCGCTGTCGGTCGGCCTCGCCGCCATCCACACGCCCGTGTCGGGCGGCGTGGTGCTCCCGATCCTGGGCGCCGCGCTCGGGTACATCTACGAGCTCCGTCGCGCCCAGCGCGCAAACCTCGGCGTGGGCCAGGAGATGAACCAGGCGCTCCGCGATCTCGGCGCCGCCGAGGCCGAGGCGCGCTCCGAGGTCGTCGACATGCACCGGCGGCAGCGCGAGTGGATCCGGCTCATGGAGCAGCAGGTCACCGAGCGCACCACCACCCTCGAGCGCATCGTCGAGGGCCTCGACGGCCTGCAGCAGTCGCGGGTCACCACGATCCGCGGCTTCTCGCACGATCTCCGGAACCCGCTGTTCGTGGTGCGCGGCAACACGCAGTTCCTGCGCGAGCGCTTCACCGACGGTGACGAGGGCGACGCGCTCCGCGACATGGAAGCGGCGGCCCTCCAGATCGAGGCGATGCTCTCGCGCCTCATGGAAGTGGCGACCGCGGAGACGGGCTTCGTGAAGCTCACGCCGCGTCCGCTGGTCGTCGCGCCGCTCGCCGAGACGTTCCGGCGCCGGCTGAAGGCGCTCGTCCACGGCCGCGACATCAAGGTCAGCGTGTTCTCGACCCGCGAGGCCCCCGACGAGATCGTCATCGACCCGCTCGTCTTCGATCGCGTCGTCGACAACCTGCTGACGAACGCTGCAAAGTACACGGATCGCGGCAGCATCCTCCTCGAGATCAGCGGTACGCCGGGCTCCGGCCCCATGACCCCCGGCGCCGCCGCCGACGCGCCTTCGCACCCCGGGTACCTCACGTTGAAGCTCTCGGACACAGGCCAGGGCATCCAGCCGGCGGCGGTCGAGCGGATCTTCCGCCCGCGCCCGGCCGACGAGCCGTCGGAGCGCGCCGACAGCTACGGCATCGGGCTCTCGAGCGCGGTCCGCTTGCTCGCACAGATCGGCGGCCGGCTCGACGTCATGTCGAAGCCCAGCGTCGGAACCACGTTCTGGGCGCATTTCCCGGCTCGACCGCCCGAGCAGAAACGCGGAGCCGCAGTCGATGACAACCTGGAGAGCATGATCACTCGCGTCGTCACCATCCGAAGGGCCGAAGGAACGTGAGCAGCTCCGTCGCGCCTCCCTCGTCGCGCAAGGCGCCACGCGCCATCGACGTGTTCCTCCGCTACCTGAAGGCCGAGGGCGTCAGCGTCGTCTTCGGGATCCCGGGCGGTCTCCTGCATCCGTTCTTCGAGGTCATCGAGGCCGATCCCGACATCGAGCTCGTCGTCCCCAAGCACGAGGAGGGCGGCGCGTTCATGGCGGACGGCTACTCGCGCGTCAGCCGCCGCCTCTCCGTGTGCGCGGGCACGTCGGGGCCCGGGGCGACCAACATGATCACGGGCGTGGCCTGCGCCTTCGCCGACGGCATCCCGATGCTCGTCGTCACCGGCCAGGTGGCGAGCCACATGTTCGGCAAGGGCGCGGCGCAGGAGACGTCGCGCGAGGACATGGACATCGTCGCCATGTTCCGACCGGTCACGAAGTACTCGGCGATGGTCACCTCGCCCGAGAGCATGGCGCAGCACCTCCGGCGCGCGCTGCGGCTCGCGCTGAGCGGTCGTCAGGGCCCCGTGCACCTCAACATCCCGGTCGACCTGTGGGAGCGGCCGCTCGAGGAGGCGTGGTTCGACCCGAAGACGTACCGGCCCGACACGCGCGCCTTCGACCGGAACGCCGTGCAGCGCGTGGCGACGCACCTCATGAACGCGCGCCGCCCGGTGCTGTTCGTGGGCGCGGGCGTCGGCAATGCCGGCGCGGAGGAGCACCTTCGCTCGCTCGCCGAGCTGCTGCCGGCGCGCGTGGCCACCACCCCGCGTGGCAAGGGCCTCTTCCCCGAGGATCACGCGCTGTCGCTCGGCGTCATGGGCTTCGCGGGCCACTCGTCGGCGCGTGACGTCCTGCTCGGTCCCGGAACCGACGTGCTCCTCACCGTCGGCACGTCGCTGAACGAAACGGCAACGCTCAACTGGACGCCGCAGCTGCGCCAGAACCGCGTCTTCATGCAGCTCGACATCGACGGCGACCGCATCGGGCGAAACTACCCGGTCGACGTCGCGCTCGTCGGCGACGCGCAGACGGTGCTCGTCGAGCTCGTCTACCACCTGCACCGGCTGATGCGCGAAGGCACCCGCCCGCGGTCCACCTGGGCCGAGGAGGCGCCGGCGCCGCGCGAGTTCATCAACAGCGAGCTCCGCAGCTCGGATCAGGTCCCGCTGACGCCGCAGCGCTGGCGGCGCGACCTCGAGGAGGTGCTGCCGGCCGACGCGATCATCTTCAGCGACATCGGCGGCCACATGCTGTCGAACATCCACTACCTGACCATCAAGGAGAAGCAGAAGTTCGTCCTGAACCTCGGCTTCGGGTCGATGGGCCACGGCACCGCGGCCCCGGTCGGAGCTGCGCTCGCGGAGCGGGGCCGGCGGGTCGTCGCGATCATCGGCGACGCGTGCTTCACGATGAACGGGATGGAGCTCGTGACCGCGGCCGAGTACGGGATCCCGGTCATCTGGATCGTCGAGAACAACAACATGCACGGCATCACGTGGCATGGCTCGAAGCTCGTCGGCTCGCGCGTGCCGCTCGCATCGGTGCGTTACAAGCGCCCCCTCGAGGTCGCGGCGATCGCGCGCGCCATGGGGCTCGCGGCGTGGGTCGTCGACAGCCCGAACCAGATCCAGGCGGCGCTCCGCGAGGCGCTCCGTCACGCCGGACCCTCGCTCATCGAGGTGCGGGTCGACGGCGGCATCGCTCCGCCGCTCGGCGATCGCGCGAAGTCGATCGCCGGCTTCGTCGAGCCATGAACGAGCGGAAGGGGCCGCTCGAGTCGCGGCCCTGGCCCACGCAGCTCGAGGCGCACGCCGTGACGCCCGGGCCGGCGCCGCGGCTCATGGGGTACGAGGTCGAAGGCGACCTCGTACCGGCCGGCTACCGGTTCTCGGACCTCCTGCTCCTCTCGCTGACCGGTGAGCTGCCGCACGCCGGGGCCTCGCGCGCGTTCGAGATCGCGCTCGGCTTCCTGCTGCCGCTGTCGGTGGCGCATGCCCCGATCCACGCCGCCGTCCTCGCGCAGCACTGCGGGGCGCGCCCGAGCGGGCTCCTGTCAGCGGCGAGCCTCGCGCTCGGCGAGGACGCGCTCGGATCCATCGCGGCGGCCCGCGAGCTGCTCGATGCGCCATCGCTGCCCGACGTGCTCCCGGAGGGCCTGCGCGCCGGCGACGACGAGGAGCGCGCCTCGGTGGCCCGGCTCGCGGCGCTCGTCGGCGAGCACCTCGCGGTGCCGCTGCTCGGGCGGGACCCGTCGCGCATCGTCGCGCTCCTGGCGGTCCTCCGCGCCTGCGGCCTCGAGAGCGATCTCCAGCTCGCGTCGGCGGTGACCCTCGCCCGGATGCCGAGCGCGCTCGCCGAGGCGCGGCCACGCCGTCCGCTCGCCTTCGAGACGTACCCGACGCTCACGCCTCCCATCCTCTACGAGCCATGACCCCGATCCGCACACGCACCGGCTGGGCCGACTTCGGCGAGTACGAGACGTTCGGGCGGCGCCTCCACCGCGATCTCGCAGGACGCCTGTCGCTCGCCGGCCTGCTCGTCTTCTCGGTGACCGGGCGGGTGCTCGCGGAGGAGGACGTCGCGGTGCTCGACGATCTCGCGCTCGCCGCCCACGTCCCCGAGCCGCGCGTGTGGCCGATGAAGCTGGCGCGCCTGGTCGGCTCGGGCGGCCGCGCGATGACGGGATACCTCGCGGCGGGGGTGGTCCTCGACGGCGACTACATCGGGATCGACGCCGTGCGCGGCGCGGCGCAGTCGCTCCTCGCCCTCGCCGAGCAGCTCGCGAGCGCCCCGGACCGCGCCGCCGCGATCGGCGCCTTCGTGGCGGGGCACGGTCGGCTCGCCGTCGCGCAGGTGCAGCAGCGCCCGCGCGACGAGCGGGTGGTCGCCCTCGCCGACGCCCTCGCGCGCCGCGGCCTCGCCGGTCGGCGGTGGTGGTCGCTGTTCGTCGAGCTGTGGTCGTCGATCGAGGCCTCGCACGGGGTCCGTCCCGGCATCTTCCAGGCGGCCGCGGCCGCGCTGCTCGATGCATCGCTGTCCCCCGACGAGGCCGCTTCGGTGTCCGGATTCCTCCTCCAGCCGCAGTTCCTCATGCACGCGCACGATGGCGCGGCGCAGCGCTCGGACACGCTGAGGCGGATGCCGGACGAGGCAATCTCCTACGTCGGTCCGCCGCCCCGCCGGACGCCCCGATAGAGTTTCCGCGCATCCCGGCGCTGTGCTACGTCCCCGCGCTTCGCATGACGCCGCCCGTCTTCACTCGCCTCCCTCTCGACCAGCAGAAAGCCCTCATGTCGCGCATCGTGGCGCGCTGCAGGAGCGTCCGGGGCGAGCCGAGCCCGGTGGTGGTGTTCGACCTCGACGGCACGCTCATGGACAACCGCCCGCGTACCGTGGCGATCCTCCGCGAGCTCGGCGAGCAGCTCCGCGCCGAGTCGCACGAGCATGCCGACCGCGTGGCGAAGGCCGAGTCCGACCAGCTCGCGTACCTCCTCACCGACTCGATGAAGCAGCTCGGCATCGAGCATCCGGAGCTCGTGTCGCGCGCCGAGGCGTTCTGGAAGCAGCGCTTCTTCTCGGACGGCTACCTGAAGCACGACATCGCGGTGCCGGGCGCGGTGGAGCTGGCGAAGGCCTGCTACGAGGCGGGCGCGGTGCTCGTGTACTTCACGGGCCGCGATCTCCCGCTGATGGGCATCGGCTCGTTCCAGAGCATTCGCGACCTCGGCTTTCCGATCGGCGTCGTCGGCACCGAGCTCGTGTGCAAGCCGGACGCAGCGATCCCCGACGAGCTGTTCAAGCGGACCGAAGGCCCGAAGATCGCGCGCGTCGGCCGCGTCGTCGCGGCCTTCGACAACGAGCCCGGCAACTGCAACGCGTTCCTCGAGATGAACCCCGATGCCGACGTCGTCTTCGTCGACACCCAGCACCTCCCGGGAGCGCCCCCGCTCGACCCGCGCACCCACGTCGTCGGCGACCTCCGGCTGACCGGGATCGCGTGATCGCGTGAGCGGCGCGCGCGTCGGCTCCCCGTCGCGGGTCGCGCTCCTGCCGCTCGCCTGCCTCGCGCTGCTCGCCTGCCGTTCGCCGGCCTCCGGCGACGGCCCGGAGGACGCGATGGCGAGCCCGCAGGCGAGCGCGATGCCCGCCCCGCTCGCGAGCCCGCAGGCTCCGCCGAGCGCCGCGCCGGTCGTGATGCCGGAAGGTGGGCCGCCGCCCGTCGCGCTGCGCGGGGACGTCGCCCTCGGGCCGGACACGCTCGCGCGCGAGACCATCGGCTACACGCTCTCCGCGGTCATGCGGCCGAGCGACGTGCCCGGCCCGCCGAAGGCGCCCGAGGTGAATGCGGCCGGCCTCGAGGCCGCGCGGAAGAAGACCGAGCTGCGGCTCGCCATCGACCTCTCTCCTTCGCGCATGCGCCTCGCCCTCGTGGGCAGCGGCTGGGTGCTGCCGCCCGACACGGAGCTGCGGAGCCGCGCCGACCACTACGGGCACGTCGTGGTGTGGCCGGGCGGCCTCATGTACCGCCCGCTCGCGCCGGGAGCGCTGCGCGCCCTCTTCGGCGAACGCCGCTTCGACGTCGCGCCGATCACCGCGGCGTCGCTCGTGGCGCGTGACGACGTGGGCAAGCGTCTCGGCATCCGGACGCGCACCGCGGAGGTGTCGACGCGCGCCGCAAAGGCGACGTTCGAGATCGGCCGCCTGCCCGACCTCGGCGAGGGCGGCACCCTGCTGTGCCGCGTCCTCCTCGACCTGATGAACGCGCCGCCCGGCACCCCGCTCTGCGCCGACGGCGAGCTGCCGATGCGCGCCGAGCTGCGGTGGACGGCTCGCGGGTCGCTGTCGTTCGAGCTCACCGGCGTGCTGAAGAAGGCGGACATGCCGACGACGACGCTGCTCGTCCCGCCGGCCGCCGCGGTGTACGCGGCGACGCCGCTCACGCCGTCGGGGGTGCAGCTCGACCTGTCGCCCCAGGAGCTCGCCGCGCTACGCACCGGGCCGGTCGACGTGCCCCCGCCCGCGCACGGCGGCAGCGAGTCGGGGCTCGTCATCGCCAACGCGACCGATCAGGTGCGCCTGCTGCTCGTCGACGGCATCCCGGTCGCGTGGGCCGCGCCGGGCGCGAAGGACATCGTCCCCGGACTGCACCGCGGCCGGTACGTCGGGCAGTGGCGCACGTTCCTCGGCGAGAGCTTCGAGGCGCCCTTCACGCTCATCGTGCCGGGCACGGCGGCGGTGGGCGCTCCCGACGCCGGCAAGTGAAGGGCGCGCTCAGCTGTAGTCGTCGCGCGTGAACTTCACGTCCCCGGTGCCCGAGGCCTCGGCCCGCGCGCCGAGCGTCTCGACCACCACCGTCAGCACGTCGAGGCGCGTCGTCGGCAGGAAGTACTCGTCCTCGTCGACCTGCGGGATGATCGCGAGCCGCTCGTCGATCGCCTCGCGCTCCGCCGGGTCGATGACGAAGTGCGAGTTCCAGCCGGGCTCGTCCTGCATCGTGATCGCCTCGCGCGCCATCCCGATGGGATTGAATGCAAGGTACACGTTGTAGAAGTAGAGGCGCCACATCTCGTGGCTGCCCTCGGCGAACCACTCGCCGCCGAACTCCTGGCGCATCACCTCGCCCAGGTACGCGCCGACCGCGGGCGCCACGAGCTCGATGCTCTCGGGGCGCTCCTTGTAGGCCTCGCGTGCCTCGCGCACGTACTGGTCGATGAGCGAGAGGGTATCGGGCGTGCCGTCGAGCGCGACCTTGTACTTCGAGGCGACGAACCGCATCGCGGCGGCGATCAGCTCGGCCACGGCCGGCGGCGGCGGGCCGAGCGGCTCGGGCTCCGGCTCGGGCTCGGGGTCCGGCACGTGGTAACCGGCGCCATTGGAGCCGTTCGAGGCCCCGTTCGAGCCGTCGTGGGGCTCATCGCCGGAGCCGCTGTTCGAGGGGGGTTCGGAAGCCTGCATGGAGGCCCACGTTTATACCGCTTCCGGTTTGACGCAATGGGGCCTAGCCTGGGAGGTCCATGCGGATCGGTGTCTTCAGCGACATCCATGCGAATCTCGAGGCACTCTCGGCAGTGCTCGAATCGTTCGGGAAGGAGACGGTCGACGTCTTCTACTGCCTCGGCGACACCGTCGGGTACGGCGGCTCGCCCAACGAGTGCGCGGACCTCGTGCGCGAGGTGGCGAAGGTGACGATCCTCGGCAACCACGACGCGGCCGTCTCGGGCCGCATGGACTACTCGTACTACTACGAGGCCGCGCGCCACGCGCTCGACGTGCACGCGTCGATGATCACGACCGAGAACATGGCGTGGCTGAAGCAGCTGCCCTACCAGCACAAGATCGAGGACGCGGACGTCCTCCTCTGCCACGGGTCGCCGGTCCGCCTCGAGGAGTTCGAGTACATCTTCGCGCCCGAGCAGGCGCGCGAGTGCCTTCCCCTGTGGGACAAGCTCGGTCACATCACGCTCATCGGCCACTCGCACCTGTGCAAGGTGTTCGCGCTGACGCGAACGAGCGTCGAGGAGATGCCCGCCGTCGACTTCGAGCTCGCCCCCGACAAGAAGTACATCGTGTCGGTCGGCTCGGTCGGTCAGCCCCGCGACTTCGACAACCGCGCCAGCTTCATCGTGTTCGACACCGAGCAGAAGCGGTTCGAGTTCAAGCGCATCGAGTACGACATCGAGCTCGCCGCCGACAAGGTGCTGCGCGCCCGCCTCGAGCGGAACTTCGCGCACCGCCTGTTCATCGGCGTCTGATCGCGAGTGTGATCGCGCGCGTCCGAGCCGCTACTCCGTGCCGTCGGGGTGGCTCCGGGCGAGCTCGTAGTCGAGGTCGTACGTGTGCTTGCCGTCCTTCACGACGATGTTCATCGTGCCGACGATGCCGGCGAGCTCGCCCGTTCCCGAGTCCGGCACGATGACGACGGCGAGCGAGGGCTTGCCACGGTTCATGAGCCCCGTGTGGAGCACCGTGAAGGAGCCGCGCTTGCCGACGAGCTCGCCCGTGATCCGCTCGAGGGCCACGTAGCCGGCGGAGCCTGCCACGGGCGTCCTTGCGCCGAGCATCTCGACGTGGCTCGTCGCCTCGAGCGGTCCGGCGAAGCGCTTGTCGAAGCGCGCGCGACCGAGGCTGACGCCGTCGGTGTCGTCGTACGGCGGGTCGGCCTGCATCGTGACCTCGAAGCTGCCAGAGACGATCATGCGCCGAACGTTACACGACGCCGGCGCGCGTACCGTCAGCGAAGACCGCCATCGACGGTGCCGGCGCTCGGCACGAAGGGATGGGCCGCGGGGATGACCCGGCTACCGGCGCTCGCCTGGTCGTCGACCACGTCGCGGACCCACGTCGAGAGCTCCGTCGCGAACGTGTAGCTGCGCGAGCCGGCGCTGATCGTACCCGTCACCGCGATGGTGACCTCGCCGCCACGCGCCCGGTCGGCGCGGGCCGCCGTCACCTTGCAGTCGCAATGCACGCCCGGGTAGACGAGCGTCGCCTCGCCCGGCACCTCGAGCTCGAGCCGCTCGAGCAGGGGCCGCCCCGCGTCCTTGGCCGCCGCCCCCGGCTCGAGGACCACCGCCACGCCGAGGCGCGGGCGCCGGTTCGGCGACGGCGCGATGCGCGAGGGCTCGACGGCGCCGACCATCCCGAGCTCGAGCCGCGCGCGGTTGCGCGACGTGACCACCACGGCGCCGCGCGCGAGGTCCGTCGTGAGATCGGTCTCCGGGGCCGCGGGGTCCGGCGTGCCGCCCTCGCCGTGGACGGTCAGCTTTCCGTGGGGGGTGGTGAGCGGCGGCAGCCCCGCGAGCGGCGCGGCGAGCATGGAGCGCCACCGCGTCAGCTCGCGGACGCATCCGGGCCGTTCGCCGGGCAGGAGCTTGTCGCAGTGGGACTGGTCGCGCGAGGCGAGCGCCTCGCACGTCGCCCGCGACGATGCGCGGGGCTCGGCCGCGCAGAGCCGTGGATCCTTGCCGGCGACCGCCACGCACGTCGCGCTGCGCCCGCGCGTGGGCACGCCGTCGAACACGAGCGGGCAGGCGTCGGGCGCCTGCGTGACCATCGCCACCCACGCCTTGCACCGTCCGCGCATCGCGCTCGCGTCGATCCGCTCGCACGCATCCGCCTTGCGGTCCTTGGCCGTCTCGAGCAGGCGGCACGCGTCGCGCAGGAAGGTGTCGTAGCCGATGGCGGACAGGGCGTCGCCGACGAGCGGGTCCACGTTCGCGCGCTCCTTCACGCAGGTCTCGACGTTCACGAAGCGATCGAGATCGCTCTTCAGATCCCCGGCCGGCGCGGGCGGGTCGACGGCCTCCGCGAAGAGCCCCGCATCGAGGCCGAGCACCGAGGCGATCGCCGACGGGCTCGCCGGCGCGTCGCTCGGCGCCGGTCGCGGCGCCGGGTCGGACTTCGCGTTGCACGCGGCGAGAGCGAGGAGGAGGGCGACCCGGGCCTTCACCACTTTCCACTTACCATGTCCTTGACTGTAGGCAGAATGGCGCTAGTAACGCACGCATGAGTTACGCGGTTCGCTCGCTCTCTGCTGCACTTCTCGCAACGATCTTCATGGGTTGCGCCGCCCCCACGGGCTCCGGCAGCGACGACGGCGCCGTGACCACGAGCGAGTCGGCCCTCGACGAGGCGGGCACCATCACGTTCGGCGCCGACTTCAAGGTGCAGACGATCGGCATCCTGCAGCGCACGAAGAAGGTCCGCATCGCGTACGACGCCTCGCGCCTCCCGACCTGCCGCGGCGACTTCATGGGCAACCCCGGCTGGTCGGTCGGAGGCTTCTGGAGGATGGGCGACGCGGGCGAGGTCCACGCGTTCGAGGTCGCCGGCTTCTCGCCGACGGGCGGCCATGGCGACGGCCCGGTGCTCACGCTCGCGCAGGCCGGCGAGCTCCAGGTCTGGTTCCAGAACACGAGCCGCTGGGGCTGCAGCGCGTTCGACTCCGACTTCGGCAAGAACTACCGCTTCGCCGTGAAGCCCGCCGCCGCCGACCCGGGCTGGATGGGCAACGTGTCGTCCGTCACGTCGCGGGCGACCTGCGATGGCAAGGCGTGCGACGCGGACGTCCGCCCGATCACGGGCGACGTGCTCTACGACACGTACACGCGCCAGCGCACGGCGATCCGCGAGGTGCTCTTCGAGGTGTGGAAGGAGGGCGTGACCGACTTCGACAACGCGGAGCTCTGGAAGCAGCTCGACGTGCAGGTCCACAGCCGCCTCGGCGGCGCGGGCCCCTTCGCGACCACCGCGTACGTCCCCTTCGATCGCCGCCAGGGCAACAACGCTCGATATGGCGTCGACCTCCGCGGCCTCGATCCGATCCTGGGCCTCGGCACCGTCACGAAGAAGAGCGACTGTCCGGCGGTCACGCTCACCGTCGACCCGACCGGCACCTACGTCGAGGCGGTCGTCGAGCTGTACTTCACGGTCAACGGCGCCGAGCTGCGCCCGTCCTCCGGCGGCGGGTACCGCGTCCGCTACCAGAACTACAAGCAGCCGTACGCGATCTGCCTCTGAGCGAGAGGCGCCGTCAGCCGAGGGTGCAGCGCACCTGGTGCGTCGTGATCTCGATGATGTCGCCGTCCTCGAGGGGACGGCGCGAGACGCGCGCACCGTCGACGTAGCAGCCGTTCGTCGAGCCGAGGTCCACGAGCACCCACTCGTTACCGACGCGCTCGATGGCGGCGTGCTGGCGCGAGACGTTGGGGTCCTCGAGCACGAGATCCGCCTGCGTCTTGGAGCGCCCCAGGATGAAGCGCTCCTTCGCGACCTCGAGGTGGTTGCCCTCGTAGCTGAGGGTCAGCCGCGGAGCGCCGCGTCCACGCGGGGCGCCGTGGGAATCGGCGGGCGCCGGGAAGCCGCGCGCCGGACCACGCGCGGGAGGGGGCGGCATCGACGAAGGAAGCGACGGCGCGCCCCCCATGCTCGCCATGCCACGCGACGGGGGCGCGAGGGGCGCGCCTCCGCTCGGCATCGCCGGTCGGTGGCGCGGCGGAGGCGCAGCGGGCATGGGTGACGTCATCGGACGGCCGGGCGCACGGCTCGTGGGCGGCGGCGGGAGCGGCATGCCGCGGGAAGGCGGGGGCCCGCCGCCGCTCATCGACGGCGGCCGGCGCGAGACGGGGCGGACCGCGTTGGTGCGGGCGAGGTCGGGCGCGTTCTCCCGGTCGTAATCGTGGGCGTTCGGGAGGCCCCCGGGCGGCGCGGCGCCGCGCTCGTAGCCCTCGTCGATGCCCGCGCCGCCGTACTGACGCTGGCGGGCGTACGCTCGCATCGCGTCGGCGATGACGTCATCCATCGAAGCGCCCTGCTCGCGGGCGATCTCCTCGAGCTGCTGCCACAGGGTCTCGCGACAAAGAAACGTGCGCGCGTGCATCTCGGCCATGCCCTCGGGCCGACATTAGAGCAGGCGGAGGGGCGTTCCCGGTGCCAAAATGAGCGGCTCCATGTCGACCGCCTCGAAGTCGCCGCCGTTCGTGCTGCTCGCGCGGGTCATGCTCGGGCTCCTGGCGACCGCCGTGGCGAGCTGCTCCTCGGCCGCCGGCGACGACACGTTCGACGACCCGGACGTGCCCGGCCACGACGCGAACCCCGAGGGGGTGCCGTACCCGACCGATCATCTCGGCGGCAGCGCGCGTAAGGGCTCCGCCTCGAGCTTCGTGCGCGGCGACCGGATCCCGAACTTCACCTTCCAGGCCTATGTCGAGGGCGACCGTGCCGCGGGCCTCCGGACGATCTCGCTCGCCGACTACTACGACCCGGCGCGGCTCCACCACCGCGCCCTGCATCTCGAGGTGGCCGCGGTGTGGTGCACCATCTGCGCGAGCTACGCGGAGGCCACCGTGAAGGTGAAGGAGCCGCTCGGGGCCGAGGGGATGGTCTACCTCGAGGTCCTCGTTGCCGGACCCGCCAGCAGCGCCACCGGGCCGAGCCTGGGGGACGTCGACGGGTGGATGCAGCGGCACGGCTCGAACTTCACGACCGCGATCGACGTGCACGCCCGCCGCCTCGCCACCATCGGCGTTCCCGCGCAGACGATGCCGTGGGACATCGTCATCGATACCCGCTCGATGGAGATCCTCGACTCAACGGGCGGGGCCCCCATCGATCTCGTGACCTACGACCGGAGCTACCTGGCCCTGGTCGACAAGGGGCCGGCCGCCTACTGAGGCTTGCTACCTGAACATAAAACCAGTATACCTTCCTGTACGTCGCGCCAGTAGCCGCGTGAGCCTAGGAGCACCCCCATGTCCGTCGACGAGAAGAACCGCGATGACAAGAGCCGGCAGAAGGCGATCGAGCTCGCCCTGGCGAGCATCGAGAAGGAATACGGCAAGGGCGCGATCATGCGCCTCAAGGAAGGCGCTTCGCTCGCGGACGACGTGCAGGTCGTCCCCACCGGCTCCATCGGCCTCGACATCGCGCTCGGCATCGGCGGCTACCCGAAGGGGCGGATCATCGAGATCTACGGGCCCGAGTCGAGCGGCAAGACCACGCTGACGCTCCACGCGATCGCGCAGGTGCAGAAGCAGGGCGGCGTCGCGGCGTTCATCGACGCGGAGCACGCGCTCGACCCCGCCTACGCGCGGAAGCTCGGCGTGAAGACGGACGAGCTGCTCGTCAGCCAGCCCGACTACGGCGAGCAGGCGCTCGAGATCGCGGACATGCTGGTCCGCTCGAACGCGGTCGACATCATCGTCGTCGACTCCGTCGCGGCGCTCGTGCCGAAGGCCGAGATCGAGGGCGACATGGGCGACAGCCACGTCGGCCTCCAGGCGCGCCTCATGAGCCAGGCGCTCCGCAAGCTCACCGGCACCGTCGCCCGCTCGAACTGCCTGCTCGTCTTCATCAACCAGATCCGGATGAAGATCGGCGTCATGTTCGGCTCCCCCGAGACGACGACCGGCGGCAACGCCCTCAAGTTCTACGCGTCGCAGCGGCTCGACATCCGCCGCATCGGCCAGATCAAGGAGGCGGCGTCGAGCGACAAGAAGGACCCCGTCTCGATCGGCAACCGCACGCGCGTCAAGGTCGTGAAGAACAAGATGGCGCCGCCGTTCCGCGAGGTCGAGTTCGACATCCTCTACGGCCAGGGCATCAGCAGGTCCGGCGACATCCTCGATCTCGCGACCGAGCTCGGCCTCGTCGAGAAGAGCGGCGCCTGGTTCTCGTGTGGTCCCGAGCGCATCGGCCAGGGCCGCGAGAACGCGAAGGCGTACCTCGACAGCCACCCCGAGCTGATGGAACGCCTCGAGGCCCAGATCCTCTCGAAGCACGGCATCCGCCGGAACGGCGTCGCGCCGAGCGCCGAGGACGTGGCCGCCCTGGCCGCCAAGGGCAAGGGCGAGGTCGCCCCGGACGGGAAGCCCGTCGTGCGTCTCGGCGCCGGCGCCGAAGCCGCCAAGCCCGGAGCTGCGGCCGCCGCGCCGCCGGCCAAGAACGGCGCCGCCAAGCCGGCGAACTGACCGATCCGACGCAGAGAACGCGAGAAATCGCGTAGGATGCGGGCGCGATGAAGCTGTACGTGATGCGCCACGGTCCCGCCGAGGACGCAGCGTCGACCGGCCGCGATGCCGATCGAGTGCTGACGGTCCCCGGGCGTGAGCGCGTGCGCCTCGTCGCGCAGGCGCTCGTCGAGGCGAGCGAGCATCCCTTCACCATCGTCTCGAGCCCGCTCGCACGCGCGCTCGAGACGGCGGAGATCGTCGCCGAGGTGACCCAGCTCTCCCGCCGGGCCCGCGAGGACGAGAAGGCGCAGCTCGCCGGGGCGACCGGCGGGGTCGAGATCCGCCGTGAGCTCGGCATGGGCACCGACAAGCTCCCCCTGCTCGCGGAGCTCGTACGCGCGGGACGGAAGCGCGTGATGATCGTCGGGCACGAGCCCGACCTGTCGTCCCTCGTCATGGCGCTCACGGGCAACGTGCCCCTCGGCGGGATGCAGAAGGCGATGGTCGTCGGGCTGAAGCTCTCGCCCGATCGCAACGTCGCCGGTCTCGAGTTCCGCTCCAAGTTCCGGTTCGCGCTCGACCCGAAGACGCTCAGCTGGCACCGCGGCTGACCGCCCGGTCAAGCGCTTCGACGTAGGGTCACTGCTTTCGCGGTGAGGACACCCACCTACATTGGATTGGGGGCGCGCCCCTACGTCCGCAAGTTGGCGAAAGCACTCGATAAAAGGCCATTCCTTGACAAGGAATAGGGGCTCCCTTACCCCCAAGAAGGACTCACGATGAGCGCGCGAAACGGGTTGGTCTTCGGAGCTTGGGGGACGCCGCGCGTGGCGCGCGGTGCGGCCCTCACGCGGCCGCAGCCGCTCAAGCTGGGGTTCCCGTCCGTCTTCCCGGGCGGCGGGTGCGCGGCCATCCGCATCCCCGACCGGCTGAATGCTCAGCTGCAGCTGGTGTTCCCGACCGCGAACCCGGCGCTCTTCATCCACGAGGGCGCCAGGCAGGCCCTCGAGCGGAAGCTCCGTGCGATGAGCCCGGGGCGGGTCGTGCTCCTGTCGATCACCGACAACCGGCACTCGATCATCTCGCACACGATGCAGCGCGGCGTGCTCCACGCGCGCATCCACCACATGTTCCTCGACGCGCCGCCCCGTGTCACGGCGGCCCTGGTCCGGTACGTCACGAAGGGCGAGCGGCGCGCCAGCGAGATCGTCGGCGCGTACATCGAGGCGAACGGCTCGCGGCTCGCCCGTCGCCGGCCGCGGGCCATCCCGCTCTTCGCGAAGGGCACGAACCACGATCTGCTCGCGATCTTCAACGACGTGAACCAACGCTACTTCGGCGGCGCCTGCCACGCCCTCATCACGTGGGGGAAGAAGCAGCCGCGCCGGGCGCAGGGTCCGCGGAAGGCGATCAAGCTCGGGAGCTACTCGAGCCTCGAGCGCCTCATCCGCATCCACCCCGCGCTCGACCGGAGCTGGGTGCCCCGGTACTTCGTGGCGTTCGTCGTGTACCACGAGATGCTCCACCACATGATCCCGGCCGCGCGCGGGACGGTCCGCCAGACCTCGGCGAACCTGTCGCTGGCGAGCGCCGGGGTGCCGGCGGCGCGCCGGGTGCTGCATCCGCCGGAGCTCCTCGAGCGCGAGCGCCAGTTCCGCAACTACGAGCGCGCGATGGAGTGGGAGCGCCGGCACATCGGGCGCTTGCTCCGCGTCTCCTGATCGGGCCCTCCACCGACTCCGCGCCGGGGCGGGCGTGGTAGCGTGCGCCTCGCATGAAGGCGGCGAATTCCACGGTGTTCCAGGGCGCCCGCGCGGCGTCGGTCCTCGTCGCGGCGGGCTCGGCGCTGGCCGGGCTCACGGGCGCGATCCTGCTCGCCGCGTGCGGAGGCGGCGCTCCGGCGGCGGCGAGATCGGAAGAGCA
>JAQBQL010000008.1 GCA_028287035.1 Labilithrix sp. | reverse complement strand
GGAGCGGCCGACGGCGCGCTCTTCGGGGCCGCCGCGCAGGCGGGCAGCGCCAGCGCGACGGCCAGGCCGACGATCAACGCGCGGAGCCGGCTCATCGTCCGGCCTCCGCGGCGGCGTCCTGGCGCGAGCCTCCGTCCTGGGCGAGCGAGCGCTGGATGACCTGGTCCTGGATCTTCACGACTTCCTCGAGCAGCTCGATAGCATGGTCGCGGGCCCTCTTCGCGTCGGTGACCCGCCCGGCGTCGGCGAGCTGCGCGGCGCGCGCCTCCTCGACGAGGCCCTGCACCTCGACGAGGTGGCCGCGGAAGTACGTCGCCTCGGCCGCGTGCTCGAGGCCGCTCGCGACGGCGGCGCCTGCCACGTCGAGCTCGCCCTTCTTGAGGCGCAGCTCCGCGAGGCGCGCGTAGGCGTCCGCGAGCACCTCCTCGACCTCGGGCGTCCGCGTGGCGGGGTGCGGACGGCGTGCGCCGACCAGGCGGTCCATTGCCGCTGCCGCGCCGGGCAGGTCGCCCTCGTCCTCGGCGAGGTTCGCCCGGTGGTGGAGCGCGCGCGCCTCCGAGAGAAAGGCCATCGTCTCGGTATCGACGGGCGGCGAGCCCTCCGCCGCATGGCCGCCGCCGCCGTCGCGTGAGCAACCCGGCGCGGTCGACGCGACGGCGAGCGCCGCGCCGAGCACGGCGAGGAGCCCGACGACGGCAGCGCGCGTGCGCCGGCCCGCGATCATCGTACCCCCCAGGTCGCGAACCGGTTGTCGCGGAAGTCCGACGCCCGTGCCGACGCGATGCGGTCGATGCGCGCGCTCGTCTCGCCGGGCTTGAAGGGCTCGTTGAAGAGCGGCTGGGTGGTGCGCGTCCGCGCGAGGGCGAGCGGCGCCTCGCGGTCGCCCCGGATCGGCGCCTGCGTCACCACGAAGAACACGCCAGCGGCGAGGGCGAGGGCGCCGAAGGCAACGCGCACCACGTTGTTCCGGCGCGCCGGGAGCGCGGCGAGGGCGGCGCGTACGATCTGGCGGTGCTCGGCGTCGCCGAGGCCAGCCGGCGCGTACGCGGCGCGGAGGGAGAGCGCGAGATCGATCGACTGGTCTCCAGCCGGCGCGCGCGGGGCCGGCGCCTCGAGGGCGTCGCGCAGAACGGCCGCGAGCCGCTGCTCCTCGGCGGACGGCAGGGCGTCCACGAGCGCCTGGCTCTCGTCGACGGACAGCGTTCCCGGATCCCAGGCGGCCTGCAGCGCCAGCGCGAACGCCACGTCCGCGGCGGTCGCCGGATCGAGCTCTCCTTCGTCGATACGTCCGGCGAGCGCGTCGCGCAGACGTCCGGACGCGAGCGCCTCCTCGGCCGAGGCCGGAGCATCGGGGTCCTCGTCGCGGGCCCCGGGCGCCCCCGGGTCGTCGTCACGCTCGACCATCGCCGTTCCTCTTAGCGTCTTCCGGCTCGCGGGTCTTCTCGAGCGCCTTCTTCAGCGAGGCGATGGCGCGATGAAGGAGCACGTCGAACGTCGCCGGCGTGACCGCGAGCTCGGCGGCCACGTCCTCGCGGGTCCGCTCCTCGAGCACCCGCAGCCGGATCGCCGTCGCGTAGCGCGGGTGGATGCGATCGAGGGCCGCCTCGACCTTGGAGCGCGCCGCCTCGCGGTCCCGGTGGTCGCTGATCCGTTGATCGACGGGCGTGGTCGTCTGCGCCTGGTCGATCTCGCGCGCGAGATCATCCTCGGCGAAGAGCACGAGGCGCTTCTTCGCCCGGAGCTGGTCGAGCGCCACGCGGAGCGCCACCGTGCGCAGCCACGGATAGAAGCCGACGTTCTGCCAGGTGAACTTCGCGATGTTGGCGACGACCTTCGCGTAGGTCTCGGCGAGCGCCTCCTTCGCGTTGGTCTCGCTCCCGAGCCGCGGGAGGAGGACGCTGCGGTAGAGGCCCGGCCCGTACTTGTGGAGGAGCTCGCCGAGCGCCGCCCGGTCGCCCGCCTGGGCACGCTGCACGAGCGCGTGATCGATGCGGTCGGTCTCGGCGCGGCGCTCGAGCTGCTCGGGGGAGAGCGCGCGCCCGGGCTGGCGCGCCCGCGGCTCGTCGGCTCCCTGCTTCACAGCGTCGTCCGCCGTCTCCGCCACGGCTCGCAGCATACGGCGGGGCGCCGGCCCGCGGCGCAGCATTTCCCGCGCGGCGAGCGGCGAGGCGGATGGCCAGGCGAGGGGAGAGCTGCACGTCACGACGGCCCAACGGCCCGGCGTCGCTGCGCCTTACGGGCAAAGGGTGATAAACAGCCGGACATGAAGAGACCCTGGGCGACCTTCGCCAGCGTTGCCGCCGTGCTCGGCGCGCTCGCGATCCCGCGCGCTGCCTCCGCCGACGTGGCCATTCCCTTCCAGCGCTCCGAGCTGCCGAACGGCATGGTGGTGATCCTCCACGAGGACCACGCGGTGCCGCAGGTCGTCGTCAACGTCTCCTACAACGTCGGCTCGCGCTTCGAGGTGGCGAAGCGAAGCGGCTTCGCGCACCTCTTCGAGCACCTCATGTTCATGGGCACGCGCCGCGTGCCGACGAAGGCGTTCGACAGCTGGATGGAAGCCGCCGGCGGCTGGAACAACGCGTGGACGAGCGAGGATCGCACCGATTACTACGACGTCGCGCCGCCGAGCGCGCTCGACCTCCTCCTCTATCTCGAGGCCGATCGCCTCCGCGATCTCGGCCCGACGATGACGCTCGAGAAGCTCGACGCGCAGCGCGAGGTCGTCCGCAACGAACGACGGCAGACCAGCGAGAACACCCCCTACGGCAAGGTCGAGCTGCGGTTGCCCGAGCTCCTCTACCCGGAGAGCCACCCCTACCATCACCCGGTGATCGGTTCGCACGCCGACCTCGAGGCGGCCGCGGTCGCCGACGTGAAGGACTTCTTCGCGAAGAACTACGATCCGGCGAACGCCTCGATCGTCGTCGCCGGGGACTTCGATGCGCGGAAGGCGAAGGAGACCATCACGCGCTGGTTCGGCACGATCCCGTCCGCCGGCGCTCACCAGGATCCGGGCGCGCCCGGGTTCAGCGACCAGAAGACGACCCTCACGAGCGTCGTGAAGGAGACGCTCGAGGACGAGGTCGAGCTGCCCAAGGTGATCTTCGCGTGGCAGAGCCCGAAGCACTTCGGCCCCGGCGACGCGGAGCTCGATCTCCTCGCGACCGCCCTCGGCAGCGGCAAGTCGAGCCGGCTCTACAAGGCGCTCGTCTACGAGCAGAAGCTCGCCCAGTCGGTCGAGGTCGCCCAGTCCTCGGGCACGCTCGGCTCGCGCTTCGAGGTCGGCGTGATCGCGCGTCCCGGCGTCTCGCTCGACGCGCTCGAGAAGGCGATCGACGTGGAGGTCGACAAGGTCCGCAAGACCGCGCTTGCCGACGAGGAGCTCGAACGCGTGAAGAACCAGGTGGAGACCGCCTTCGTGGTCCGCCTCGAGAGCGTGCGCGAGCGCGCGTCGCTCCTCAACATGTACCAGGCGGAGGTGAAGGATCCCGGCTACGCCGACAAGGATCTCGAGCGCTACCGCCGCGCCACCAAGGACCAGATCCGCACGGTGGCCGAGAAGATCCTCGTCCCGAACGCGCGCGTGCAGCTGCGCGTCGTCCCGAAGAAGAAGGGTGACAAGAAGTGAGGCTCCTCCGGAACGCGTCTCTCGCGCTGCTCGCGGCGTCCACCGCCGCTTGCTCCCTCTGGTACGGCGATGGCGCGCCGCCGCCGCGCCGTCCCGCGCCGAAGCCCGTGGCCACGGTCGCGCCGCCGCCGCCGGCGTCCGACGAGGTCGCCGTCGACCCGCTCGGGCCGCGCCCGCCCGTGCCGCCGGTCGCCCCCTACGCGCCGCCCGTCCCCGTGGTGTACCAGCGGGCCGGCGGTCTCACCGTGTGGCTCGTGGAGCGTCACGCGCTCCCCATCGTGGCGATGGACCTCGTCGTCCCCGCCGGCTCGGCGAGCGACCCGGAAGGGAAGGGCGGCCTCGCCCTCATGACCGCCAACATGCTGGACGAGGGCGCCGGGGGCCGCGGGGCGCTCGACCTGTCCCGCGATCTCGACAAGCTGGGCGCCGCCCTGCAGACGGGCGCCGTCACCGACTACGCGTTCGCCTCGCTGACCGTGCTGAAGAAGAACCTCGCGCCGGCCGCGGCGCTCTTCGGGGACGTCGTGGTGCGTCCCACGCTCTCGCCCGTGGAGTGGAAGCGCGTCCACGATCTCTGGCTCAACGATCTGAAGGCGCGGGCGAGCGAGCCCGACGCGGTCGCGAGCGTCGTCGCGCAGCGGCAGGTGTTCGGCGACAGCCCCTACGGTCACCCGACCAACGGAACGACGAGGTCGGCGGCGAAGGTGTCGCTCGAGGACGTGAAGGCCTTCTACGCGCAGGCGTGGCGGCCCTATCGCGCCACCCTCGTGGTGGTCGGGGACGTGACGAAGGCGGAGCTCGAGCCGATGCTCGACAAGGTGCTGGGGGCCTGGAAGGCGCCCGCCGGAGCGCCGCCCCCCGTGGCTCAGGCCGGCAAGAAGGCGCCGACCCCGGCGCGGCGCGTCGTCATCGTCGATCGCGCCGATGCTCCGCAGTCCGTCATCGCCGTCGTGCGCCCCGGGCTTGCGGCGAGCGACGCCGACGCGGCGCCGGTGACGCGCGTGAACACTGCCCTCGGCGGCAGCTTCACCTCGCGCCTGAACCAGGACCTCCGCGAGGAGCACGGCTGGAGCTACGGGGCGCACTCCCGCTTCTCGTTCGCGAAGGCCCAGGGCCTCTTCGCGGCGCAGGCCGCGGTGCACACCGAGCACACCGGCGAGGCCCTCCGGGCGATGCTCGCGGACATCGACGCGCTGACGAAGGAAGGCCTCTCCGACGAGGAGATCGAGAAGACACGCCTCATCGCGCGCGCCGACCTCGTCGAGGCCTTCGAGGGGAGCGCCGGCACCGCGCGGCGCCTCGCCCGGAACGCCGGGGTCGGCCTCCCCGCCGACCACGAGGCGCGCGCGAGCCTTGCGACCGGCGCCGCCACCAAGGAGGATCTCCGGCGTCTCGCGGCGAAGTACCTCGACCCGAAGGATGCGGTGGTCGTCATCGTCGGGCCGCGCGCGCAGCTCCAGCCGCAGCTCGAGGCGATCGGCATCACGTCGCTCGTCGCGAGCGGACCGGAGGGCGAGTGATGAGCGGCTCGATCGCGCTCGCGCCCGGCGCCGAGGACAACGCGTTCGCGAGCATGCTCGCCGACCTCGTGCGCCAGAACCTCGAGAGCAAGCCGCACAAGAAGAGGGATTTTGCCTGGCTCGCGCGCGGCAAGGGCGTCAGCGTCGCCCTCGTCGCCGACGACGCGGAGGTCGCGCTGACCCTCGAGTTCCGTGACGGCGACCTCGTCCTCCACGACGGCATCAAGGGCGTTCCCGACGTCGCGGTGCGGGGCTCGGCCGACGCGATCATGGCCATGTCGAACATCCCTCTCACCCGTCCGCTCGCCCTGCCCATTCCGACCGACCGGGCGGCGTTCGACGTGCTGAAGCAGATGGTGAGCGCGACGCGCTCCGGGGAGCTCCAGGTCCTGGGGATGCTCGGAAACCTCGGCGTCCTCTCCCGGCTGACCCGCGTGATGAGCGTGAACGGTTGATCAGGCCCCGGAGCCGCTTCCCGGCTTGACACGAGCGCCGCGCGCTCGTACGGTCCGCGCCCTTCTCATCGGCGTTTCGTGAGGCCTGTCGCGGCCTCTCGCAGCGCCGGCCGTACCGTCTCTGCCTCTCTCTCTGGCTCTCCGCCCGAAAAGGTTCTCATCATGGCCGTTGCTATCCGCCTCGCCCGCCAGGGCACCAAGAAAAGGCCCTTCTACCGCGTCGTCGTCACCGACTCGCGCAGCCCGCGTGGCGGCAAGTTCCTCGAGAACATCGGCACGTTCGATCCCGCCAAGGAGATCAAGGACGCGTCGCTGAAGATCGACCAGGCCCGCCTCAGCTACTGGACCGGCACCGGCGCGCAGACGTCGGCGACGCTCACGCGGCTGATGAAGGAATACCTGAAGAACGCCCCCGCCGTCGCCGCGGCCCCGGCCAAGTAAGACCGATGATGAAGGAGCTCATCAAGGCCATCGCCGTCGAGCTCGTCGACCGCCCCGAGCAGGTGGTGGTGACGGAGATCGCAAGCGAGCACAACACTTTGATCGAGCTGCGCGTGGCGAAGGAGGACGTGGGCAAGGTGATCGGCAAGGAAGGTCGCACCGCCCAGTCGATGCGCACCATCCTCGCCGCCCTGTCGACGAAGCTCGGCAAGCGGGCTCACCTCGACATCGTCGACTGACGCGAATCCCCCGGACCCGAGGAGCGATCGAATGGACCCGGATGCCTGGGTGCCCCTCGCCGAGATCGCCCGTCCGCACGGGGTGAAGGGCGAGCTGCGGCTCCGTCTCTTCAACAAGGAGAGCGACGCGCTCCTCGACCAGGACGAGGTGCTCGTGCGCCTCACCGACGGCGAGGAGCACGAGGTCTCCGTCGAGCGCGCGCGTCGCGCCGACGACGCGATCCTCATGAAGCTCTTTTCGGTCGATGACCGCGATCGCGCCGAGGAGCTCCGCGGCGCGCACATCTGCGTTCGCCGGCGTGACTTCGAGGCCGTCGAAGAGGGCGAGTTCTACGCGATCGACATCGTCGGCGCCGAGGCCCGGCTGAACGGCGCGCGGGTCGGCGAGATCGGCGAGCTCATCACGTATCCGAGCATCGAGGTCCTCCTCGTCCGCGCCGACGACGGCCTCGGCGACTGGGAGGTGCCGCTCACGGACATGTACATCGGCAAGGTCGATGTGCCCGGGAAGGTCGTCGAGCTCGTCACGCTGGACGACATCGAGCGCGTCCCGCGCCGCGCGCCGAAGCCGAAGAAGGACGCGGCCACCGACGCGACGGACGAGAGCGACGCGACGGACGAGAGCGACGAGGGCGACGCGGGCGACGAGGCCTGAGCGTGCGCATCGACGTCGTCACGCTTTTCCCCGAGCTGTTCGAGAACTTCCTCCGTACGAGCTTCGTCGGCAAGGCCATCGCCGGCGGCCAGCTCGAGACGCGTCTTCGCTCGCCGCGCGACTTCGGGCTCGGCCGCCACAAGAGCGTGGATGACACGCCGTACGGCGGCGGGAGCGGCATGGTGATGCGCGTCGACGTCCTCGTCGCGTGCATGGAGTCGCTCGACGCGGACGCCGCCGCCGAGGGGAAGCCGCGCGCGCGCCGCGTGCTGATGACCCCGCAGGGAAAGCCCTTCGTCCAGGCGCTCGCCACCGCGTACAGCAGCGAGCCCGCGCTCATGCTGATCTGCGGCCGGTACGAGGGCTTCGACGAGCGCATCCGGAGCTTCGTCGACGACGAGGTGTCGCTCGGGGACTTCGTGATGACCGGCGGTGAGGTCGCGGCCATGGCCGTCATCGAGGCCGCGATCCGCCTCGTGCCCGGCGTGCTCGGCAACGAGGAGTCCGTCCGCGACGAGTCGCACGGCGAGGCCGGGCTGCTCGAGTACCCGCAGTACACGCGGCCCGCGGACTTCCGGGGGCAGCCCGTCCCCGAGGTGCTCGCGTCCGGCAACCACGCCGTCATCGCGAAGTGGCGCGCCGAGCAGTCGGTCGCCCGCACGGCGGCGCGGCGTCCTGATCTCGCCGCCCGGAGAAAGCCATGAGCCGCCGTCTCGCCATCGCCCTCGTGCACCGCCCGGTCCTCGACAAGGAGGGCAAGGTCGTCACGACCGCCCTCACCAACATGGACGTGCACGACCTCTCGCGCAGCGCGCGGACGTATGGCTGCACGGATTTCTTCGTGGTCCACCCGGTGGAGATCCAGCGCGAGCTCGCGACGAAGATCGTCGCTCACTGGACCGAGGGCTCGAGCGCGAAGCGGATCCCCGACCGCAAGGACGCGCTCTCCGTGGTGCGCACCGTGGCGACGCTCGAGGACGCCGAGGCGGCGCTCGGCGGCGCCGAGGTGTGGGTCACGGCGGCGCGCGAGCTGCCCGGGCGCACGGTGACGTTCGAGGATGCACGCGCCAGCCTCGAGTCCGGCAGCGAGACCGATCGCGCCGTCCTCCTCGTGTTCGGGACCGGCTGGGGGCTCGCGCCCGAGATCACCGGCCGGGCCGACGCGGTGCTCCCGCCGATCCGCGGGGTCGGCCCGTGGAACCATCTCAGCGTGCGCGCGGCGTGCGCGATCTCGCTCGACCGTCTGCGCTCGCCGCGCTGAACGCGCGCGGTCAGCGCAAGAGCTCGAGGAGCGGCCGCTCGACGACGAGGCCGCCGGCCTTGCCGCACACCGCCTCGACGAGGACGATCCGCGCGTGCTCCGAGGCGCCGTGCACGGCGCGGAGGCGCTTCGGCTCGAGGCCGCTCACGCGCAAGGTGGCGAGGAGCGTCGTCAGCTCGATCGCCGGATACACGAAGCACACGCGGGCGCGGCGTCCCGCGGCGCGGCGTGCGGCGTCGACGAAGACGTCGAGCGGCCCGGTGCGGGCGCGGGCGCGCGCGGGCAGGGGAGCGCGGCCCCGGCCCGGCGGGACGTACGGCGGATTGCACACGACGAGGTCGGCGCTGCCCGCGACCACCGCGGCGTCGTCGGAGACGTCCGCCTCGACGACCTCGATGCGCGACGACCACCCGTTCGCCTCGGCGTTCCTGCGCGCGAGCGCGGCGAGCCGCTCGTCGACCTCGATCATGGTGACGTGCTCGGCGACGCCGAGGTGCACGAGCGAGAGTCCCACGGCGCCCACGCCCGCGCCGAGATCGCACGCGCGGCGCACCTTGCGGCCGTGGTGCGCCGCGAACGCCGCGAGCAGCAGGGCATCGGCGTTGACGCGGTAGGCGCCGACCCCGCGCGCCGGCTGCGCGATCTTGACCGCCCCGTCGAAGAGCGTGTCGTCGGTGACCGACATCGTCCTCGTGTCATAGCCCAGCTCACCACGTCGCGTCGCTGCGCTCGCCGCGGGGCCCGCCCTGGGGCATGGTTCCTCGCGGTGCAAGCGGAGGTCCAGATCGCAGAGGAGGCGCGGCGGCTCGGCTTCGATGCCGTGGCGATCGCGCGCGCCGACCTGCCGCTCGAGGCGGACTTCGCGCGCTACGAGGCCTTCCTCGCCAGCGGAATGCACGCCTCGATGGACTGGCTGGCCCGCGCGCCCGAGACGCGGCGCAGGCTCGATGGCGACGCCATCCTCCCCGGAGCTCGCTCGGTGATCTGCCTGGCGCGGCGCTACGGCCGGAGTGCCGAGGAGGAGAACGCCGAAGCTCCCGTGGCGCGCGCGATTGCCCGCTACGCACGTGGCCGGGACTACCACAACGGAGTGCGCAAGAAGCTGCGTGCACTCTGCAAGTTCGTGCGGCGCTTCGGCACCGACGAGGCGCCGGTCGCGGCGCGTCCGCTGTGCGACCAGGAGCCCGTGCTCGAGCGGGCCTGGGCGGCGCGATCAGGCCTCGGCTTCGTCGGCAAGAACGGGCTCCTCATCGTGCCGGGCGTCGGGTCGCTGGTGCTTCTCGGCGAAGTCGTCACCACCCTTCCGCTCGAGCCGGGCGCGCCGGTGCCGGAGCGTTGCGGCTCGTGCACGCGCTGCCTCGATGCGTGTCCGACGAGCGCGTTTGCCGCGCCATGGGTCCTCGACCCGCGCCGCTGCGTCGCGTTCCTGACCATCGAGAATCGCGCCGGCGTGCCCGAGGAGCTCCGCGGCGGTGTCGGCGAGCACCTGTTCGGCTGCGACGACTGCCAGACCGCGTGCCCCTTCAACGCCGGGATCCGTGGCCGGCCGACGCGGGAAGGCGCGGTCGACGAGCGCTTCGCGGCGGACCCGCGGTGGTCGACGGTGGAGGTGCGGGATCTCCTCGCCCTCGACGACGATGGCTTCGCAGCGCTCCGCACCGGCAGCCCGGTCGGCCGCGCGACGCGCAAGGGCCTCGCCCGCAACGCCGCCCTGGTCCTCGGGAACCGAGCCGCCGCCGCCGGCCACGCCCCCGACGACGAGGCGGCCCTCCGCGTCGCCCGCGAGCACCACGACGAGCCGTTCGTCCGAGAAGCCGCGAGCTGGGCACTCGGACGCGACCAGCATCGCTGAACGTCCCGGCGAGGCCCGGCTGGCGATCGGGCGCGAGCTCGGTGCGCCGACGGAGTAGAGTCCTGGCCGTCATGTCGGACCTTCACGAGCGGGTCATCGCCGGCGAGCTGCGCGCGGCGGCCCGTGCCCTCCGCCTCGTCGACGACCGCGTCGCGGGGCACCAGGAGCTGCTCAAGCAGCTCTTCCCGCACACCGGCCGCGCCTTCGTCATCGGGATCACCGGCAACCCCGGGGCCGGCAAGAGCACGCTCACCGACCGCCTCGTCGAGGCCTACCGCAAGGAGGGCCGGACGGTCGGCGTCATCTGCGTGGACCCCTCGAGCCCGTACTCGGGCGGCGCCATCCTCGGCGACCGCATCCGCATGACGCGCCACGCGCTCGACGCCGGCGTGTTCATCCGGTCGGTGGCGACGCGCGGGCACCTCGGCGGCCTCTCGCGCTCGGCGCGTGACATGGTCCGCGTGCTCGACGCGTACGGCAGCGACATCGTCATCGTCGAGACGGTCGGGGTCGGCCAGGACGAGCTCGAGATCACACGCACCGCCCATTCCACGCTGGTCGTCATGGCGCCGGGGCTCGGCGACGACATCCAGGCCAGCAAGGCCGGCATCCTCGAGACGGCGGACGTGTTCGCCGTCAACAAGGCCGATCGCGACGGCGCCGACGCCACGGTGCGCGACCTCGAGCTGATGCTGGCGCTCGGCCGCGAGACGCGGCTCGCCTCGCGCGGTGACGCGGCGGGCTCGGAGCCGTGGACGCCGCCCATCAGGAAGGTGATCGCCACGAAGAACGAGGGCATCGGCGAGCTCGTCGCCGCCCTCGACCGTCACCGCACGTGGGTGCAGGACACCGACGCGGGCCGCGCCCGGCGCCTCAGCCGCCTCGCCGAGGAGCTCCGCGAGACGCTGCGCGAGACCCTCATCGAGGCGGCGACGCACGATCTCGCGCCCGCCATCGACGCCGCCGTCGCGTCGGTCGCCGCGAAGACGACCGACCCGTACACCGCGACCGCCGACCTGCTGAAGGCGTTCCGCGGGCGCTAGACCGCGCGGCCGGGACGCGGCGGCTTGCGGCCGACGAGCTCGGCCCGGAACGCGCTCGGGCAGCTGTCGTTGATCCCGCACGCCTCGCACTGGGGCTTCTTCGCGGAGCACACGCGCCGGCCGTGGAAGATGAGCACGTGGCTCGTCATGTCCCAGCGATCGCGCGGAAGCAGCTTGCAGAGATCCTGCTCGATCTTCACGGGGTCGACGTTCTTCGTCCACTTGAGGCGCTGCGCGAGCCGCTGGACGTGCGTGTCGACGACGACGCCGTCGGGCGTGTTCCACGTGACGCCGAGCACGACGTTCGCGGTCTTGCGGCCGACGCCGGGAAGCTGCACGAGCTCCGCCATCGTCCGCGGGACCTCGCCACCGTGTCGCTCGACGAGCGCGCGCGCGAGGCCGACGAGGCTCTTCGCCTTCTGCCGGAAGAACCCGAGGGTCGCGACGAAGGGCTCGACGTCGATCGGCTCGGCCGCGGCGAGCGCCTGGGCATCCGGCCAGCGCGCGAACAGCTTCGGCGTGGCCTTGTTGACGTTCACGTCCGTGGTCTGCGCGCTGAGCACCGTCGCGCAGATCAGCTGGAAGGGGCCGTCGTGATCGAGCTCGCAGTGCGCGTCGGGGTGGAGGGCGTGGAGCCGCTCGAACGTCTCGACGGGCGGCGCCATCTTCCCCCTGGGCAGCACCGCCTGACGGACGCGCACCGCGGCGTTCTTCGTGGTGCGGACGGCGCCCGCGACCTTGCTCGCGAAAGGCCGGGACGGCTTCTTCGTCCCGGTCTTTCCCGCCGCCGCCTTCTTCTTCGGCGCCTTCGTCGGGGGCACGCTCAGTTCAGCTCCCCGCCCTCGCCGCCGCCGCCCTCGGGAGCGCCGTCGCCCGCGTCCGTCGCGTCCGGCTCGAGGCCGTCGACGCCCTCCGCACCCTCGACGCCCTCGGCGCCCTCGACGGCCGCCGGTAGCTCGGCGAGCGCCGCCACCTCGGTCGTGGTCTCCGCGATGCGCTCGACCGCCACCACGCGCTCCTCGTCGTCGACGCTCATGATGCGAACGCCTTGCGCGTTTCGCCCGGTCTCGCGGATCTCGGCGACGGTCGTGCGGAGCGTCTGCCCCTTGTCGGTGATGAGCATGATCTCGTCACCGTCCTTCACGAGCTTCACGTCGACGACGGGGCCGTTCCGGTCGCTCGCGTCGATGAGGATGATGCCCTTGCCGCCGCGGTTCTGCTGGCGGAACTCCTCGATGTTCGTCCGCTTGCCGTAGCCCTTCTCGCAGACCGCGAGCACGAACGGACGCTCGGGATCGGTGACGGCCATGCCGACGACCTGGTCCTCGTCGGCCACGTCGATCGCCTTCACGCCGACCGTGCCGCGGCCCATGCTGCGGACCTGGTCCTCGGGGAAGCGGATCGACTGACCGAGCTTGGTGGCGATCAGGAACTCGCGCGAGCCGTCGGTGAGCGCCGCCATGAGGAGCTGGTCGTCGCCCTCGATCTTCACGCCGATGATGCCCTTCTGGCGGAAGTTCTCGTACTCGGTCACCTCGGTCTTCTTGATCTGACCGCGCTTCGTGATGGTGACGACGTACTTGCCTTCCTCGATCTTCGGGACCTCGACGATGGCGGCGACCTTCTCGCCGGCTTCCATGCCCACGAAGTTCACGATGGCGCGGCCCTTGGCGGTGCGCGGCGCGATCGGGATCTCGTAGACCTTCTTCACGTAGACCTTGCCGCGGTCCGAGAAGAAGAAGACGTAGCTGTGCGTCGACGACACGAAGAGCTGCGTGATGAAGTCCTCTTCGCGCGCCTCCATCCCGATCTTGCCCTTGCCGCCGCGCTTCTGCGCGCGGTAGGCCGACGGGGGCGTCCGCTTGACGTACCCGGCGTGGGAGATGGTGACGACCATGTCCTCTTCCTGGATCAGGTCCTCGTCGGCGATCTCCGCGTCGTTCGAGACGATCTCGGTCTTCCGCTTGTCGCCGTACTTCGCCTTGATCTCCTCGAGCTCCATCACGATGAGGTCGAAGAGCACGTGCTCGTTGGCGAGGATGTTGCGGAGCCGCGCGATCTCTCCGCAGAGCTCGCCGTACTCGGCAGCGAGCTTCTCCTGCTCGAGGCCCGTGAGCTTCGACAGGCGCATGTCGAGGATCGCCTTCGCCTGACGCTCCGAGAGGAAGTAGTCGCCGCGCGCCTTCGCCTCGGCGATCTCGCTCTCGGGTCGGCCGGCCCGCATGACGAACGCCTCGAGCCCACGCAGCGGCAGCGCCATGAGGGCGGCGCGCGCGGTCTCGCTGTCCCGCGATTGGCGGATCGTGCGCACGACGAGGTCGACCTCGGTGGTGGCCATGCCGAGACCTTCGACGATCTCGCGCTGCGCCTCGGCCTGACGGAGCTCGTAGCGGGTACGCCGGGTGACGACGTCACGCCGGTGCTCGACGAAGACCTGCAACGTCTCCTTCAGGTCGAGGACCTTGGGACGGCCGTGCACGATGGCGAGGTTGATGACGCCGAAGCCGGTCTGCAGATCGGTGAGCCGGTAGAGCTGGTTGATGACGACCTGCGGGACGACGTCCTTCTTCAGCTCGATGACGAGGCGCATGCCGTCGCGATCGGACTCGTCACGGACCTCGGCGATGCCCTCGATCTTCTTCTCGCGCATCAGCTCGCCGATGCGGGCGTGGATGCGGGCCTTGTTCTGCTGGTAGGGGATCTCGGTGACGACGATCTGTTCCTTCTCGCCCCGACCGGGGCTCTTCTCGACCTCCATGCGCGCGCGCATGACGATGTTGCCGCGGCCCGTTCGCTGCGCCGCCTCGATGCCGCCGCGCCCGTAGATGAGGCCGCCCGTCGGGAAGTCGGGCCCGCTGACGAAGCGCATCAGATCGTCGATCGGCGCCTCGCGGTTGCGGATCAGGTGGATCGTCGCGTCGAGGACCTCGGTGAGGTTGTGCGGCGGGACGTTGGTCGCCATGCCGACCGCGATGCCGCCCGACCCGTTGATGAGCAGGTTCGGGATGCGCGCCGGCAGCACCGAAGGCTCGACCTTCGAGTCGTCGAAGTTCGGGACGAAGTCGACGCAGTCCTTGTCGATGTCGCTGAGGAGCTCGACGGCGATCTTCGAGAGCCGCGCCTCCGTGTAGCGGTAGGCCGCCGCCGGGTCACCGTCGACCGAGCCGTAGTTGCCCTGGCCGTCGATGAGCGGGTAGCGCATCGAGAAGTCCTGCGCGAGACGGACCATCGCGTCGTAGACGCTGGAGTCACCGTGCGGGTGGTAGTTGCCGAGCACGTCGCCGACGATGGTGGCGCTCTTGCGGTACGCCGCGGTCGGGACGAGCCCCTTCTCGAAGGCGGAGAAGAGGATGCGCCGGTGCACCGGCTTCAGGCCGTCGCGCGCGTCGGGGATGGCACGGCCCACGATGACGCTCATCGCGTAATCGAGGTAGCTCGTGCGCATCTCGTCCTGGATGGAGATCGGGATGCGCTGACCGGCTCCGTTGCCCATCGGAGCACCCGCCGGCGGAAGCCCGGGAGGAATGCCAGGAGGAGCCGCGGGCGGGGCCCCGGAGAGCGCGTCTCCCGGGGCCGGAGAGTCGGGCGGATTCACGTTCGACATCGGTGCCGAAACCTAGTCGCAACGCGCGCGCGCGGCCACTGGAAACGCCCCTCGAAAGCCGCGCTTTCGCCGGGAAATCCCGAGCAAAACGTGCGCGACGGGATCACTCCGTCGCGGCGTAGGGATTCGCAGGCAGCGCGGCGTTGGCGATCGACGCCGGCACGCTCGCGCCCGCTGCCGGCGAGGCTTCGGCGAGCGCCTCCGCCGAGGCGGTCAGCGCGCGTGCCCGGGCGTCGTCCTCGTCCACGGCAGCGGTCACGGCGGCTTCGCTCGCGGCCGCGGCGGTGACGAGCGTGCTCGGAGCGACGTCCTCGACGACGCGGGGCGCACGGGTCTCACCGAGGAGCGTCGCGGCGGCGTGCGGATGCGCGAGCCCGAGGCCTGCGAGCAGGAGGCCGCCGGCGAACATCACCGACGCGAGCACCGCGCGACCGCGCCGCTCCCCGGTGGCACGCGGCGCTTCCGGCGCGGGCACCGGAGGTGACGCGGGCACGCCGCTCACGCGCGTCCGGAGGTCGGACGACGGCAGCCAGACGTTCGCGAGGCCGCGCTCTTGCCGCTTCACGAGCTCACGGAAGGCGGCGCGCTCGGTGGCGAGCGAGCGCGTCAGCCACGGGCCGAGCTCGGCCAGCGAGCCACGCGGATCCGCCTCGGCGGCGTGCGCCAGGAGCGCATCGCGGAGGAGGGCGGCGGTCGCGTAGCGGTCCTCGCGCCTCGGCGCCATCGCCCGGCGCAGGATGGTCGCGAGCCGCGGTCCGAGCGCCGCGAGGCGCTGCGGCGGCAGCGGCGGGACGTCCCGCGCGATGAGCCGGCGCAGCATCGTGAGGTCGTCGGCATCGCCCCACAGGCGCTCGCCGGTGAGCAGCTCGCGGAGCAGGATGCCGGCCGCGAACACGTCGGCCCGGCGGTCGATCGCGCTGCCGTCGACATGGTCGGGCGACATGTACGGGACCGATCCCTTGACCACGCCCACGCGCGTCCGGGCCTGCTCGGCGCGGTCGCCGCTCTTCGCGACGCCGAAGTCGATGAGCTTCACGTCCCCGTCGAACGTGAGGAACACGTTCTGCGGGCTCACGTCCCGATGGACGATTCCGAGCGGCGTCCCGTCATCGGCCTCGAGCTCGTGGGCGTGGTGGAGCGCGTCGCACACCGCCGCGACCACTCGCAGCGCAAGGTTCCGCGGCAAGGCGCCCGGTCCGAGCTTCTTCCGCACGTCGTGGAGCGAGCCGCCCTCGAGCAGCTCGAGCGCCATGAAGTAGCGGCCGTCGTGGCAGCCGACCTCGTTGGTCTGCACGATGTGCCGGTGGCGGAGCCGCGCCGCGAGCCGCGCCTCCTCGAGGAACATCGCCGCGTAGGCGGGGTCCTCGGCCAGCTCGGGCTTCAGCTCCTTGACCACGCAGAGCTTCGAGAAGCCTCCGGGGCCACGCAGCGAGGCCAGGTGGATGATGCCCATGCCCCCACGGGCGAGCTCGGTCGACAGGCGGTATCGTCCTAGGTCCACGCCATGGAGACGCTCGGCGCGGCCGAACGATTTTCTGCCGGCCTAGAAGAAGTTACCGATCGTGAACTCGAAGACCGAGCTCTCTTCGTAGCTCAGCTTGTTGAGCGGGAAGCCCCACTCGAAGCGAAGCGGTCCGAGCGGCGAGAACCAGCGGATACCGAAGCCGGACGACCAGCGCAGGAGGCCGAGGCTGCTCGCGTCGAAGCAGGGGCTGACGAGCTTCGACAGCTGCGGCGCCGGCGTCGTCTTGCAGAACTGGTCCTCGGTGTTCCAGGCGTTGCCGACGTCGGTGAAGGCCACGCCGCGGATGCCGACCTTGTCGATGATCGGGAACTCGAGCTCGAGGTTCGAATAGTACTGGAGGTTACCGCCGATGTTCGCGCCGTTGGGAATCGGCGGCGAGTTGACGTCGAGCGCCTGGTTCAGCGGCAGGCGCGGGCCGACGGTGCGCAGGCGGTAGCCGCGGACGTCGAGGATGCCGCCGAGGAAGTAGCGCGCGAAGATCGGCACGCCCTGCGCCGACGGGCTCGTGATGAGACCCACCTTGTTGTTCATCTTGAGGATGAAGCCCGAGCCCGGCTGCTCGCCCTGGCCGAAGAGCGGGTAGTAGAAGCTCGCGCGGAGCTCGTGGCGGAGGAACTCGAGCTCCGAGCCGAGCGCGGCGGACGCGAACTCGGTCGACGCCTGCATGTAGATACCGGACGACGGGAAGAGGCGGTTGTTCCGCGTGTCGTACGTGATCGCCGGCCGGAGCGAGATGGTGCGGCCGCTCGAGAACAGGTTCGCGAGCGGCAGGCGCTGGAAGACGCTCGTGAAGCCCGAGGTCGAACCGAAGAACGTGTTGACCTGCGAGGTGTCGATGCTGTCGTGCTGCACCGTGGCGGTGAGGCCGATGCGCAGCCACGGCTGCACGAGCGCGTAGCCGAACGTGAGCGCGCCGCCGACCGTCTGCCGGGCGAAGTCGGGGAAGACGAGCAGGTTGTCGTAGAGCTCGACGGACGACGACCAGTCCGAGTCGAGGAAGTACGGCTCGAAGAACCGGATCGAGATGAGCTGCCGGAGCCCCGAGACCTGCGCCTGGAGGGCGAGGGACTGACCCTGACCGAACAGGTTGGCCTGCTGGATCTGGGCGGTGGCGATGAAGTTCTCGATGCTCGAGAAGCCCGCGCCGACCTGGAAGGTGCCGGTCGGTCTCTCGGTCACCTCGAAGTTGATGTTGATGGTCTCGGGCGTCGAGCCCTGCTCGGTCGAGACGTCGACGCGCTCGAAGTAACCGAGGGCGACGATGCGGCGCTTCGAGTCCTCGAGCTTGGTCTCGGAGAAGAGGTTGCCCTCCTCGATCTCCATCTCGCGACGGAGGACCTTGTCGCGGGTCTTCGTGTTGCCCTTGATCTCGATGCGCTCCACGTGGACGAGCGGTCCGCGGCGGATCGGGATGATGATGTCGACTTCGTGCTTGACCGGGTCGAGCTCCGTCTCGGGCTCGGCCTCCATGTTGGCGTAGCCGGCGTCGCGGTAGAGGGTGCGGACCGCCTGGAGGTCCTTCACGAGCTCGGCGCGGTTGAAGAAGTCGCCGCTCTTCGCGCGGACCAGCTGGCGGAGGGCGCGGCGCCCGCCGAGCGGCTCGATCTCCTTGCCGTCGGCGTCGCGCTCGTAGACCTTGAGCTGCCGGATCTTGAAGCGCGGGCCCTCGTGGATGGCGACCGCGATCTCGATGCCTTCACGATCGGTCGTGAGCATCACGCGCGGCGTGCCGATCTGCACGTTCATGTAGCCCTTGTCGTAATACAGGGCGTTCAGGAGGAGGACGTCGCGCTCGAAGACGTCCTGCCGGTACGGGCCGCCGGAGCCGAACGAGAAGATCGAGCCCTGGCCGGTCTGCATGACCGCCCGGAGATCTTCCTCGGGGACGCCATAGTTGCCGATGAACGTGATGCGGCGGACGGTGACCGGCTGGTGCTCGGTGATCTTGAACCGGACGATCACCTCGTTGTCGCGCTGCGGCTCGACCGCGCTCTCGACGTCGGCGAGGAAGTAGCCCTTCTCGGCGTACGCGTCCTTGATCTTCTGGACGCTGCGGCGGACGGCCGGGACGCTGAGGATCGTGTTCGGCTTGATCTCGACGGCCTCGAGGGCCTTGTCGTTCTCGATCTCGCTGTTGCCCTCGAACTCGATGCTCTTGATGTTCGGACGCTCGCGGACGAGGAAGCGAAGGATGACGCCGCGATCGTCGCGCGTCATGTCGACCTCGATGTCGTCGAAGAATCCCGAGTCCCAGAGGGCGCGGACGTCGGCGCCGAGGTTGTCGACCTTGAAGAAGTTGCCGGGCTTCTCGCGCAGGTAGCTGACGATGTCGTCCTTCGCGACGCGGCGGTTGCCGCTGATGTCGAGGCGGAGGATCGGCTGCCCCTCGGCCTTCTCGGCCTCGGTCGCGGGGATGTTGACGGTGGGGCCGGCGGCCTGCGTCGAGGGCGTGGTGGCTGCGCCGCCGTCGGCGTCCGTCCCGCCGGGCTCGCCGCCGTTGCTCGCTGCGCCGGCGCCCGCGTCGCTCGTCGCCGGGGCGCCGCCGTCGCCGCCACGAGGTCCGCGTGCGGCGCCAGCATCAACCGGGGCGCCTGCGTCCGCGCCCTGCGCGCTCGCACGGCCGGGGAGCACGAGGGTCACCGCGAGGAGCGCGATGCCGATCGCCGCGAGGCCCGCGCGAAACCCGCGGAGCCGAGCGCGTGCGCCTGCTGCGATCTGCATCACGAACGGGGCTGCGCCCGAGCGATGTCGCCCGCGCGGGTTCGTTCGGGCAGCGTCAGAGGTTAGAAGCATCGGCGGCAAGGGCGAAGCGAGGGCTGTTCAGTACCCGACTAGCGCCTCGTAGGTCAACCGACCTTCCGCTCCAAGCACGAAGTAAATTCGTTGCGATCTAGCCCCGTTGCGGGCTCAGAACCCGCGTGCCCGCGCGTGTCCAGCAAGGGCAGCAAACCCTTGTTTGTCGCGGTGATCCGCGGTTCGGAGGCCCATCGAGCCGAGAAAACCGAGGAACCCGGGGTCGCTCCGGCCGTACCGAGCGGCGCGGCTGGCGAGCGTCTCGGGATCCGGATCGGCGGCCTCGCGGATCGTGAGGAGGGCGATCCGGGCCGCATGGCGGTCCCACGCCTCGAAGGTGGCGGTGACGAGCGCCGCCTGCTGGGCCTCGCCGCTGCCGGAGGCGCTCGACGAAGGCGCGCCGACCTCCTGGAAGAAGAGGGGCTTGCCCGCCGGAGCCGACGCGACGACCGCATCGAACAGCGCCGCCACCGACGAGGGGCTCGCGGCCCGGGAGGCCGGGGCGAGGAGCCCGGGCAGCACCGACACGCCGACCACGTCCGACGCGGCCCACGCGGCGGCGAGCCGTGGCGCGGCCACGGGCAGGCCCTCAGCGCTGACGGTGAAGCCCACCTTGATCTTCGGGGCGGTCGCATGGAGATGCGCCGCGGCGCGGCCCACGAACGTCGCGAACGCCGCGTACTTCGCGTCGTCGTCGCCGAGCGCCCGGTCCACGTCGGTCGCGACGAAGAGCGCGGGGATGGCGACGTCCTGCGAGGAGGCGAGCGCGTGATCGGTGAGGAGGTCGTAGCGAGCCGCGAGCTCCGCGTCGTCGAGGGGGCGGCCCACGAGGTCGCTCGGCGCCCGTGATCCGCCGACGTCGATCACGGGCAGGGCGAGCACCTCCTGCATGTCGTTCTCGGAGAGCACGAGGTTCGCGACGTGCAGGTCGGCGTTGAAGCGCGTGATCGGGGGAGCTGCGTCGCTGTCGCCGGCGTCGCCGAGCCGCTCGATCTCGTCCCACGCGAGCGTCACGTTGGTCGCGGTCGCGCCGGCGGCGCGGGCGATCTGCACATTCCCGGCGAAGTCGAGGTCGCCGATGATCATGGCGAGCCCGAGGGTGCGCCCGCCGCGCGGGACCACGCCCGGGCCCGCGTCGGTGACGTCTGTCGCGGGCCCGTCGGCCGTGCCGCCCTCGGCCGACCCGGGCAGCGCGTCGTCGCTCGCACCGCATGCCATGGCCAGCGCCACGCCGGCGAACGTCGCCAGGGACAGGACCGGGAAGGCGCGCAGCTTCATCGTGCTCGAGGCTAGCAGCCGCGCCGGTGAGTGATAGGCGCCGCCTAGGCGCGCCGGGGCGGCCACCAGACGATCGCGCTCACGAGGACCGCCACCGGAACGAGCATCATGGCGATCTGCATGGCCATGCGATCCGCCAGGTAGCCCATGAGCGGCGGCGACCAGAGGTCCCCGAGCACGTGGATCGCGAAGATGGACAGCGCCATCGCGCTCGCGCGCAGCGCCGGGGGCACGGCGCTCAGGACGATCCCGTTGATGGGAGAGGTGCTCGTGAAGAGCGCCAGGATCGCGAAGAACACGAGCACGAAGAAGAGCGTCGCGCTGGGAGCCAGGAAGCACGCGAGCGTGATGGGCGCGCCGACGAAGCTGCCGTAGGCGCAGATGCGAAGGAGCCCCTTCACCGCGTCGCTCTCCACGTGCTCCTTCGCGCTCGTCGCCTCGACGCGCCGTCGCATCCGGTCCGCGGCGGCGCCGCCGATGAACGTCGCGATCACGCCAGCGACGACGATGATGAGCCCGAAGTTCCGGTTGGCCACGTCGAGCCGCAGGCCGTAGCGGGCGTAGAGGAACTTCGGCGCCCAGTACGAGAAGCCCCCGATCGCGAAGGTGTACGCGCAGTAGCCGAGCACGCCTCGCCGGTAGAGCCGCGCCTTCACGAGGGTGCCGAGGTCCTTGACGACGTCCGCCTTGTCGACCCGCGCGGTGCGGGCAGGCTCCCGGATGGCGAGGCACGTGAGCGCGAGGAGGAGCCCCGGGCCGCCCGCCACGAAGAAGGCGCTGCGCCAGCCCCAGCGGTGCTCGACGAACCCGCCGACGAGGTAGCCGAGCGCCGCGCCGAACGGCGTCGCGCCGTAGAAGTAGGCGAGGGCCCGGCCCTTGCGGTGCGGCGGCGTGATGTCGTCGATGATGGTCGGCGCCAGCGTCGCGTAGCTCGCCTCACCGACCCCCACGAGCGCGCGGGCGATCACGAGCTCCGTGAAGTTTCGCGCGAGCCCCGAGGCGCACGTGGCGGCGCTCCACACGATGACGCCGCCCGCGATGAGCCATTTGCGCGAGGTCCGGTCACCGAGCGAGCCGAAGATCGGCGCGGTCGCGAAGTACCCGACGAGGAAGACCGTCGCGAGCAGCCCGCCCATCAGGTTGTCGAGATGGAGGTCCTCCTGGATCTTCGGGAGGACCGCCGAGACGACGAGGCGGTCGAGGTAGTTGAGGAGGTTCAGCCCCGTGAGCAGGGCGAGGATGGCACCGGGCCGGCGGATCATGGCGCCACGACGCCTAGCGGGCCTTGATGAACGGCTCGTCGGCCTCGATCGGACGAGCGACCGGGATCGCCGGGAAGCTCGAGGTCCCCGGTCCGGCGCTCCGCCAGAGCTGCTCGCGCATCTCGTCGACCGCTGCGAGCGCGCGCTCCTCGCCGTACGTGACGTCCCGGTCGTGCTCGTCGTCGAGCCCTGCAGGAGGAAGAAGCGTGTCCGCTCTGGGCATGATGATCGGTTGTCACCGTATCGAGGTCGCGGGGCCCGCCTAGTGACCAGAATGCGCAAACCCGCGAAGAGACGCAGAGTGGGCGGCAGCCACGACGGAAAGTTTCGTCTGCAGAGGAACCCGGGCCGCGCCCGCCGGCGATCGCCTGAATGTTGACCAAGGTTCGCATGAGCAGGTAGGCGACAGTGACGGGGCCCGCATTTGGCGACCAAGAAAAAAGCATCCTCCAGGACCACGAAGGGCACGGACGAGGCGGCGCCGCCGAAGAAGCGGACCGCCCGGCGCAGCGAGGACCCGAACCTCCTGCCGCCGCCCGCGGACGAGATCGCCCCGCTCCACGAGATCGCCCAAGCGCGCTACCTGAACTACGCGCTGTCGGTCATCACGAGCCGCGCGCTGCCCGACGTCCGCGACGGCCTGAAGCCCGTCCAGCGCCGCATCCTCTTCACCATGTGGCAGCAGCGGATCTTCTCGGACGCCAAGCACCGCAAGTGCGCGTCCGTGGTCGGCGACGTGATGGGCCGCTACCACCCGCATGGCGACTCCTCGATCTACGACGCGCTCGTGCGCATGTCGCAGTCCTTCGCGCTGCGCGTGCCGCTCGTCGATGGATCCGGCAACTTCGGATCGCTCGACGGCGATCCCGCGGCCGCCTACCGCTACACCGAGTGCCGCCTCGCCGCGCCGGCCACCGAGCTCCTCACCGACCTCGACGAGCAGACCGTCCCGTTCCGTCCCAACTACGACGGCACGAAGTCCGAGCCTGTGGTGCTACCGGGCAAGCTCCCGAACCTCCTCATCAACGGCGCGACCGGCATCGCGGTCGGCATGGCGACCAACATCCCTCCGCACAACCCGGAGGAGGTGTGCGCCGCCGCGGTGCGCCTGCTCGACGCGCTGACCGAGGGCAAGGACCTCTCGTCGCGCGAGCTGTGCCGGACCATCAAGGGGCCGGATTTTCCGACGGGCGGTCAGATCGTCTCGAGCATCGAGGAGATCAAGCAGATCTACGAGACCGGGCAGGGCAGCCTCAAGGTGCGCGCCACCTGGGAGCCCGGGCCGGCGTCGCGCGGCACGAAGACCATCTTCATCACGAGCATCCCGTACGCGACCAACAAGTCGGTGCTGGTGGAGCGCATCGCCGATGTCGTGGTGGGCCGGAAGATGCCGCTCCTCCTCGACGTGAAGGACGTCTCGACCGACGACGTCCGCATCGAGCTCGAGCTGAAGCGCGAGGCCGACGAGCAGAAGGTGCTCGCGTACCTGTTCAAGAACACGCCGCTCCAGAGCACGTTCGCCGTGAATCTCACGTGCCTCGT
Organism: Labilithrix sp.; assembly: GCA_028287035.1. The sequence goes on along the minus strand of JAQBQL010000008.1, from coordinate 17,650 downwards.
GCCGACCGAGAACCCGGACGTCGGACGGCCCGAGCGGCTCGATCTGCGCGCGATGCTCTGGCACTTCCTGCACTTCCGTCTCGAGGTGGTGACGAAGCGCCTCCAGCACGAGCTCGCCGAGCTGGCGCGCCGGATGCACATCCTCGACGGCTTCGCGATCGTCTTCGATGCGCTCGATCAGATCCTCAGGATCATCCGCGCCTCCGACGGCAAGGCCGACGCCGCGAAGAAGATCATGGCGAAGTTCCCGCTCGACGCCGAGCAGACCGACGCCATCCTCGAGCTCCGCCTCTATCGGCTCGCGAAGCTCGAGATCCTGGTCATCCAGGAGGAGCTCGACGCGAAGAAGAAGCGCGTTGCCGCGATCAAGAAGCTCCTGAACGAGAAGGGCTCGAAGGGCATCTGGGGGATCGTCCGCGAGGAGATCACCGGCCTCATGACGAGCTTCGGACCGAGCGGCAAGCGCCGCACGCTCATCGAGAGCGTCGGCGAGGAGCGCACGTTCTCGGAAGAGGAGCTCATCGTCGCCGAGGACAACCACGTGCTCGTCACGCGCGACGGCTGGGTGAAGCGGCAGCGCGAGATCAAGGATCCGGCGGCCACGCGGCTCCGCGAGGGCGACCAGGTCCTCGCGATCGCGGCGGGGTCGACGAAGGCGAGCGTCGTCTTCTTCTCGAATTTCGGGACCGCGTACACGACGCGCATCGCCGCCATCCCCGCGACCACCGGCTACGGCGAGCCCATCCAGAAGCTCTTCAAGATGAAGGACGGCGAGCAGATCATCGCGATGGCCTCGCTCGACGGGCGGCTCGTCGGTCAGCTCTCCGGCGACGAGGAGCACTACCCCGAGACCTACGCCCTTGCCGCGAGCAGCGACGGCAACGGGCTCACGTTCGGGCTCGAGGCGTTCGCGGAGCCGAGCACGCGGAGCGGCCGTCGCTACGCGCGCACCGGCGAGGGCGCCACCATCGTCGGCGTCCAGCTCGTCAAGGGCGACGAGACCGTCATCACCGTGTCTCGCAAGCGCCGCGCGCTCCTCTGCGCGGTCGGTGAGGTGAAGTTCCTCGCCTCGGCCGGCAAGGGCGTCCTCCTCATGAAGCTCGCGGAGGACGATGCCCTCCTCGGCATGCTCGCCGCGACCGGCGACCGCGACACCCTCGTCGTGAAGACGAGCCTCGGCGGCGAGCAGCGCATCAACACCGCGCGCTACAAGAAGACCGGGCGCGGCGGCAAGGGCCACGAGGTCATCTCGCGCGGCACGCTCACCGAGATCGTCCACGAGGCGCCGCCCGCGCCGGCCCCGCTCCCCACCACGACCTGAGGACCTTCATGGCAGCCGAGAAGGACTACACAGCAGCGAACATCCAGGTCCTCGAGGGGCTCGAGCCGGTGCGGAAGCGCCCCGGCATGTACATCGGGGGCGTCTCGAGCGCCGGCCTGCACCACCTCGTCTGGGAGATCGTCGACAACTCCATCGACGAGGCCATGAACGGCCACGCCAAGGACATCGCGGTCACGCTCCACAAGGACGGCTGCAGCGTCACCGTGTCCGACGATGGCCGCGGCATCCCGATCGACAAGCACCCGAAGCACAAGAAGACCGCGCTCGAGATCGTCTACACGACGCTCCACGCGGGCGGGAAGTTCGACGGCGAGAACTACAAGACGTCGGGCGGCCTCCACGGCGTCGGCGCGTCCGTCGTCAACGCGCTCTCGACGCGGCTCGTCGTGAAGGTGAAGCGCGGCGGCGCCGAGTACCAGATGGAGTTCAAGCGCGGCGCCGCCACCGGGCCCCTGAAGAAGCTCGGTCCGGCGCGCGGGACCGGCACGACGGTCTTCTTCCAGCCGGACCCGACGATCTTCCCGCGCACCGACTTCGACCCCGCCATCATCCGCGAGCGGCTCGAGGTGGCGGCGTTCCTCCACCGCGGGGTCAAGATCCGCTTCATCGACGAGGCCCGGAAGACCGACGAGACCTTCCGCGCCGAGCACGGCATCGTCGACTACCTGAAGAAGGTCATCGGCGAGCGTGGCAACAAGCCCATTCACGACGCTCCCTTCACCCTCGTGAAGGAGAACGGGATGACCGTCCAGGCGGCGTTCCAGTGGACCGAGTCGACCGACGAGCACGTGAAGAGCTATGTCAACGGCATCCCGACGGGCTCGGGCGGCACCCACGAGATGGGACTCCGCAGCGCGGTCGGCAAGGCGGTGCGGAACTACATCGAGACGCACGAGCTCGCGCCGCGCGGCGTGACCATCACCGCCGAGGACATCCGCGAGGGCTTCACCGGCATCATCAGCATCTTCGTCGGCGAGCCGCAGTTCCAGGGCCAGACGAAGGACCGGCTGAACAACCCCGAGGTGCAGCCCTACGTCGATCAGGCGGTGCGGCCTGCGCTCGAGCAGTGGCTCAACTCCAACCGCACCGTCGCCGAGCAGATCGTCGCGCGCATCGTCCTTGCGGCGCGGGCGCGCGAGGCGTCGCGCGCCGCCTCGGCCGCCGTCTCGCGGAAGACCGCGACGAGCGGCCGGCTGACGCTGCCCGGTAAGCTGAGCGACTGCTCGAGCAACCTGCGCGACAAGACGGAGCTCTTCATCGTCGAGGGCGACTCGGCCGGTGGCTCCGCGAAGCAGGGGCGCGACCGCGAGCACCAGGCGGTCCTCCCGCTGCGCGGGAAGGTGCTCAACACCGAGTCGGTGGCGCTCTCGAAGGTGCTCGAGAACAAGGAGCTGTCCGACCTCGTCATCGCCCTCGGCTGCGGCATCGGGAAGGACTTCGATATCTCCCGCCTCCGCTACGCGCGGATCATCCTGCTCGCCGACGCCGACTCCGACGGTCACCACATCACGACGCTGCTGCTCACGTTCTTCTACCGGCACCTGCACGAGCTCATCAAGCAGGGGCGGGTGTTCGTGGGCGTGCCGCCGCTCTATCGCATCGACATCGGCAAGGAGACCTTCTGGGCGGTCGATGACCCGGACAAGGCGCGCATCCTCGCCAAGTCCGGCAAAGACGAGAGCAAGGCCGACATCACGCGGTTCAAGGGCCTCGGCGAGATGATGCCGAAGACGCTCTGGGAGACCACGCTGTCGCCGCGCTCGCGCCGGCTCCTCAAGGTGGAGATCGCCGACGCGCTGCAGACGGACAAGGTCGTCAGCCAGCTGATGGGCAAGGACCCGTCGGAGCGCTTCCAGTTCATCATGGAGCACGCGGAAGACGCCGTCGACATCGACGTTTGAAGTACGCGTGCTTCGCGGCGCGCAGCGCGTTCGCCGCAGGCGAGGCACGCCGGTGCGAGCACATCGCGGGGAGGCTCGCGAGCGAGGGGCGGAGCCCCACCTGCTAGAACACGTAGCCGACCGAGGCGCCGCCCCACGGGAGGAAGCTGGTCGTCCGCACGAGCGGCGTGAAGCCGACGCCGAACGAGAAGCCGCCGTCGCGCGGCCAGTAGCGGTAGCCGACCATCGCCGTCGCCGCGACGCCGAGCCCGGAGCGCTCGGTGCTGAACTCGACGCCCTCCGAGTCGCTCGAGGCGCCCGTGTAGAGCACCGTCGCGCCGAGCCCGAGCTGCAGGTGATGGCGGCCCCAGGTCACGTAGTAGCTCGCCAGCAGCGGGAAGCTGACGAGCGTGAGGTTGCCGCTCCGCCCGTAGCTCGAGACCGGGTAGGTGAAGTAGCTTGCGCCGCCGCGCAGGCCGAGGTGCCAGCGGTCGAAGAAGCGCTCGTAGTTCACCGAGTAGAGGAGCCCGCTGCCGAGGGCCTCGAAGAACACCGCGTTCGCGGCGACCGTCTCGGCGGGCGCGACCAGGGCCGGGGAGGGAAGCTGCACGTTCGACGGGGGCGCCGCCAGGACGAGCACGATCAAGGAAGAACGAGCTCCGCGCCGCTCTCGTAGCGAGCGCGATCGGCGCACGTCGCGGTGACCTGCGCGACGCTCTTCTGCACGCTGTCGAACGTCTGCCCGCCGTCGGGGCCGGCGTTCGGACCGGCCTCGGCGAGCAGGCCCGAGACGTCGTAGTACCAGTCGGTGGTGGTCGAGTCGTCGTCGTGCTTCTCGAGCGTGCGACAGCCTGCGATGACGTTCGCGCGCGGGCAGAGTCCAGCGCCGGCGGTCGCCTTGTGCTTCGTGCGGCAGTCGTCGGCGAACTCGGCGGCGGCCACCGTCGAGGCCTGCTCCTGGCAAAATGCCGCGGCCTGACCGCCCGCGGTCACGAAGCGGCGGTCGCAGTACGCGTCGGCCTTCGCGCCGGCGAAGTCGACGCCCTCGGACGCGACCGAGCCGAGCGCGCCGCATCCGCACAGCGCAAGAAGCCAAGCAGTCTTCGTCCACCTCATGAGCGACGGGTGTAGCGCGTCCGCCCCTCGCGGTCGAAGCGCTCGCGAGGAGCACGTCTCCTCGCCGCGCAGCGCCGGTCGCGGCAGGCGAATCGTGCGTGCTGCCAGCCGCGCAACGGATCCGCGGAGCCTCGGCCAAGCCGAGCGGCAGAGCCCCACTAGAAGAACGTGGTCCCGAGCCCCGCCGCGAAGCCTCGCTCGCCGAGCGCGATGCCCTCGGCGAACACGTCGAGCCTCCGGCGGAGGAGGGCGAGGGAGACGCCGCCGCCTGCCTGGTACTTGTAGAGATCGGTGCCGGTCACCGAGGCGCCGTCGAGGTGCCAGTAGATGGGACCGCCGAACACGCGTCCCGTCACGTACGGCGTGAGGACGTCGCCGAAGGTCTTGCCGACGATCACGCCCGCGCGGAGATCACCGGCCGTGAACGTCGTCGAGCTCGCCGCGCCCGACACGCTGCCGTGGGTGCGGGTGCCCTCGTCGTCGGTGCGCGTGCCCATGTGCGTGAACGAGAGCGTCGCGGTGAGCTGCACGAAGGGCGCGTACGCCGCGCCGTCTTACACGCGCCACGCGGCGCCGACGTTCGCCGCGAACCCGGGGCCGACCGTGTCGCGCGCCGCCCCGTGCACGAGGGTCCCGCCCACGATGCCGCCCGCGGACACGAGGCCCGTGACGGTGCCCGCGCGGTTCAGCGGGAGCTGCAGCGCGCCGAAGACGCCGTGGCGCGTGAGGTCGGCACGTCGGCCGCTGCCGAAGAGGATGGTCGTCGAGGTGAACGCGTAGCTCGCCGACAGGTGGGCGACGGGCGCGCCGCTGGCCTCCGCGCCGCTCGGCGGGCGATCCACCAGCGTGCCGTCGGCATTCCGCCGAGGGTAGTCGCACATGACCGGTCCACCGGGGTAGGCCGCCCCGCAGGCGAGCGCCGCCGGGGACGCGGCGAGCAAGGCCGCCGCGATCGCGGCGCCGAGAAGGTGTGACGGACGCATGGGGCCCAGCGTAGGCCCTATCGCGCGCCGCCGCTGCACTCCGCCCCTACTGCTTGGTCCACTCCAGCTGCTCGCCCGCGAAGTCGAGCGTGAGCTTCGTCGGGGTGCCGGCGGTCTGCTGGTAGTGCCCGGTGCGGGTCGTGCCCTTCGTCGCCGGCTCGCACTCCTCGACGGTGCCGAGCACCCCGCCGGTCCCCGCGGTGAGGCGGAGCGTGCTGACCAGCTTCGTCCCCACGTCCGACGGCGCCGCCTTCGCGCTGCGCACGTAACGCAGGTACGTCTGGCCGCCCTCCTGGAACACCACGCCCCAGCCGATCTGGTAGTGCACGGTACCGGGGCAGCCGAAGTAGCTCGTGAGCAGGTAGGTGCCCGTCTGGAGGATGCCTCCGGGGGTAGTGGTCCCGGCGGCGGCCCGGCAGGAGATGTTGAAGGCGCCGCTCACCACGGGCTCCTCCGAGCATGCGACCGGCGGCGCTGCGTCGGCCCCGCTGTCGGCCGCCGCGTCCGCCCCGCCGTCCTCCGTGCCGGAGCTCCCCGAGCTTCCCGAGCTGCCGGAGCTTCCGGAGCTTCCCGAGCTTCCCGAGCTGCCGGAAGAGCCCGACGAGCCGGAGCTGCCGCTCGCACCCGAGCTGGCGCCGGTGTCGACGTCGCCGGATGGCCCGCCTGACGACGGATCGTCGCCCACACAGGCGCCGAGCGCCCCCACGAGGGCAAGGGCCGAGACCGTCAGGATCGTGCGAACCGGATTCCGCTGCTTCATGTGCATTCCCCCCTCGCAACCGCCGTGCCCCGACCGCACGCCAGCACGGGGCGGGATCGCTGCGTTCGTCGTGCGCGCGCGCGCAGCCGAGACGTGCGCCCGCGCATCGACCCAATCATCGCAGGCGCGGTTTCGGGCGCGGCTTTGCCGGTGCTCGCACGCGTCGTCGCTGCGCCGCCGGAGGTGCCGCCTCAGCGCGCGGGGCGGACGCGGAACACGAACGTCTTGAAGGGAGCCACGCCCTTCTCGAAGCTGCGCGCGTACCCGAGCTTCACCGTGTGCTCACCGGGCGCGAGCGCGCCGGCGACCGTGAAGACGATCTTGCGCTTGCCCGCGGCCCCCATTGCGCCTCCCGCCGCCGCAACGAAGTCGAGCGTGGGCGCGCCGAGCGCCGCTGGCGCCTCGATGACCGACCAGTCGAAGCCGGACGTCGGCGTGGCCGCGAGCAGCAGCACGAGGCTCTGCCCGGGCGCGAGGTCCACGGTCTTCCCGCTGTCGCCGTCCCCGAGCGTCACCGCGGCCACCGCCATCGTCCGTCCCATCCGCCCCCCTGCATCGCGCGCCGCCCGTCCGTCGGTGCCCGCGTCCGCGTCGGCGTCGGCGTGAGCGTCCGCGTTGGCGTCCGCCTCCGCCGGCTCCTCACCCGCGCGCGCGTCGAGCCCCCCTGCCTCCTCGACGCTCCCCATCACCCCCGCGTCCACCCGCGCCCCCTCCCGCCCGCACGCCACGAGGGCCGCCGCGATCACCCATCCGATCCGCCGCCCCGTCACCTCAGGCGACCGCCGCCGCGGGCGAGCTCACCTTCACGCCCTTGGCCGTCTCGCTGACCTTGACGCTGACGAGGCGCGACACGCCGGGCTCGCCCATCGTCACGCCGTGGAGGATGTCGACCATCTGCATGGTCTTCTTGATGTGCGTGATGAGGATGAACTGCGAGCGGTCGGTCATCTCGCGGATCATGTCGCAGTAGCGACCGACGTTCGCCTCGTCGAGCGGCGCGTCGACCTCGTCGAGGATGCAGAACGGCGACGGCTTGATCTGGAAGATGGCGAAGATGAGGCTGACCGCGGTGAGCGCCTTCTCGCCGCCGCTCATCAGCTCGATGCTCGAGAGCTTCTTCCCGGGCGGCTGCGCGATGATGTCGATGCCGGTCTCGAGCATGTCCTGCGGGTTCGTGAGCCGAAGCTCGGCGCGCCCGCCGCGGAACATCTTCGGGAAGATCTCCTGGAAACGCTGGTTCACCGCGTGGAACGTCTCCTCGAACAGCTTCTTGCTCTCGCGGTTCATCTGGACGATGGCGCGCTGGAGGTCGGACAGCGCCTTGTCGAGGTCGGCCTTCTGCGTCGTGTAGAACACGTACCGCTTCTCGGCGTCGTCGTGCTCGCGCATGGCGTCGAGGTTGACGCTTCCCATCCGGTCGAGGAGCCCCGAGAGCTCGACGATCCGGTCGCGCAGCTCGCCGTCGGGCGCGGGGCGAAGGTGATAGTCGCCGATGATGCGCGGCAGGTGCAGCCCGCGGAATTTCTCGCGAACGCCGGTCAGCAGGTGGTCGAGTGACAGCTGCCGCTCGCGGAGGCCCATCTCGTGCTCGGACAGCCCGGCCTTCGTGTGATCGGCGCGCGTGCGGAGGTCCTTGAGGCCGGCCTCGCGTCCCTGGAGATCGGCGCGGAACGACTCGAACACCGTGCGCGTCTCGGTCTGCGCCTCGTGGGCGGCGCGCCCCGCGTCCTGCGCGGCGAAGAGACGCTCGCGGTGGAGCACGAGGAGGGCGACCGTCTCGCCGTACTCGCGCGCGCCGCCTTCGAGCTCGGTGTCGAGGCGATGCGCGCGCTCCGCGAGCTCGACCTCGCTGCGCGCGAGGCGCTGGAGGGTGCCGCGGGCCGCCGAGAGCTTCTCGCGCGCGCCGGCCAGGGCGACCTTCCGCTCCATGACGAGCTGCTGCTGGGCGTGCACCTGCTCGCGCCAGTCCATGGCGCGCTCGTCGGCCATCGCGACCGCCTGGGCGGACTGCTCGAGGTCGAACCGTGCGCGCTCGAGGACCTCGATCGCTCCGGCGCGCTCGGCATCCGCCTCGGTGATGAGCCGACGGAGCTCGTCGTGGTCGACGCCGAGCGCCTCGAGCCGCTGGTTGTGCGAGTCGAGCTCGGCCTCGGCCGCGCGAAGATCCTTCTCGGCGTGGACGAGCGCGAGCTCGCTCTGGTGCGCCTGCTGCCGCGCCCGCTCGAGCGCGCCGGTGCAATCGCCGATGAGCGTGCGCAGGCCCTGGTGGTGGGCGAGCCGCTCGGCGACGAGCGCGTCGAGCCGCGTGACCTCGATCTGCAGCTCGCGCATCTCGCGGGCGACGTCGAGCATGTGCGCCGCCGCCTCCTCGCCGGAGCCGCCGGCGATGCGGCCGTCCGGATAGAAGACCGTGCCGTCGCGCGTGACGATGAGCATGTCGGTCGGCACCGACGCCGACCACGGCGAGTCGACGATCTCGCCGTCGTGCCCGTGATGCTTGCCGGCCGCCACGTTGCGGAGCCGGAGCGCCGCCGCCGTGTCCTGGACGACGATCGCGTCGCCCACGAGAGCGCGCACGAGCGACTCGTCCTGAGGGGCATAACGGAGCGAGTCGGCGAGGCGGCCGATGACGCCCTCGATGGGCGCGCCGCGGCTGTCGCGGAGCACGTGGACGAACGCGGACCGACCGGACACGAAGGGCGGGTGACGCGGCACGATCGTCGCGCGGCCCTTGCGACCCTCACGCAGGAGCGCGAGCAGCTCGACGCCGCGGCCGATGTCATCGACCACCACGTCCTCGAGGTGGGCGCCGAGCAAACCTGCGAGCGCCGCGGTGAGCTCGGCGGGCGCCTCCACGCGGTCGGCCAGGAGCCCGGCCAGGCTGGGATCCTTCGTGTCGACGAGGGCCTTGGCCCCGGCGCCGATGCCGTCGCGCCGCGCGTGCATCTCGGTGAGGGCATGGAGGCGTGAGCGGCGCTTCGTCCACTCGGCCTTCGCCTCCTCGAGCGCCTGCTCACTCTCGGTGATCGACTTGCGGAGCTCGGTGAGCCGGGCCTCGAGCTGCTCGCGCTCCTCGGCGGTGCTGACCTTGCCGTTGCGGAGGTCGTCGATGGCGAGCGCCAGCTGCGAGACGCGCGCCGCGAGCTCGAGGACGTTGCCTTCCCGCTGCACGCGCTCCGACGACAGCTTCTCCTCGCGGAAGAGCAGCTCCTGGCGGCGGCGGTCGAAGCCTTCGAGCTTCGCCTCGGCGCTCGCGATCTCGGCCTGGGCGCGGCTCACCGCGTCGCGCAGCTCGACGAGGACGTGCTCGGCCTCGGCCTGCTCCTCGGCGAGGCCCGCGAGCCGCTCCTCGAGCGTGGCCGCCGCGCTCGCTTCGCCGTTCTCGCCCTCCTCGTAGACGGCGACCTCGGCGGCGACGGTGTCGCGCTCGACGAGCAGCGCGGCCTGCTGCTCCTCGATCTCGTGGAGCTCGGTCTCGGCCTGGGCCTCGCGCCGCCGGAGCGCATCGAGGCGGTCCTTGGCGCGCTCGATGGCGGCCTCCTCGGTGCGCACTCCGTTGTCGGCGGCGAAGGCAGCGGCGCTCGCCTGCTCGAGCGCCTCCTCGGCGGCGTGCGCCTGGACGCGTGCCTGCTCGAGGTCGGCCTCGCGGGCCGCGAGGCTGGTGCGCGCCTCCTCGGCCTCCCGCGAGTAGCGAGCGACCTCGCTCTGCTCGAGGACGATCCAGCCGTGGAGCTCGAGGTACTTGTGGGAGGCGTCGTGGAGCTGGAGGTCCTCGAGCTCGTTCCGGTACGCAACGAAACGCTCCGCCTTGGCGGCCTGGCGCTTCAAGGACCCGAGGTTTCGCTCGATCTCCGCGACGATGTCACCGACGCGCAGCAGGTTCTGCTGCGTCATTTCCATCTTGCGCTCGGCCTGCTTCTTCCGGCTCTTGAACTTCGTGACGCCGGCCGCCTCCTCGATGAGGAGCCGCCGGTCCTCGGGCTTCGCGCTGACGATGAGGCCGATCTTGCCCTGCTCGACGATCGAGTACGCCTTCGTACCGATGCCCGTACCGAGGAAGAGGTCGGTGATGTCCTTCAGTCGGACCGGCGTCTTGTTGATCAGGTACTCGCTGTCGCCGCTCCGGTGCAGGCGGCGCGTCACCGCGATGTCGGTGTAGTCCTTGTATTCGTGGGGCACGCCCGTCGGGTCGTCGTTCTCGAACGTCAGCGTCACCTCGGCGAAGTCGGCGGGGGAGCGCGACTCGGAGCCGTTGAAGATGACGTCCTCCATGCTCTTGCCGCGGAGGTGCTTCGCGCTCTGCTCGCCCATCGACCAGCGGATGGCGTCGACGATGTTCGACTTGCCGCATCCGTTCGGGCCGACGATGCCCATGATCTCGTGGTCGAAGTTCACCACCGTCCGGTCGACGAAGGACTTGAAGCCCTGAAGCTCGAGACGCTTGATCTTCATTCTGGGAATCCTGTGGAAAACAGGGTCTGCACGAACACTGACCGTATGCGGGACGTAGTGTCACTTCACATACGGTCAGTGTTCAGTCTTAGTGCCTGAACGGGCGGCCACGCAAGGGCTTCTTTCCGATCAGCGCTTTCGGGCGTGAAAAGGAGCACTTGGACGCCCCACGGAGAGCCGCCCGCCCTTGACAGCGCGCGGGAAAGACGCAATCTCGGCGCACCTTCCATGCCCACGTACGAGTACGTCTGCCCTGAATGCGAGAACCACTGGGAAGAGGTTCAGAAGATCTCCGAGCCCGCCCTCGAGGTTTGCCCCCGCTGTGGAAAGCACTCGGCCAAGCGCCAGATCTCGGGCGGTAACTTCATCCTGAAGGGGGGCGGCTGGTACGCCGACCTCTACTCCTCGACCCCCAAGGCGAAGGACACCGGGAGCTCCGGCTCCTCGTCCGGCGCGTCGGCGACGCCGGCAGCATCCACGACCCCCGCGGCCAGCGGCGGCTCGGGCTCCTCGGGCTCGTCCGGCGGCGGCGGCGGCAGCAGCGGCGGCGGCTCCTCGGGCGGTGGCGGCGGCGGCAGCGGCGGATCAGGCTCCTCGTCCACCTGATCCTGGCCTGGCCGTCGCGCCGGGCAACGTGAGCGCGCGCGCGGCCGCGACGTCGATGCCGAGCTCGCGGGCGAGCCTCTCACGGACGACGTCCATGAGGCGCCCGCGCGGTGGTCGTCCGACCCGGGGGAGATCGTCGCGCCATTCGGCGGCCTCGGGCGGGAGCGCGCGGGCGAGCGCCGGGGTCACGTCGCGCCCCGCGAGGAACCGCTTGGCGGCGAGCGCACTGCACGCGAGCCGATGGAACGCCACCATGGCGTCCATCCAGGGCTCGCGGCGCGCCCCGTCCTCGAGGGCCTCCCGCAGCGAGGCGATCCGTTGCTCGATCGCGTCGAGCGGCAGGCGATCGATCTCGCGGAGGACTCCCGGGAACTCGCGCGCGAGCTCCGCCATCGCCCGCCGCGGGTCGGGCTCCACGAAGCCAGGCTCGGTCGACGCGCGCACGTGCAGCACCCGGAGCGCGCGCATCCGCTCGTACTTGTGAAGAAGGCGCGCGAGCGCGGCCGGGGAAGGGGGGGTCGGGAGGGGGTCCGCCAACGGTGCTAACCTCGAAGGCAACCATGACCGACAAGCGCCGCGAAGTGGAAGACCTCCGTCAGGAGATCGGGAAAGTGGACGCTCAGCTGATCAGCGCGCTCGAGAAGCGCGCGAAGCTGTCGAAGAAGATCGGCGAGGCGAAGAAGTCGCTCTCGCTTCCGGTGATGCTCCCCGAGCGCGCCCAGATCGAGGCCATCGTGACCGGCGCCACCGGGGGCGATCTGCCGGCGGAGGCGCTTCGCGAGATCTACCGCGAGATCGTCGCCACGTGCCTCTCGCTCGAGACGCCCGTGGCGGTCGCGTACTGCGGGGTGGAGGGCGCCTTCGCGCACGCCGCGGCGCGCTCGCGGTTCGGCGCGGCCGCCGAGTACATCGCAACCGATACGGTCGCCGCCGCGCTCGACGAGGTGACGCGGCAGCGGGCGAGCTACGCGGTCGTGCCGTACGAGACGCGGACCGACGGGCTCCTCCAGGCGACGATCGCCGGGCTCACCCAGAGCGATCTCAAGATCGTGGCCTGCTTCGAGACGGTCGTGAACCTCCAGCTCGCCAGCAAGGCGAGCTCGCTCGCCGAGATCGACAAGGTGTACGCGACGGCCCGTGATCGGGCGCACGCGCAGCGGTTTCTCGCGACCGACGTCGCGGGCGCTCAGCTCGTGGACGTGAAGACGCCGATGATGGCGTGCCAGCTGGCCGAGGGCGACCCGCGGGCCGCGGCGCTCGCCCACGAGTCCTTCACCGCGCAGCACGGCCTCGAGACGCTGAAGCGCAACATCCTCGACGAGGGCGAGGAGCGCGTGCGTTACGCGATCGCCGGGTCTCGCCCCTCGAGTCGCACGGGCAACGACCTCACCGCCATCGTCTTTGCGGTCAGCGATTCGCCCGGGGCCCTCCACGAGGTGCTGAAGCAGTTCGCCGAGCGCGGCGTGAACCTCTCGAAGATCCAGTCGCGGCCGACGCCGGGCGAAACCTGGCAGTACCTCTTCTTCATCGAGGTCCAGGGACACGCGACCGATCGCCCGATCGTCGGCGCCCTCGAGGAGGTCCGGAGGCACTCGAAGTTCTTCAAGGTGCTCGGGTCGTTCGCGACCTCCTGATGCGGCGGCGAGGGCGGGCGCGGTTCTTCGTTCTTTTTCGGACCGGCCCTCGCTAGGCTCGGCGGCAGCATGTCAGCCCGGCGTCTGCTCCTTCCGCTTCTCTCCCTCGGTCTCGCCACCACCCTCGCGCTCGGCAGTGCCGGCTGCGGCGGCGACAAGGGGGGCGACGCGAAGAGCGCCTCCTCCGAGGCGAGCTTCGACGACGCGATCGCCCTCCTCCCCGGCGGCCCGATCGGGGCGGGAACGGTCGACGCCCGCGCCTTCTTCGGCAGCCAGACCTTCGGCGCGGACCTCGCGAAGCTGGTCGAGACGTACGTGCCGATCGGCGCCGAGGCGGGCTTCAAGGCGTCCCGCGACGTCGACCGCGTGACGTTCGCGAGCTACTCGTACCAGGGGCTCGACGTCGCGGCGATCGTCATCGGCCGCTTCGACCTGGCGAAGATCAAGCAGGCGGCCTCGCAGCAGACGCCGACGAAGACCGGCGCGCCCCTCGTCACCTCGCAGTACGGCGGCCGTGACGTCTACACCGTGAACAACGTGGGCTTCACGCTGCTCTCGGACACGCGCGCGGTCGTCGGCACCGAGCAGGGGATCCGCCGCGTGCTCGATCGCATCAAGGACAAGCGCGTGAAGCGTGATCTCCCGACGTGGATGATCACGACCATCGAGACCTCCGGCGCGGCCCTCGCGGTCGCCGGTGACTTCGCGACCACGCCGCTTCCGCCCGAGGCGACCCGGCAGATCCCCATGCCGTTCATGAAGGACCTGAAGGCGGCGCGCCTCGTGGCGACGTTCAAGGACGGCGTGCAGCTCGCGGGCAGCATGACGTACACCGACGCCGCCGCGGCCGATGCCGCCTCGGCGTCCGTGAAGCAGGCGGTCGGCTACTCGAAGATGCTCGCGATGCTCGGCGTGAAGGTCCAGGGCACCGACGTCAAGGTCGACAAGGCCGACGTGCAGGTCTCGCTGTCGGTCGACGACCAGTCGCTCCGTCAGCTGCTCGTGATGGTCCCGCAGCTGCTGGGACAGCCCCAGTGACCGATCTCGTCGTTCATCCGCTCGACCGCCCGCTGCACGGGAGCGTGCCGGTGCCTTCGGACAAGAGCATCGGGCATCGTGCGCTCCTCTTCGCCTCGCTCGCCGAGGGGGTCTCGACCATCAAGGGGTTCTCGTACGGCGAGGACAACGTCTCCACCGCCAAGGCGATGCGGGCGATGGGCGCGCAGATCGAGGACGTCGCGCCGGGCGAGCTCCGCGTGAAGGGCACGGGCCTCCACGGGCTCGGCCCGCCGCGTGACGCCATCGACTGCGGCAACTCGGGAACGACGATGCGCCTGCTGACCGGGCTGCTGTCGGCGCAGGCCTTCAAGGCGACGCTGGTGGGCGACGCCTCGCTCACGCGCCGCCCCATGTTGCGCGTGGTCGGGCCGCTCCGGCAGCGCGGCGCGCGGATCGAGGGCGCTCCGCACCCTACGAAGCCCGGCGAGATCCTCCCGCCGCTCGTCATCGGGCCCTTGCCCGAGGGCACGTACCTGGGGCCGCTCGACTACGAGAGCCCCGTCGCCAGCGCGCAGGTGAAGAGCGCGATCCTGCTCTCCGGCCTCTTCGCGCACGGCTCGACGTACTTCAAGGAGCCGTCGCTCTCGCGCGACCACACCGAGCGCATGCTCTACGCGATGGGCGTGCCGCTCCGCACGGTGGGGCCCATGATCGAGCTGGATCCCGCGGGGTGGGACGGCAAGCTCGGGAGCCTCGAGCTCGAGATCCCGGGGGACATCTCGGCGGCCGCCTTCCTCCTCGTCGCGGCGCAGATCACGCCGGGGTCGCGCGTCACGGTGCGCGGCGTCGGCATCAACCCGACGCGCACGGGCATCCTCGAGATCGCCAAGCTGATGGGCGCCGGCCTCGACGTGGTCCCGCAGGGCGACCAAGGCGGCGAGCCGATCGCCGAGCTGACCGCGTATCACCAGGGCCTCCGCGGCAGCCTCATCGGCGGCGAGGTCATCCCGCGCGCCATCGACGAGATCCCGATCGCCTGCGCCCTCGCGGTGCGAGCGACCGGCACGACGACGATCCGCGACGCCGAGGAGCTGCGCGTGAAGGAGAGCGACCGCATCGCCACGATGGCGACGGTGCTCCGCGCGTTCGGCGTCGAATGCGAGGAGCTGCCCGACGGCCTCGTCGTGCAGGGCAGGGAAGGCCCCCTGGCCGCCGCCGAGGTGGCGAGCCGCGGCGACCACCGCATCGCGATGACCGCGGCGGTCCTGGCGCTCTCCGGAAGCGGCCCGACCCGGATCACCGACTGCGACTGCATCGGTACGAGCTTCCCGCGTTTCGTCGGGACGCTGCGCGCGCTCGGGGCTCGTATCGACGCGGCGTGACGCGGGGGGCGGTGACGCGGGGTCGTGCTCCGTGGTAACAAGGTGCCCGTGCGGAAACGGCCCATCGTCGCCATCGACGGACCCGCCGGCGCGGGCAAGAGCACGGTCGCGCGTCGCCTCGCCGACGCGCTCGGTTACGTGCTCGTCGACACGGGCGCGATGTACCGCGCCGTGGCGCTCGCCGCGAAGCGGGCCGGCGTCGCGTGGTCGGAGGGCGCGCAGGTCGCGGCGATCGCCCAGGAGCTCGTGGAGGCGAAGACCCTCGCGTTCGAGCGCGATCCGGCCCGCGGCATCCGCGTGAAGCTCGGTCACGAGGACATCTCGGACGCCATCCGCACCCCCGACATGGCGCACGGCGCGAGCACGGTCTCGGCGCACCCGGAGGTCCGCGCCGCGCTCCTCGAGCTGCAGCGGGTCGCCGGGCGTGACGGCGGCGTCGTGCTCGAGGGGCGGGACATCGGCACCGTCGTGTTCCCGGACGCCGAGGTGAAGTTCTTCCTCACCGCGAGCGCCGAGGTCCGTGCGGCGCGGCGACATGGCGAGCTCGCGGCGAAGGGCCAGACGCACTCGCTCGAGGACACCCTCGCCGACGTGAAGCGGCGCGACGCGCAGGACGAGGGCCGGGCGCACGCTCCGCTCAAGAAGGCGGACGGCGCGGTGGTCGTGGACTCCACCTCCATGGGCTTCGAGGACACCGTGGCGAGCATGCTGGCGGACGTGAAGCGCGTCGCCGGGACGTGAGCGCGGTGGCTCCGGCGCTTCGCTCGTTCGCGCGCATCCGCGCCGTGACGATGGTGGCCGTGGTCGCCGCCAGCGCGGCGAGCGTCGCCGGCTGCGGTCCCCACGCCGAGCGCGAGACGCGCGCGACCCGCCGGGAGGTGCCTCCTCAGTGGCAGGACGTGTTCGACGGAACGCCCGAGATCTACGCGGTCATCCGCCCCCAGGCCATCAAGCGTGACGCGGTGTACGGCGCCCTCTTCAAGAGCGCGCTCCACATGGCGCAGGCCCGCAGCGAGATGCGCGGGGTCACGACCCTCGAGGCGCTCGAGGGCGCGGAGGAGATCGTGATCGGCGTGCGCAAGGATCCGCAGGGCCGCGAGGATGCGGCCCTCGTCCTGCGCGGCGTACCGGCGAGCCTCGACGTCGCTCGCATGACGGACACCTCGAACACTCCGGTGTTCCGGCTGGTCGACCCGCGCGCCCGGGTCCCGGAGTTCGAGTGGGCGGACCGCCGGAGCGACGGCGCGGGGGCGGTGTTCGTCCTCCCCGACCGCACGTGGGTCGGGACGGTGGGCGATGCCCGGGTCCGCGCCCGCCAGGCGTTCGTCTCGCCCTTCGGAAGGCCCGCGCCGGAGGTCGATCCGAAGGCGCTCGCGGTCGCCCGCTTCGAGGCGGCGGCGGTGCTCGCGTCGCCGCGGCTCGCGAAGAGCTCGGTGTTCGGGCCGCTCGTCCGCAAGCTGCGCGCGCTGACCCTCGCCCTGATGCCCGGCAAGACGGGCGTCCAGGCCTCCTTCCAGTACGAGAACGAGGACGCGAGCGCCTGGGCCGAGATGCACCTGAAGCGCATCGTCGAGCAGCTCTCCGGCGCGCGCCCGAGCCTCGCCTGGCTGAAGGACGCGCACGTCACGCACGAGGAGAACCGCGTCATCGTCACGGTGGCGGTCCCGCCGCGCCTCCTCGAAGAGCTACCGAAGGCGAGCGCGAGCGACCTTCCGCTCTAGCCGCCGCGTTCGGGGGTCCCGCCCTTTGACACCCCCTGGGCCGTGAGCTACACGCCTGCTCCCCCATCCGTGGGAGAGAAAGGCGCCCCGCGGTTCCACAGAGCCCGAGGCGAAACGAGGCTGATTCAACCCTACATGTCCACTGAAACTGTAAACCTCAACCAACAAGGCGGAGGAATGGATTCCTTCGCGGCCCTCTTCGAAGCCAGCGTCCAGGATGCGACGCGCGGCGAGTTCGGCAAAGAGGGTGAGATCGTCAAGGGCATCGTCGTCGTCGTCCAGCGCGACAATGTCATCATCGACATCGGCGGCAAGAGCGAGGGCATGATCGCCCTCAGCGAGTTCCACGATGCGGCCGGTCAGGTCACCGTCAAGGCGGGGGACGAGATCGACGTCTACATCGAGAGCCGCGAGAACGACGACGGCCTTGTCACGCTTTCCAAGGAGAAGGCGGACAAGATGAAGGTCTGGGACGAGATCTCGGGCGCGTGCGAGCGCGACGAGCTCATCGAGGGAACCATCTCCCAGCGCGTGAAGGGCGGACTCTCCGTCACCATCAAGGGTGGCGTGAAGGCGTTCCTTCCTGGTTCGCAGGTGGACCTCCGCCCGATCCGCAACCTCGACAAGCTGATCGGCCAGACCTACTCGTTCAAGGTCATCAAGTTCAACAAGAAGCGCGGCAACATCGTCCTGTCGCGCCGCGTGCTCCTCGAGAAGGAGCGCGACGAGCAGAAGACCAAGACCCTCGAGACTCTCGAGGAGGGCAAGGTCGTCA
>JAQBQL010000029.1 GCA_028287035.1 Labilithrix sp. | reverse complement strand
CCCGCGCCGAGCGCGCCGCGCCCCTCGCCCGCCCCGGCGAGCGCCGCCCCCATCGGCCCCGCGCCGATCGGGCCCGCGCCGCCCCCGAAGCCGGCCGGCGCCACGGAGAGCAAGGGAGCCGCGAAGTGACGCGTGGCATCGCCGTGTACGCGGGAAGCTTCGACCCCGCGACGATCGGCCACCTCGATCTCATCGAGCGTGCCGCGGCGATGTTCGACAACGTGATCGTGGCGATCGGCGTCCATCCCACGAAGCACCCGCTCTTCAGCTCCGAGGAGCGCGTCGAGCTGATCAAGGGCATCGCCGGCCATCTCCCCAACGTGACGGTCGACTCGTTCGACGGTCTGCTCATCGAGTACTGCGCGTCGAAGAACGCGAGCGTCATCGTCCGCGGCCTGCGCGTGACCACCGACTTCGAGTACGAGCTCCAGATCGCCCACGCGAACGCCGACATTCGCCCCAACATCGACACCATCTTCCTGCCCTCGCGCACGAAGCACGGTTTCGTCAGCGCCTCCCTCGTCCGGGAGATCGCGAGCCACAACGGCGACGTGAGCCGCTATGCGCCCGAGCTCGTGTGCGACGCGCTCCGGAAGAAGTTCGCGAAGAAGTAGCGCCGCGGCGTGAGGCGCCCCGGTCCGCGCTCTCGTGATAGTGTGGCGGGCTCCATGAGCGAGCACGAGCCGAGCATCTCGCAGCGGGTCGACGAGACCGTGAAGGCCATCCGGTCGAAGACGACCCTCGCGCCGCGGGTGGGCGTCGTCCTCGGGAGCGGCCTCGGCGCCTTCGCCGAGACGATGACCGGCCTCGTGAAGGTGCCGTACGCGGAGCTTCCGCACCTGCCCGCCTCGAAGGTCGTCGGGCATGCCGGCAACCTCTGCTTCGGCAACGTCGGCGCGGTGCCGGTCGTCTGCATGCAGGGCCGCGTGCACTACTACGAGGGCCATCCCCTCTGGCAGGTGGTGCACGGCGTGCGCGTGATGGCGCGGCTCGGCGTGAGCTGCGTGCTCCTCACGAACGCCGCGGGCGGGCTCGAGGCGGGCTGGTCGGCGGGCGATCTGATGATCGTCTCCGATCACCTGAACCTCATGTTCCAGCATCCGCTGCTCGGCCCGAACGACGACGCGCTCGGCACGCGCTTCCCGGACATGACGAACGCGTACGACAAGACGCTGCGCGCCCAGCTCGCCGCTGTCTCCGCCGACGAGAAGCTGCCCCTCCGCGAGGGCATCTACGCCGGGCTCACCGGACCCTCGTACGAGACGCCGGCGGAGATCCGCATGCTGCGCACGCTCGGCGCGCAGGCGGTGGGCATGAGCACCGTCCCCGAGGTCATCGCGCTCCGCCACATGAAGGTGCGCGTCGCGGCGCTGTCGTGCATCACCAACATGGCGGCGGGTCTCGGCCTCGGCGAGCTCGATCACGCCGAGGTCGAGGCCACGGCGAAGACGCGGCGCGACGATCTCCAGCGGCTGCTGCGCGGCTGGATCATGAAAGCAGGCGAGGCATGAGCGCGACCAAGAAGAAGAAGCCGGCGGCGAAGCGGACCAGGGCCGCCCGGTCTGGCGTCGATCCGGCGCTCCTCGATCGCCTCGTGCAGGAGGCGAAGGCCGCGCGCGAGAACGCGTACGCCCCCTACTCGCACTACCGCGTGGGCGCGGCCATCGCGACGAGGAGCGGCAAGGTCTTCACCGGGTGCAACGTCGAGAACGCGACGTACGGCGCCACGATCTGCGCCGAGCGCGGCGCGGTCATGCAGATGGTCGCGCAGGGCGAGACCGAGCCCGTTGCCATCGCCATCGTCACCATCGACGACGCGGGCACCCCGTGCGGCATCTGCCGGCAGGTGCTCTCGGAGTTCGCGCGTGACCTGCCCGTCGTGCTCGTCGGCCTCGAGTCACGCGAGGGCGAGACCGGCCGGGTCGTGCAGCTCGCCGACCTCCTGCCGATGGCCTTCACGGGCGCGAGCCTCCCGAAGCCGCCCCGCACCGCGAAGAAGTAGGGCTCCTTCCCCGCCATGCGCGAGGATGTGCGCGTGGGGGCTGGCCCCCATGGGGCGGGGGTCGTCCGCCCCTTGCAGCATGTACGGAAAAGAATCTGCCCTGCTGGATTCTTCGTGGATCGCGGGGGTCCGAACCTCTTCTGCGATGGCGCGACTCCTGCTCTCATCTCCCTCCACCCATGAGACACCTCAACCGCCTCACCGCGTTCACGTTGGTGCTCGCCGCCGCTGCCGCGCCTCTGGCGTCGCAGCTCGTCGCCTGTAGCGACGAGGCGAAGACCGACTCCGGCGTGGGGGTCAGCTCGGTGCTCTTCATCAAGCGGCAGCACACGACGACGGGGCCCGAGGGGGTCGCGGTCGACGTCGCGGGCGGCAACGGGCAGGTGCTCGACTACGAGCGGTTCGTCCCGGGCGGCGCGCTCATGCTGCTCTCGCCGCCGCGGCCCGACGGCGTGCTCAAGAACATCACCGCGGACTATCCGTCCGCCGACTTCAACGGCGCCGACGTGTCGTTCGACGGCAAGCAGGTCGTCTTCTCGATGAAGCGCGACGCGTCGGACCGGTACCACCTCTACACGGCGCAGCTCGCCGAGGGCCCCGACGGCAAGTTCGAGATCCACGCGAAGACCGGCGGCGACCGCGACGACATCAACCCGATCTACCTGCCGGGCGGCCGCATCGCGTTCGTGACGAACGAGATGTACACGGCGATGGGCACCCGCGCCGACGAGTACGAGCACGGCCGCGTGGTCACGCAGCTCGCGACCATCTCGGTGGACGGAGGCGATGCCGACCGGCGCCTCGCCTCGCAGAACCTCTCGCACACCGTCGCGCCGTGGATGCGCCACGACGGCAAGATCGGCTACTCGCGCTGGGAGCACCTCGGCGGCGTGAACGACGTGAAGCTGTTCGCGGCGAACCCCGACGGCACGCAGATGCTCGCGGTCGCCGGCCAGCACGGCAAGCCGTCGAACTCGCTCTTCAGCATCCGCGAGATCGAGCCGAACGTGATGATCGGCATCGCCACCGAGCGAAACCGCACCATCCACGCCGGCGCCCTCGTGAAGATCGACGCGCGCAACGCCGCCGATGCCACGTGCCTCGATCCCGCCGCCGACCAGACCGGGCACGCGTGCCTCGACGAGGAGAACGCGAAGTTCGAGATCCTGACGCCCGACGTGCCGACCGGCAACGGCCCGTCGCCGGTGGGCCGCTACCGCGAGCCCTCGATGCTGCCCGACGGGCGCATCCTCGTCTCGTGGGCCGACGGTCCCGTCAACGATCTGTCCGAGCAGTCGGTGTCGCCGCCCGAGTTCGGCATCTTCATCTTCGACCCCGTCACGAAGAAGAACCAGCTCGTCTACAACGACCGCGGGACGTGGTCGCTCAACGCGGTCGCCGTCGCGCCGCGCAGCGAGCCGCCGGTCATCGGCGACATCGTCAGCAAGAACCAGGACAACTCGGCGCCGGTCCGCATCGGCTCGGTCGACATCACGAAGACGAGCCTCAACGAGACGGTGAAGGGCGCCAACTACGGCGACACCGGCGTCCCGCTGAGCGCGGCGCTCCACGACGCGGTGAAGGTCCGCGTCATCGAGGGCTTCTCGAGCGAGGCCGCGAAGGGCGTCACGATGTTCGGCCTCACGATGGACGAGGGCGCCGCGATCCTCGGCGAGGCCCCGGTCTACGCCGACGGAAGCTGGCTCGCCGACATCCCGCCGTACATCCCGGTGCACCTCCAGCCCATCGACAAGTACGGCATGTCGATCCGGAGCCAGCGGCTCTGGATCCAGGGCATGCCCGGCGAGGACCGCCGCTGCGTGGGCTGTCACGAGCAGCGCTCCGGCGCCGGCGCCCCGCGCCTCGGCTCGAACCCGACGGTCGCCGAGCAGGCGCAGGCGCAGGCCTACTGGAAGGTCGCCATCCCGGACCGCATCGAGATGCCCTGGGCGCTGGACCGCGCCACGTACCCCGACGCGAAGCCGAAGATCGTCGTCCAGGACCTGCTCAACGCGAAGTGCGCCTCGTGTCACTCGGGCGGCCCGAACGATCCGTTCGCGGGCAAGAGCTACACGGTCACCGCGACCAACCCGCAGACGGGCCTCGCTCAGCAGTTCCCCGCGATCCCGTACCTCGACCTGTCGGACCGCCCGATCACCGTCGTCTACGACCGCCGGCTCGCCACCTACCCCGCTTCGTACGTGTCGCTCTTCTTCCCGGGCGTCATGGAGATGGGCATGGGCAACGCGAAGCCGACCGGCGACATCCCGCCGAAGTGGGCCATCGTCAACAACGCGCGTGAGTCGGTGCTGATCAAGAAGCTCAACGTGAAGGCCGCCGACGGCACCTTCGCGTACGGCACGCCGGCGATGCACCCCGAGGACAAGGGCGTCACCCTCACCGACGACGAGCGCGCGACCCTCATCCGGTCGATCGACGTCGGCGGGCAGTTCTACGCACGTCAGAACACCGGCTTCGTGCCCTTCGCCAGCGACCCCGTGGCCGCCGGTCAGAAATACTGAGAGCGGAGAAGACCATGCGCAACCATCGCAAGCTCGGCGTCCGTCTCGGTTTCCTCGCAGCCGCGGCCATCGCGTGCTCCTCGCTGCTCTCCGGAAGGTCGGCGACCGCCGGCAGCATCACGGAGAACATCGGCGGCACCCAGGCCATGTACGGCAACATCCCGCCCGACCAGATCGAGTTCCTCTCGACCGGCGACCGCATCAAGAGCGTGTCGGCCTCGGGCTCGATGATGGCCATCTGGGAGACCCTCGAGCACGGTGAGCGCGTCGAGTGTCTCGACTGCATCCCGTCCGTCGAGCCGCTCCTCTACGAC
The DNA here is from genome assembly GCA_028287035.1 of Labilithrix sp. The sequence continues at coordinate 27,224 of JAQBQL010000029.1, read as the reverse complement.
GCGAACTCGCGCACCCGCGAGATCGCCGCGTGGTGGCTGCGTCGCCGCATGTTCGGCGTCTTCGGCCCCGGCGAGGTGTACGAGCGCACGCTGAACACGCTGCAGAGCGATCCGAACCCGCGGCGCCGCGCCTATGCGGCCAACGCGCTCGGCGAGTTCCTCGCGAAGCCGGGCGTCGACGCGTGCAAGCAGGCGATCGCGAAGGACGGGGACCCGACGGTCCGCGCCGCCGCGGCCGCCGCCCTCGGGCGCCTCAACGACGACGGCTCGGGCGCGCTCAGCCTGGCCCTCGGTGATGCCGACGCACGGGTGAAGCTCGCGGCGCTCGGCTCGGCAAGCCGCGTCAACACGTTCACGGACGTGCCCGCGGTCGCGAAGCTCTCGGGCGACGTCGACCCGCTGGTGCGGCGGCGCTCGGCTGAGCTCCTCGGCGCGATGCGCGCGAAGGACTCGGTCGACGGCCTCATCGCGATGACCAAGGACGGCGACGCGAGCGTGCGCGAGTCCGCCGCGCACGCGCTCGGCCAGATCCGCGACGTGCGGGCGAAGGCCACGCTCGAGGCGCTCGCGAACGATCCGAACGGGCTCGTCCGTGACCAGGCGGCCATCGCGCTGCGCAGACTGTAGGACCTGATTCCGCGTCTTCCCGCGAGGCAGCAACGCGACGAGAGCGCGCGCCAGGAAGACGAGAGCGCGATAGGATCTCCGTCGTGAATCGCTTTCTTCCCGGCATCGTCGCCGCCTGCGCGGCGGTGATCGCGCTCGCGCCCGCGAGCTGCACGACGAAGGACGCCGCCTCGTCGACGTACTTCGAGCGCACCATCAGCCCGATCCTGTCGACGTCGTGCGTCCGGACCAACACCGGCGCCGGCTGTCACGTGGAGGACGCGCGCGGCAACGCGCTCGGCAACCTCGACGTCGCGACGTTCGGCGGCGTGGCCAAGCGGCGCGATCTCCTCCTCGACTACGGGCCGTACGGGCAGCCGGCGATGCTCGTGAAGAACATCGAGCCCTTCCAGGTCGAGGTGCAGACCTACGACGGCAAGAAGGTGTCGATCACGACCGACATCAAGCACGCGGGCGGCAGCATCCTCGACGCGTCGGGCAGCGCGTACACCACGCTCCGGCGCTGGATCCAGAACGGCGCCACCGAGAACAACACCGGCGTGCCGCCGAACGTGGTCGAGCGCCTCCCCTGCAACCCGTTCGTGCCGGGGCGCGCTGGCTTCGACCTCACGAAGGATCCGCCGCGGGGTGACTTCGCGCAGTTCCGCGACCAGGTGAACCCGGTGCTCACCGGCAAGCAGGGCAACGCGGCGTGCGCCGCCGGCAACTGCCACGGCACCCTCGCCAACTCGATGTACTTTACATGCGGTGAGTCACCGGAGCAGATCCGGTGGAACTACCTGGTCGCCGAGGAGTATCTCGCGCAGACCGCCGAGCAGAGCGAGCTCCTGCGAAGGCCGCTCGCGCCGGCGCAGGGCGGCGCGTACCACGAGGGCGGCGTCGTCTTCACGTCGCCGAGCGACAGCGGCTACGCGGCGCTGACGGACTGGGCGAAGGCGCACGGCCCGCCCGTGGTCGACAGCAGCGACCCCGGCTTCGCGTTCTTCTCGCAGAAGGTGCAGCCGGTCCTCGTGAAGAAGGGCTGCATGATGGTGCAGTGCCACTCGGCCTCGATGTTCCACGACTTCCGCCTGCGCGGCGGCTCGGGCGGCAGCTTCTCGCTCTCGGCCACGCGGAAGAACTACGAGCTGTCGCTCGCGCAGCTCTCGGTCGAGAGCGACGACCCGAACGCCAGCCGCATCGTGCGGAAGAACCTCTACCGGCCCGAGGTCTGCACCGTCGCTGGATGCGACAAACCCTCCGGCATCGTGCATCGCGGCGGTCCCCTCTTCGAGGACTTCCCGGGCACCACCGCCAGCGCCAAGGCGTGCGCCGACGCGAAGTACGACTACGACCAGGGCGAGCTCGACAAGATCCCGGGCTACTGCGTGGTCGCCGAGTGGCAGCGCCGTGAGCGCGAGGTCTTCAAGCTGGCCGCGCTCTCCTCGGTCGTCTACGTGCGCCGCCCCGTCGGGTCGGTCGGTCGCCCGCAGGACTTCGACGTGTACGCGCCCGGCGCGGACCTCCGCCGCGTCCCGGTCACGCAGACCGGTCTCGCGGTCGCGACCTCGGGCGCCGAGACGTCGCTCACCGCTGGCTGTGGCCTGGATCCGTCCTCGGCGGACATCCGCCGGCCGCAGGTGTCGTGGGACGGGACGAAGATCGCGTTCGCGGCACGCTCGAGCGCGGCCGAGCCGCTCGCGATCTACGAGATGAACGCCGACGGCACCGCCTGCGCGAAGAACGCCGAGATCGGCGCGCACCCCGCGTCGCAGAACGGCCTCCTCGTCCACGACTTCGATCCGACCTACGCGCCGCCCGAGGGCGGACCGCCGCGCATCGTGTTCGCATCGACGCGCGGCAACGTGCGGAACGAGGCGTTCGACTACACGGGCCCGCAGCGGACGCCCGCCGACCCGACGAAGGCGAACTCGAACCTCTACGTGTGGGAGCCGGATCCCGCGAACGGCGCGGCCCACCGCGTCCGTCAGCTCACGTACCTGCTCAACATGGAGCGTGCGCCGAGCTTCATGAGCGACGGCCGCATCATCTACACGAGCGAGAAGCGCGCCCCGAATTTCTACCAGCTCGCGCTCCGCCGCATCAATCTCGACGGCGGCGACTACCACCCGCTCTACGCGCAGCGCGGGTCCATCGGCTACCCCGAGGCCGCCGAGGTCGTGGAGCTCGCCGACAAGGACTTCGCGACCATCTTCCGCCAGCCGGCAACCCCCCAGGGCGGCGGCGCGCTCGCGGTGTTCAACCGGTCGATCGGGGTCGACTTCCGCAGCACGAACGCCGCCGACTATCCGGTCGATCCCGGGGTGCTCGATCCCGCGCAGGCGCAGGCGCTCGACCCGCAGTTCTTCCTGCACTCGCTGCGCTTCCCGGACGCGGGCGCGAATGCGACGCCCGGCCAGCCGACGAGCGGGCTCTATCGTTCGCCCGCCGCGCTGCCCAACGGACAGCTCGTCGTCAGCTTCGGGACCGCCGCCGATGCCGCAGCGTTCGGCGGCGACTACGACCTCTACGTGATGTCGCCGGTCACCGGCGCGAAGACGAAGCTGCTCGGCGAGGCGGGCTTCGCCGAGGTCGACGCGGCGCCGGTGTTCCAGCGGTTCGCGCGCGCGGTGTTCCGGTCCGCCGTCGACGAGCCGAACGGCTTCACGTCGACCAACGAGAGCAAGAGCGAGGCGGACGTGACCGTCCTCGACATGCGCGTCCTGTCCTCCTTGCTGTTCCAGAACACGCCGACGGGCCGGCTCCTCGACCCGGACATGAGCACGTTCACCGTGTACGAGGACATGCCGCCGCCGCTCGAGGTCGACTCGTTCGACAAGGGCGGCGCGAACGTGGTGAGTGATGCCTTCGGGCGCGTCTACGTGCGGCGCCGGACGCTCGGCGCGGTGGCGCTCGAGACCGATGGCTCGGCACGGTTCGCGATCCCCGGCGGCCTCCCGGTGGTGCTCAAGCTCGACGACACGAAGCTCTCGCGCGAGCGCGCGCTTCCCCGCTACCAGCGCGAGGCGATGGTGTTCGGGCCCGGCGAGAGCGTGCACCAGTCCTTCCGCGCGCAGTTCTTCGATTCGCTCTGCGGCCAGTGTCACGGCTCGATCAGCGGCAAGGCCACGGACGTCGCGCTGAAGCCGGACTTCGTCACGCAGGCCTCGGCGACGGTGGCGCGCGGCAAGCCGCCGTTCGGTCTGGTGAAGGCGCCTGGCGAGCGCGGACCGATCGAAGGTCCTCCCGCGACGCCCTGATGGTGACGCGCCGAGCGGCGGCGGTCGCGCGGACCCTGGGCGCCGGGGTGGCGCTCGGAGCGGCGGTCGGCGCCGCCGCCGGGATCGCCTCGGCGATCTTCCTGCTGCTGCTCGAGCGCGCCACGAGGTTCCGCGAGGGACACGAGCTCGTCGTGTACGCGCTGCCGCTGGCCGGCCTCGTGATCGGCGCCATCTACGAGCGGTGGGGCGAGGCGATCAAGGGCGGCAACAACCTCGTGCTCGACACGATCCACGAGGACGCGCCGCAGCTGCCGCTCCGGATGGCGCCGATGGTCCTCGTGGGGACCGTGCTCACACACGTCTTCGGCGGCAGCGCCGGCCGCGAGGGAACCGCGGTGCAGATGGGCGCGAGCCTCGCCGATGCCCTCGCCCATTCGCTGAAGGTCACGACGGAGACGCGGCGCCAGCTGCTCGCCGCGGGCATGGCGGGCGGGTTCGGATCGGTGTTCGGGACCCCGATCGCGGGCGCCTTGTTCGGCCTCGAGGTCGTCACCACCGGCGTCATGGAGTACGAGGCGCTCGTCCCCGCGCTCGCCGCGTCCGTCGTCGGCAACTTCGTCACCTTGCGCCTCGGCGTGGTGCACGCGACGTATCCCCAGGTCGCGCACGTCGACTTCACGGCGCCCGTCCTCGGGAAGCTCTGCGTGATGGGCGCGGCGATGGCGCTCGCCACCGTGGCCTTCGTCGAGCTGACGCATCGCTCGAAGAAGCTGCTCGCCGGGCGCATCAGGCGGCTGCCGCTGCGGATGTTCGTCGGCGGTTGCGCGGTCGTGGTGCTTTGGAAGATCGTCGGCACGAGCGACTACCTCGGCCTCGGCGTGCCGATGATCCTGCGGTCGTTCAGCGATCCGTCGCTACCGTGGTTCGCGTTCGCCGCGAAGCTCGTCTTCACCGCGATCACGCTCGGCTCCGGGTTCCTCGGCGGCGAGGTCACGCCGCTCTTCTTCGTGGGCGCGACGCTCGGGAACCTCATGGCTCGCGTGCTCGGGCTGCCGCTCGATCTCGGCGCGGCGCTCGGCCTCGGCGCGGTGTTCGGCGCGGCCGCGAACACGCCGGTGGCCCTCTCGATCATGGTCGTGGAGCTCGCCGGCGGCGCGACCCTCCCGCACGTCCTCGTGGTGAGCGCGATCGCCTACGTGCTGACGGGCGACCGGAGCATCTATCCCTCGCAGCGCGTGCGCCACCGGAAGTGGGGCAAGGAAAGGTAGCAACACCCTCCCCGGAGGGCCGACGAGCGGACCATGGAAGTCATTCGTTCCGGGCCGGACGCAGCGTGTCGCAGGCCGGAGGACGATCACGAGGCCGAGGCCGCGGAGGCTGCGAAGACGCCGGGCGCACAGACCGCCAGCGCCAAGACCCCGAACCAGAGCGAGAAGCCGAGGCTCTCGTGCTCGCTCGACCGTGACTGGGACGAGGCCCTGCCTCACGAGGCGTTCGGTCCTCCCGCACCGCCGCCTGCCGCGCCCGCCGCGCCTCCGTCGCTCGGCAACAGCGCGGCGCGCACCTCGGCACGCGACGCGAGCGAGAGCCCGTACGCCGCAGCCGGATACGCGAAGGACACGAACAGCGTCTACGTCGGGGTCGCGGTGGTGAAGGGGCTCGACCCCAGGAGTGGCCTCGAGATCGAAGCGGGCAGCGTCTCGGTCCAGGTCGGCGAACAGAACGAGGCACAAGCGACGGGGCTTCGGTTCGGAAACCGCGGCGGCTCGACGACCGTGGAGGCGGCGACCGCCACGGCCCATGCCGGATTCCACAACTCGGATGGCAGCCTCGGCCTCAACGGCGGGCTCCTGGCGACCGCGGTGGCGGGCGAGAAGACCTTCGAGAAGGGGGCGAACCAGCTCACCGTCGGGCTCAGCATCAGCGAGGGCGCCGAGGCCAGCATCGGCGTCCGCGACAAGGACCACGACGACGATCCGGAGCTGTGCTTCCGTGCTTCCTTCGGCGTCGTCACGGTGGGCGCCTGCGTCGAGATCCCCTTCCACCAGAAGATGTGAGCGCCTTGAGCATCGAGCATGCCTACCGCGTGGGGCGGGCGCCGCGGCCCGCACCCGTGATGTATGCGACGCCCGCCCGGCTGAGGGCGCCGATCGCGAATCTCGCGGCCCTCGTCATCGACGAGCGGCCGCTGCTCGCCGCGCGGCTGGAGAGCTTCCGCGCGCGCGTCGACTCGTGGCAGCTCGACGGGGTGCTCGCCACGATCGACGAGGTACCGCTCTCCGTCTCGGCGGTGGCGTGGTCGCCGAACCGCTTCTACGACCAGCGTGCGTACACGTACGGGGTCGCGCGGGCGCTCGTTCCGCTGCCCGAGGAGGTGAGGCTCCGCATGACGCCGCGCCGGGTCTTCGATCTCCGGACGTGGGGCGCGGCCCTCGGCCTCTCGCGGCAACCGGGGCTCGACGGCGAGCTGACGGAGCGCTTCGCGATCTCCGGCAATCTCGACGGGGACCTCGCGCGCGCCGCGTTCGGACCGGACGCCGCTTCGGCGCTCTGCTCGATCCGCAGCATCCTCATCGAGCTGTCGATCACGAAGGGAATCCTCAGCGTCGCCTGGCAGGCCCCTGGTCTCGACGAGCACGCGGTGCTCCCGAGCGCGGTGGTCGTCGCGCTCCGCGACATGGCGCGGGCGCTCGCCCGGGAGTGACGCCGCTCAGCCGCCGTCCGCGCTCGCGTCCGCGCCGCCGTCCGAGCCGCCGTCCGGCGTGCGGGGACACGTCACCTGGGTCAGCGAGTCCGGCGTGCAGCCCGCGGCCGGTGCGTTGCCGCTGGTCGCGACCGAGGACGTCCCTCCGCAGAGGTCCTCGACGTCGTCCTCCTTCTGGGCGGCGACGAGCGCATCGGTGGTGACCGAGTAGAAGCACTGGATCGCGTGCGTGCCGAACGAGCGCGTGAGCACCCTCGCACCGGGACACGCCGAGTACGATTGTCGTTCGCCCAGGTTGCATGCGGGCAGCGCCTCGGCGGTCGCGTCGAAGGAGGGCGGACAACACCAGGTGGACTCGAAAGTGCCGGGGGCGGGAGCCGGGCAGACGAACGTGTCGAGGGCCGCCGTGCAGGCGCCACCATCGCCGGTGGGCGAGGTGGAGCCCGCGGTCTCGCTATCGCTGCAGGCGACGGCAGCAGCGACGACGAAGGACAAGACACCCAGGCTGATGACACGGCGCAAGCTCATGACCGCGCTCGAGCAAGCGATGTGCCGCACACGTGGGTGTGGCGGCAACGCAGTCATTCACGGGTGAGCGGACCGCCGAGCAGGCCGACGCCCGTGACATCGCGATCCGGATCGCTCGACGATCGTCCGGGGCGGCCTCGAGATCGCCTACCATGCGGCCCATGCACCGCCCCGCCGCCCGGCTGCTCGTGCTCGTGTCCTCGCTGTGCGTCGGAGCGCTCGGCGTCCTGACGGCCTGTACGGGTGACGATCCGGCAACGGCGCCACCCGCCGACGAGGCCGACGCGACGGTCCCGACGGACGCCGCCGTCGACGTGCTCGACGCGGCGGACGCGTCCGCAGCCTTCTACATCTTCGTCAGCGAGGGCATGTGGAACGGCCAGGAGGTCGGCGGCGTGACGGGCGCCGACGGCAAGTGCCAGGCGGAGGCAGAAGCCGCCGGGCTCAGCGGACGACACGTCGCCTGGTTGAACGGCGACCAGGCGTCCTTCATGGGCCGCATCGAGTCGGACGGAGGCCCGTGGCGCCGCCGTGACGACGCGGTGATCTTCAACGACTACGGAAAACTGCCGACCGCGCCGCGCGTGCCCCTGCTCTACACGGCCAAGGGCCAGGGAGTGCCGCACGGAACCCACTTCTGGACCGGCCAGGCGTTCCCGGATGCGAGCAAGAACCCCGACGTGTTCGAGAGCCTCGACTGCGCCAGCTGGACGAGCGGCGACGCCGGCCTGCTCGGCGTCTACGGAGACCCCGAGGGCACCCGGTTCGACTGGACGTACCTCGGTCGCGACACCTGCGACCAGCCGCGCCACCTCGTGTGTATCCGCGGCGAACCCCATCTCCGCCAGAAGTAGGTCCGGACCATGATGCGCTTTGCTGCTGTCACCACGCTCGCCGCTTGCGCGGGCGCGTTTTCCTGCCTGGTCATCGCCGCATGCACGGGTGACGACCCGGCGATCGGCCACGGGACGGACGATCCCGACGCCACGCTGGCGCACGACGCGGAGCCCGTGGACGCGTCGGAGGACACCGCCGACGCGGCGCCGCCGTCGCCCTATTACATCTTCTTCACCACCGGCAGGTGGAACGGAAAGGACGTCGGCGGGATCACGACCGCGGACGGGTACTGCCAGGCGGAGGCGGACGCGAACCGCTATCCGGGCACGTACCAGGCGTGGCTCTCCGACAACGACCCGTCGCACGCCTTCCCCTCCCGCGTGAAGGGCAACGGGCCGTGGATCGAAACGTACGATGGACGGCTGGTCTTCCCCGACCGGGCGTCCCTCACCGACGCCCCGCGCAGCGGCGTCGATCACACCGGCGACGGAGGGCTGCTCTTCAGCTCGGGGTTCTGGACGGGCACGCCGATCCCCGGCGGGGACGCCTCCGCGGGGTCCGTCACCTGCAACGACTGGACGGCGGACACGAGCAGCGTGAGGGGCACCTCAGGCCAGAGCGGCCAGCTCACCAAGAAGTGGACGTACGACAACGCGCACTCGTGCCAGGAGGAGAGCGCGATCCTGTGCCTGCGCGCCGACTGACCGGGGCGGTCGGTCAGGGCTTCTTCGCGGCCGCACGCACCGCGTCCGGGAGGCCGTCGTGCGGACCCTGCGGTCCGATGGGGACGTCGCTCCACCAGTCCTTGCGGCGTGACCGGACCTCCAGGTTCTTCGGGTAGAAGATGCGGTTCGCCTCCTTGTCGCTGTCGCCGCCGACCAGCAGGCGCGCCTCGCGGTCGCCGTTGTTGATGAACGTGTGACAGATGCCGGTCCCCGCCGGAAGCGCCACGAGGTCGCCCGCGGCGATCGGGTGGAGCACGCCGTCGAGCCACGCGTCGAGCGAGCCCTCGAGCACGAACGCGAACTCCTCCTCGTGCGACTCGGCGTGCGGGAACGACGTGCGCTGGCCGGGCTGCACGCGCACGACGTGGAGGCCGACGTTCTTCAGGCCGGCGGCGCGCCCGATCGCCCGACCCGAGGCCATCGGCTCGTCCGGGCGCTCGGGGTAGCGGTGAGTGGTCTCGGGCACGTCGGCCGTGCTCACGATGAAGGGCGGGCGCGCCGCCTGCGAGGTCATGGCGGGGGCGCTCAGCGCTGGGCTGTCTTGTGCGCGCCGTTGCAGCAGGCCGCGCCGGGATGGCAGCACGAGGCCCCCTGCGCGCAGCACTCGCTGCCGAGGTAGCGATGCGCGAGCGCCGTTCCGGCGGTGCCGAGCACGACCGCGCCGAAGGCAAAGGGCAGCATCTTCTTCCACACGAGACGAGCGTTCTTGATGTTCATGACGGGCTCCCGGTTCAGCGAGGACCCTCAGCATAGCGCGCGGGAGACCGGATCCCCCGGCGGAGCGCGATTCGAAGGTGCCTGACGGGGCCCGCCCCCTCGGTTTACACTGCCGGGTCTTGGCAACGACCAATCGCCGGATCCACGCACGCCTCGGCTCGTCGGCACGCATTCTGTGGTCGATCGTCGGTCGACACGACATCCAGATCGACCGGCTGAGGGACGTCAGCAGCTCGGGCGCGCGCGTGTCCACCGAGTCGGTCGCGAAGGCCGGCGAGGAGATCCGCTTCGATCTGCTCGACGACGAAGGAGGACGCATCGCGACCGGCCTGGCGCGGGTCGCCTGGGTCGACGCCGCCAAGGGGATGGGAATTGCGTTCCTCGCGCTCGGCATCGACGCCGAGCTGATCGCGGCGCTCGCCTCGCCCGCGCCGCCCGCCCAGCAGCGGCCGCCCGCGCTCCCCGGCCAGGTCGGCGGGCCTCCTCCGATGCCCGGCGAGCACCTCCACGCCGCGCTCGCCGACGAGGACGACATCGGCGAGGTCGACGAGACCGCGCCGCAGATCGAGCCGCTCGCCGTGCGAAGGACCGGCACCATCATCGGCATCGACCTCGGCACCACGAACACCTGCGCTTCGTACGTGGTGGACGGAAAGCCCAAGGTCATCCCGGGGCGGACCGGCTCGAACACGATCCCGTCGATGATCATGTTCAACCCCGACGGCACCTTCCACGTCGGCCAGCGCGCTGCCGACCGCCAGATCCTGCACCCGCTGCGCACCGTGTACGGCTCGAAGCGCCTGGTCGGCCGCACCTTCCGCGCGCAGCTCGCGTCGGAGCTCCAGGAGCACTTCGCCTATCCGCTCGCCGAGGCCGAGGACCAGCGCTTCGGCGTGCGCATCGACGATGCGGTCATCAGCATGGACACGATCGCCGCGCGGATCCTTGCCGAGGTGCGCTCGACCGCCGAGGCGCATCTCGGCGTGCCGGTCGAGGCTGCGGTGATCACCGTGCCCGCCTACTTCTCGGAGGTGCAGCGCGAGGCGGTCCGGCGCGCCGCCGGCGAGGCGAAGCTCGTCGTGCACCGCATCGTCAACGAGCCGACCGCCGCGGCCGTCGCCTACGGACACAAGCAGACGCAAGCCTCGCGCGTCGCGGTGTGGGACTTCGGCGGCGGCACGTTCGACTTCTCCGTCGTCGATCTCGGCGCGGAGCAGCTCGAGGTGCTCGCGACCGGCGGCGACAACTTCGTCGGCGGGTCGGACTTCGACGACCTCATCGCCTCGCACCTGCTCGTCGAGTTCCAGCGCGCCGAGTCGCTCGACCTCGACCCGACGCCGCAGCAGATCGTGCGCCTCCGCGAGGCCGCCGAGCTCGCGAAGCGCGCGCTTTCCGTGCAGACCGAGTACCTCGTCGAGCTTCCCGAGTTCACGCGCGACCCCATCCGCACGCTCAGCGTGGAGATCACGCGCGAGCGGTTCGAGCAGATCACCGCGACCTTGATCCTGCGCACGGTCACGATCGCCACCGAGGTGATGCGCGCCGCGTCGATGACCCCGGCCGACATCCAGGACGTAGTGCTCGTCGGCGGCAGCACGCGCATTCCGGCCGTCCAGCGAGCGGTGCAGGAGCTGTTCGGCCGGCGTCCCAGCAAGCGCATCAACCCCGACGAGGCGGTGGCCCTCGGCGCTGCGCTGCTGGCCGAGGAGATCGGCTCCTCCACCGCGCCCACGCTGATCGACATCCTTCCCATGAGCGTCGGCCACGCGAGCGCGGGCCTCCGCTTCGTGCCGATCGTGGCGCGGAACGCACGGTTGCCGGCGCAGCGTGAAGTGACGATCGATGCCGACCACCTGGGCGCGGTGGCGATGCCCATCTTCCAGGGCGAGTCGGCCGACGTGACGCGCAACGAGTATCTCTGCTCGGCGGTGGTCGAGGACCGCGCGCTCGCGGACGGCGGGCGCGTCACCTTCCGCATGTCCTTCGACGAGCACTGCGTGATGGCGATCGACGCACGGGACGCGCGCACCGGTCGCGCGCTCGCTACGCGGCTCGACCGCACGCGTTCGCTCGACGAGATCCTGAAGGCGCTCGGCGCGGTCGCCCCCGCCGCGGGCACGGCGCCGGTCGCCGTCGAGCCGGACCCGTGGAAGCTTCCGCCCTCCCGGCTGGGGAAGGTCCTCGGAAAGCTGTTCAACCTGTTCGGCCGCTAGCGCGGTCGCTACCTTCGGGAATTTAGCGGAGAGCAAGGGATTCGAACCCTTGGAACGCTTGCACGCTCACCTGATTTCGAATCAGGCTCCTTCGGCCACTCGGACAGCTCTCCACCGCGGAAATTCGTCGATCCCCCGGCGCATGTCAAGCCTCTCGGCGTTCTCAGCCGTCGGGCGGCGGCGGCGGGACGAGCGCGGTCCCCGGCTTTCCCTGCCGGCGCGTGTCGTCGCCGTCGGGGATCACGCGGTCGCCCTGCACGTCCTCGATGTCGAGAACGACCTCCACGGCGACCTTCGCGGGGTCGTACGACCGGAGGCCGAGATCGAAGCCGACGACGTTGGCGACGACCTTCGGGATGAACGGCGCGAGCACCGGGTCGGTCTGGCTCGATCGGTTCTGCTGGTTGAACGCGCGGTTGTAGAGCGCGGGACCCGCGAACTGCCCGGCGGCGTCGGGCGGCGTCTTCGCGATCTGCATGGCCGTGGCGAGGTCCGTCGCGAGCTCCACGATGTCGTCGGCGGTGATGATGCCCTCGACCCGCGCGAACGGCGGCAGCACGAAGAAGCGGTCGATGCCGCTGAAGTTCGGGAGCGTCTCCTCGTCGGTGACGATGACGCCCGGCTCGTAGTGCACGAACTCGTTCCACGGGTTCAGCAGCAGCTCGACGGTGTGCGGCTTGTCCTCGAGGTTCGAGAGCGTGAAGCGGACCGTCGTGCGCGTATCGCTCGCCAGATGGAATGGCGGGCGCGGATACGGATCTTGCTGGCCCTTGGGGCGCTCGTCATCGGAGGGGCGACGGAGCGGCAGCGTCACCGGCGTGAACGTCTCGTAGATCTGCTCCTCGCCGTCGTCGTACGTCGGCGCGGCGGTCTCCACCATCCCGAGCACCACGGGCGCGATGACCTGCGCGTCGCCGTCGTCGGCGCAGCCGCTGGCGGCGAGGAGGAGCACGAGGGCGGAGAGCCCCACGATGCAGAGATGGTGACGAGCGCGCATGCGGAGCCTCCGGTACCTCGCAGAGCGTACCAGGTGCAGCGCGCCTCCCGCACGCCTGCGTGGTGTCGGCGGATGTGACCTGCGCGGCGGCCGCGCGAAACCGGCGCCTCGCTCGCCGCGTACGGCTTCCATGACGTTGCCCTTGCCCGCGCGGCGGCTCGTGTTCCTCGGGCTCGCGGCGGCGACCGCGCTCGTCGCCCTGGGACGGGTCGACACGCCGGCCGCCGCTGCGCCGGCCGTGGAGGCGACGCCGGTGCTCGTCGAGCTCTTCACCTCGGAGGGTTGTTCGAGCTGCCCTCCGGCGGACGCCGTGCTCGCCGCGCTCGAGCAGACCCAGCCGGTGAGCGGGGCCCGCGTCGTGCCGCTCGGCCTGCACGTCGACTACTGGGACCGGCTCGGGTGGGCCGATCCCTTCGCGTCGGGCAAGGCGAGCGAGCGTCAGCGCAGCTACGCCTCGCTCGGGTCCGGCTCGTACACGCCCCAGGCGGTGATCGACGGACGCGCCGAGATGGTCGGGAGCCGGCGCGCCCAGGTGGAGGCCGCGATCATGGACGCCGCGAAGCGGCCGCACGCGAAGGTGGCGGTCGCGCTCGGCGCGCGCGAACCGGGGAGCCCGTTCCGGGTGACCGTGGAGATCGGCGCGCTGCCGGTCCCCGCGCGTGACGCGGAGCTCGTCGTGGCGGTCACCCAGAGCGCCGCGCAGGTCGACGTGAAGCGCGGCGAGAACGGCGGCAAGACCCTCGATCACACCGCGATCGCGCGCGATCTCGTCACCGGCGGGCCCGTCCCGGCGGCCGGCGCGACGCTCGCGACGACGATGAAGGTGCCGCCTGGCGCCTCCGAGAAGAGCCTCCGCATCGTCGCTTTCGTGCAGGAGCGCGGCAGCCGGCGCGTCCTCGGCGCCGGCACGCGCGAGGCCGCCACGCCCTGACCGCCGCGCCTGCTAGGCTGGCAGGCCGTGCCGTCCGACCCCGAGCCTCTCGTCGTCGCCGAGGACCTGCGCATCGACACCGATGGCGAGCCCAGCATCGACGGGCTCACCCTCCGGTCGAGCGGCGAGCACGTGCTGCTGCTCGGCGCTCCGAGCGCCCTCTTCGACGCGCTCACCGGGCTTCGCTCGCCGGTTCGCGGCGCCCTCCGCATCCGCGGGGAGGACCCGGCAGCGGCGGTGAGTGGCCGCCGGGTCGCCGGCGCGCCGTTCGCGCCGCCCTTGCCGCCGCGATGGACGGCCACCGAGTACGTCACGTGGAGCGCGCGGCTCGCCGGCCTCCCGAAGGCCGCCGCACGGACGAAGGCCGCCGAGGCCATCGCGGCCCTGCAGCTCGACGCCCTCGCGAAGACGAGGCTCGAAGGCGCGGTCCCGCACGCCCGGCGCGCCGTCGTCGTGGCGGCCGCCCTCGCCACCGGCGCCGACGTCCTCGTCCTGCAGGATCCCCTGGCCGACCTCGCCGAGGAGGATGCGCGCACGTGGGCTCGCCTGCTCGTGAAGGCGCTCGAGGGCAAGGCCTGGATCGCGCTGCTCGGTCGCGTCGCGCTGACGTCGCCGCTCGCCATTGCCGCCGACGAGGCGATCGTCGTCACCGCCTCGCGTCTGGCGGCGCAGGGTCGCCTCGCCGAGCTCGCGTCCTCGCGCCGCTTCGTGGCGCGGGTCCACGGCGCGCTCGACGGGTTCGCGCGCGAGCTCGCGGCGCGCGGCGCGTCGCTCGAGGTGCAGGGCGCGCAGGTGCTCCTCGACCTCGGCCCCTCGCTCGCGGCGTCGGAGGTCCTTGCGCTCGCCGCCGACACCGGCGCCGTGGTGGTCGAGCTGGTGCCGCTCGCGCTCGCGATCGCGTGATAGCCTCCGCGCCCATGGCCAAGGACGACGGCAACCTGCGGAGTCGCGCCGGCGACTCCTTCGCGCTCGCCAGGAACCAGCTCGGGGGCGGCCGGCTCGGCACGTACACCGCGCTCGGCGCGGCCTGCGGCGTGGTCCCTCTGCCGTGGGTGCCGGACGCGACGGTGCGTCGGGTCCGCGGCGCGCTCGTGCACGACGTGACCGCCCGCCGCGGCCTGTCGCTCAGCCCCGAGGCGCGGAAGATCCTCGTCGAGCCGAACGGCACCGAAGGCCCGCGCGGGTTCTTCTCGCAGGGCGCGCGCTTCGCGGCATCCAAGGTGCTCGGTCGACTCGGCCCGTTCGCCCTCATCGGCCCCTTCCGCTCGGCGCTCGGCACCTACGCGCTCGGTCACCTGCTGCAGCGCTACCTCGACACAGCGCGCGACGACCGCTCCGTCCGCATCGACGTCGAGGAGGCGCGCATCGTGCGGAGCGCGATCGACCAGTCCCTCGTGCGGGCCCTCACGACCGACGCAGTACCGGCGCGCGACGAGATGCCCTTCGCGCCCGAGGATCTGCGCGAGCAGGGCGAGCAGCTCGTCGACGGCGTGCTCATCTCGATGGCCGGGCTGCCGGGGTGGGTCGTCCGCCGCCTCGACGCGGCCTTCGACGAGGTCCTCGCCTCCGTCCGATGAGCGCGACGTCTCCTCGCACGGCCGTCGCCCAGGCGCGGCGCATCGTCGTCAAGATCGGCTCGAGCACGCTCGCGAGGGACCCCGGCGCCTACGCGCGCCTCGCCGTCGCCGTGCGCGATCTGATGAAGGCCGGCCGCCAGGTGGTGCTCGTGTCGAGCGGCGCCATCGCGCTCGGAACGAGGAAGCTCGGCTACAAGACGCGCCCCAAGGAGATGGCGCGCCTGCAAGCGGCCGCCGCCGCAGGCCAGTGCCTCCTCATGCGCGCGTACGAGGAGTCGTTCGGGAGCGAGGGCCTCACGGTCGCGCAGGTGCTCCTGACGCATGCCGACCTCGCCGACCGCACGCGCGCCAACAACGCCCGCGCCGCGCTCTCGGCGCTGCTCGATGCGCGCGCGGTGCCGATCCTGAACGAGAACGACTCGGTGGCGGTCGACGAGATCAAGTTCGGTGACAACGACGAGCTCTCGGCGATGGTCTCGCCGCTGGTCGACGCCGACGTGCTCGTGCTCCTCTCCGACGTCGAGGGTCTGCTCGACGCGAGCGGCGCGCGTGTCCCCCTCGTGAACGACGTGGTCGCCGAGGCCCTGCCGCTCGTGCGCGCGAAGAAGAGCGACGTGGGCACCGGCGGCATGGCCAGCAAGATCGAGGCGGCCCGCCGCGCCACGCTGGCCGGCGCGCATGTGGTCATCGCCGACGCGCGCCGGGCCGACGTGCTCGAGCGCATCCTCTCCGGCGCCGACGAGGGCACGCTCTTCGTGGCCGCCGCGCGTCCGCTCTCGGCGAAGAAGCACTGGATCGCCTTCACGCTGCGCCCGCGCGGCGACGTGTGGCT
The DNA here is from genome assembly GCA_028287035.1 of Labilithrix sp. Next base: position 11,336 of record JAQBQL010000029.1, on the reverse strand, counting down.
CGATGCCGGGGCCGCAGCCGCGGTGCGTGGCAAGGGCAAGAGCCTGCTGGCGGTCGGCGTCTCGGGCGTCCGCGGCGACTTCCGCGCGGGCGACTCGGTGCGCGTGCGCGCCCCCGACGGGGAAGAGCTCGGCCGCGGCCTCGCCCGCTACTCCTCGGCGGAGGCGGTCGTCATGGCCGGCAAGAAGGAGAAGAAGGGCGAGGACCAGCCCGCCCTCATCCACCGCGACGAGCTCGTCGTGTGGTGACGACGCGCCGTTGAGCTAGGCTCTCGTGATGGCCCGAGCAACGTCGTCGGAGGGTCGGAGACGGACCGGTCGGACCGTCGCGGCGGTCGCCGGCGGAGTCGCGCTGCCCGTCCTGATCTCGGCGACCCACGCGGTCGCGCGCATCGATCTGGCGCTCTTCCGCATCGACCCCGATCTCAGCGACCTGTTTCGCATGTTCGCGGGGATGGTCGGGATGGCCTACGGGTCGGCGCTCGTCCTCGGGCTCGTGGCGACGGCGATCGGCTTCCTCGCGCGCACCCTCGCGCGCGCCAGGGTTCGCGCCGGCCTTCCCGATCCGCTCGCTGCGGCGCGGGCCTTTGCCGCCGCGCCCGGCGCGTTCCTGCAGCTGACGACCGTACCTTCGCTCCTGTGGACCGCGCTGCTCGCGGCCTTCCAGTACCGGATGGTCGCGGACCGCTCGGTCTATGCGCTCCTTCCGGGACTGCTGCTGCCGGCGGTCGTCGTGCTCCTCGGGAACGTCGCGCTCGCCCGCGCGGGCCTCCGCGCGCTGCTGTCCCCGACGCTCGACGAGGCGGAGACCGAGGAGAGCTTTCGCGAGGACGCGGAAGGCTTCACCTTCGATGCGGTCGCCGTCACGCGCGAGACCCGCGGCGCGGTCGGCGCGGTGGCGCTCCTCTCGGTCGCCATGGCCGCCCTGACCATCGCGCTTCCCGTCTCGCGCATGCGTGATCCCGGCTTCTTCGCGGCGCTGCTCGCGTACATGGTGGTCGCGGCGGGCGCGGCGGCGGCCTTCCGGTCGGCCTCGCGCATCTCGGTCGGCATCGACGGCGTGCTCGTGAAGGGCAGCTCGCGCACGCGGTTCGTGGGTTTCCGCGAGCTCGATGGCGCGCGGGTGAACGGCGGCGACCTCGAGCTGATGCGCGGCTCGCGAGCGGTGCTTCGCCTGCAGCTCCACGGCAAGGACGCCGCCCGGCGCGACGCGCTCGCCGAGCGCATCGGAGCGGCCATCGCGCGCGCCAACGCCGAGCGGGACGCCCCGGACGTGAGCTTCGTCCAGAGCGCGACCGGGGCCGAGCTCGCCGGCGCGGCGCAGGGCGCAAGCAGCTACCGCCGCGTCGCCGTCTCGCGCGAGCAGCTGTGGAGCGTGCTCGAGGGCCCGTCCCTCGACACCACCGCGCGCCGCGCCGCGGCGGAGGCCCTCGCGACGAGCCGCGAGCCGTCGGAGCGCGCCCGGTTCCGCGTCGCCGCCGAGCAGTGCGCCGACCCGGCGGTGCGCGACCGCATGCACGCCTTGCTCGAGGAGGAGGACGCCGGCGACGGACCGGCGCCCGTCCGTCGCGTGCTCCCTCCCCGCTCCGCCTGATTCGCCGGAGGGCGCGCTCACACCGCCCCCGGGGCAACATGCCTCGCGACCCCTTCAGGGATCGACCCGGCCGGCCGTTCCACTGTCCATAGAATGCTTCACGCTCCGCCCGAGGCCCCGACCGATGCGTCTGTCCCGTTGCCGGGCGTCCGTGATCCGGGAAGGCTCGAGGCGCTGCGCAGGACCGGCCTCCTCGACAGCGAGGCCGAGGAGAGCTTCGACCGGTTCACGCAGCTCGCGAAGCTCGCCCTCGGCATGCCGGTGGCGCTCGTCTCGCTCGTCGATCGCGACCGCCAGTTCTTCAAGAGCGCCGCGGGTCTGGGCGAACCGTGGGCCACCCTCCGCGAGACCCCGCTCAGCTACTCGTTCTGCCAGCACGTCGTCGCCATGAAGGCGCCGCTCGTCGTCGACGACGCGTCGAGCGATCCCCGCTTCGCGACGAACGCGGCGGTCGAGGAGCTCGGCGTGGCCGCATACGCCGGGTTTCCTCTCACCACGGCCGACGGGCACACGCTCGGCGCCTTCTGCGCGGTGAGCCGTGAGGCGCACACGTGGACGGACGACGAGCTCGCGATGCTCGAGCGGCTCACGGCGGCGGTGGTCACCGAGATCGAGCTGCGCCGCGCCGTCCGCCTGCTCACCTCGCAGCGGGCGCTGGGCGACGCGGTGTTCTGTCACGCCGGCCTCGGCATGGTCGTCGCGGACGAGGCTCGCCACATCAGCCGCGCGAACCAGGCGCTGCTCACGATGCTCGGCTACGCCCACGCGGAGCTCGAGGGTCTCGACATCCTCTCGCTCGCGCACCCGGACGACCTCCCGCACGCCGAGCGGCTCTACGATTCCCTCGCGACCGGCGACTGCGACGTGGTCCAGCTCGAGGTGCGGTACCGTACGCGCGCGGGCACCTTCCTGTGGACGCGCACCACGCTCTCCAGCGCACGTGACCCGCACGGGCGTGTCCTCCAGATCATCTCCACGGTCGAGGAGATCGAGGAGGCGCGTCGCACCAAGGAGGCGCTGCGCGTCAGCGAGGATCGCTACCGCACCGTGCTCCGTCACCTCCCGAATGCCTCGGTGGTGCTGTTCGATCTGGACCTGCGCGTCCTCATCGCCGATGGCGAGGAGCTCTTCACCAGCCTCGGCCTCTCCGCGCGCAATGCGCGAGGCTGCAAGCTGCACGAGCTCGGCTCCGCGCGGAACCAGGCGGCGCTCGAGAAGACCTACCGCACCGCGCTGGCCGGCCAGAAGACCACCCTCGAATTGGTCCGCAATGGACGCGACCTGCTCCTGCACGTGTCGCCGGTCTACGACGACTCCGGCCGTGTCACCGGTGGCATGGTGATGACGCACGACATCACCATGCAGAAGCAGGGCGAGCGGGAGATCCGCAAGCAGGCGCAGGCGACGAAGCTCCTCGAGGACGTCGCGACTGCCGCCAACCAGGCGCAGGGCACGGCCGAGGCCTTCGAGCGCGTGCTCGGTCTCGTGGCCCGCCACGTCGGCTTCTGCATCGGACACGCGTTCGTCCGCGACGGTCGCGACCTCGTGGCGACCGACCACTGGTACCTCGCCGATCCCGATGCGGCAGAGCCGTTCGTCCGGGCGACCGCCGGCCTTCGCTATGCGGGTGGCACGCACCTCGCCACGGTGATCGACACGCGTGAGCCGCTCTGGCTGTTCGACATCGGCGAGCGTCGGCAGACGTACCCGCGGTGGGCCGCGGCGGCGCAGCTCGGGCTCGGGTCGGCCCTCGGCTTCCCCGTGCTCGTCGGCGACGAGGTGGCGGCGGTGCTCGCCTTCAATCACACCGACCGGTTCGAGCCCGATGCCGCGCTCCTCGCGCTCATGAAGAGCGTCGGCGTCCAGCTCGGGCGCGTGGTCGAGCGCGAGCGGTACGCGAACGAGGTCCGCACGATGTCCCATCGCGACGACCTCACGGGCCTCCTGAACCGCCGCGGGTTCATGGACCTCGGGCGCAAGAAGCGGGACCGGGCGATCGCGCGCAACACGCCGTTCGTGCTGCTCTTCGTCGACCTCAACGGATTGAAGCCGATCAACGACGTGCTCGGTCACGAGACCGGTGACGGCGCCCTGCGTGACGCCGCCGACATCCTTCGCTCCGCGTTCCCGCACGACGATGCCGTCGGCCGCCTCGGCGGCGACGAGTTCGTGGTGCTCGCCGAGGGCCTGAGCGAGGCGGACGCCGGGCGTGCCCAGCTCCGCCTGCGCGACGCGCTCGCCACCTTCAACGCCGGCTCCGGCCGCCCCTTCCGGCTCTCCTTCAGCATCGGCACGGCGGTGTTCGACCCCACGCAGCCCGCGCTGCTCGACGCGCTGCTCGCCGAGGCCGACGGAGGCATGTACGAGCAGAAGCGCGCGCGCCGGGCCAACGGTGCCGGCTCGCTCGCTCCGGCGCGCGGCGTGTCGCGGACGTCGACGCTGCGCGGCCTCGTCTGACCTCGCGCGTCGATCGGCGCGACCGATTTGCCCGTCACCGCGCGGCGCCGCTATGGGATCGCTGTGCACGGGCATCACCGGCGAGGACCGCTCTCACCCCACCGTGCCTCGGCGCGCGCGCTCTTCGCGGTGATGGCTGCCGTCGTCGCCGTGGCGATCGCGACCCCGAGCCACTTCGCGCTGTGGCAGCGCGCGATCATCGGGTGGGACGCAGGGGCGGCGACGCTCGTCGGCCTCGCGTGGTTCGTGATCGAGCGCACCGACAGCGCCGGCACCAAGGCACGGGCGAGCGGCGATGATCCGGGGCGTCACCTGGTCTTCGTGGTCGGCCTCGCCGCGAGCCTCTTCAGCCTCTTCGCGGCGGCGTTCGCGCTGCGGCAGGTGAAGGCGCTCGCCGCCGGCGAGCAGCTCGGCTGGATGCTCGCCACCATCGCGTCCATCGCGCTGTCGTGGACGATGACGCACACGAGCTACGCGCTGCGCTACGCGCACCTCTATTACCGTGACGAAGCGGGCGAGCGCAGTCTCGCCTTCCCCGGTGACGAGGATCCGGCGGACATCGACTTCGCCTACTTCGCGTTCACGGTCGGCATGTGCTTCCAGGTGTCCGACGTGGAGGTGTGCACGCGGGCCGCGCGCCGCGCGGTGCTGCTCCACTCCGTGCTGTCGTTCGTCTACAACACGATGATCGTCGCGCTGGCGCTGAATCTCGTGGTCGGCTCGATGTCGTGAGGACGAGGCGAAGGCCGGGATGACGGAGCCCGCGGGGTGCGTTATGAGCCGGTGGTGACAAGGCTCACGATCCCGGCGCTCGCTTGCTTCGTGGCGCTGGCAGCCTGCTCGCACGGCGGCAGCAGCGACGTGCCGGGGCCCCGCGGTGCTGCGGCGTCCCCGGCCGCGCACGCCGACGGGTCCGCGCCGCCCTCCGCGCCAGGGGCGATGTTCGCGGCGAGCCCCGCGCCTGCCACGCCTGCCGACCCGCCGCGCTGCGAGGACGCGAGCGCCGTCGCGATCTTCGTCTCGCCAGCGACCCCATGGACGGGCGCCCCGCTCCGGGTCGTCGCGGTCAGCGAGAAGCCGCTCGTGGGCGAGCTGCGCGTGACCGGCGCCAAGAGCCCGGCGAGCCCTGCCACGAGCGATGCGCGCGGCGGCGGCCCTCCTTACTTCTGGGTCGCCGAGATCGCGGGGCCGCAGGCCGGCGCCCACGAGGCGACGCTCACGCAGCAGGCCTGTGACCCCGGGAAGAACGTGGCCGCGAAGCGGATCGCGGTGAGCGCCTCCCGTCCCAACGCGCCCGCCGGCCCGACCAAGGAGACGGACGGCATCTGGCCCACGTACCGGGCGTGGAATCGCTCGTTCGAGGACCTGTACTCGGCGTGGATCGAGCGCCTGTTCGACGCGCCGGACGGCGAGATGCCGAGCTGGCCCGCCCTCCACGAGGTGCTGCGCGACCCGAAGCGGAACCTGCTCTTCGATCACCTCGCCGCCGGGGAGGACTCGTCGAACGCGACGACCATCCATCCCGATTGCGCCGATCTCCCGTATTTCCTGCGCGCGTATTTCGCCTTCAAGCTGCGCCTGCCGTTCGGCGTCTCGGAGTGCAACCGTGGGGGCGGCGGCATCCCGCCGTCGTGCAAGAAGGACGTGATCGTCACGAACGAGGACCCCGCGCCGCGCACCGAGAGCGCGCCCGGCGACAAGCCCGTCCCGCCCGGCGCGAATGCCGTGAAGGCGTTCGGCAACTTCCTTCGTGGCACGCTCGCCGACAAGGCGCACTCCGGCTCCGCGCGGCAGCCGTTCGACGAGCCGAGCAGCGACTACTACCCGGTGCCGCTCGCCGCCGAGAGCCTCCGCCCCGGCACCATCTTCGCCGATCCGTACGGCCACGTGCTCATGCTCGCCAGACGCATCCCGCAGACCAGCGAGCGCGGCGGGCAGCTCATCGCCGTTGACGCGCAGCCCGACGGCACCGTCGCCCGCAAGCGGTACTGGCGCGGCAACTTCCTCTACGCGACGCAGCCGGAGCTCGGGGGCCCGGGCTTCAAGCGGTTCCGGCCCGTCGCCCGCCGCAAGGGAAAGCTCGAACGGCTCGCCGACGACGCCATCGCGAAGAGCGCGGAGTACGGGGATCTCTCGCGCGAGGCGAGCGCGCTCGACGTCGAGGGCTTCTACGACCGGATGGACGACGTCCTCTCGCCGCGCCCGCTCGATCCGCAGCGCGCCATGATGGAGACGCTGGGCGCGCTCGAGGAGCAGGTCCGCACCCGCGTGAAGTCGGTCGACAACGGCCGGCGCTGGCTCGAGGGTGCGCGCGCTCCGGCGGCGATGCCCGAGGGGCCGGAGATCTTCGAGACGAGCGGGGCGTGGGAGGACTTCTCGACGCCGTCGCGGGACCTTCGCATGCTGATCGCGGTCGACGTGGCGCGAGGCTTCCCGGCCCGCGTGAGCCGGCGCCCCGAGCGGTACGCGATGCCGGTCGGCCACGACGCCGCGGAGGTCTCCGCCGAGCTCGAGCGCGTCCTCGACCGTGAGCTCCACGCGCGCAGCGTGCAGTATACACGCACCAACGGGACCGCCTTCACGTTGCCGCTCGCCGAGGTGCTCACGCGTAGCCCGGCCCTCGAGATGGCGTACAACCCGAACGACTGCGTGGAGATCCGGTGGGGAGCGCCGCCGGCAAGCGAGGAGCTCGCGACGTGCCAGGCGCATGCCCCGCCCGACCAGCGCGCGCGCATGGAGAGCTACCGCGCCTGGTTCCACGAGCGGCGCCGTCCCGCCCGGAAGTGACCGCGGTGCGGCAGGATGCTCCCCTGACGGATCGTTGTTTGACGATCACGGAACCGTCACGTACGCCGGAGGCATGACCTCCTTTCACCTTCGCGCCCTGGTTCCGGCCGTGGTCCTCGCAGCGGTCGCCGCCTGCTCCTCGAGCACCTCGACGGGCTCGACCTCGAGCTCGTCGAGCAGCGGCAGCAGCGGGTCGAGCAGCGGGAGCAGCGGATCGTCGAGCGGCTCGAGTGGCTCGAGCGGCTCGAGCGGCGACCTCCCGAAGGCGCGCGTCATCCTCGTCGCGACCTTCGTGCAGGGCACGCACACCACGACGGAGTGCACGAAGGCCGGCCAGAGCCTCGAGGTCGGCGCCTTTCCGACGACGAGCGTGCAGACGGACACGAACGATGCGACCGCAGGCGGCCAGGTGATCGTCGGGTGCCGCGTCCAGACCGCCGGCTCCGGCTTCGACGCCGACACGAACCTCCAGATCGTGAACGACGCGGGCGACTCGTTCCTGATGAACGCGACGCCCGACGCGTCGGGCGCGGCGTCCGGCGCGAACGTCTCTCTCTCGATCCGGGGGACGACGCTCGCCTCGACCTCCTGCACGTTCACGGTCGATGCCGCGAGCGGCCAGGGCATCGCCGCGGGCCGCTACTGGACGACCATCAAGTGCACCAACGCGAAGGATCTCGTGTCCGGCGCGCAGGTGTGTGACCTCGAGGCCCAGCTCAAGATCGAGAACTGCTCGCAGACGCAGTGACGATCGGGGGTCAATCCGCCGAGCCGGTCCCCGCCTCGCGGAGGGACAGGCCGGCGACGCCCCACGCGCCCGACGTGAACAGGCAGCCGCTCATCGTCGTGCGGTCGCCCAGCGTGACGATGGCGCCGTTCGCCGGGTTCGCGAGCGAATCGAAGTCCTCCACCGACAGGTGCAAGAACCGCATGATGAAGCAGCGGATCATGAGCCCGTGGGTGACGATGACGATGCGGTCGGTCGTCTTCCGCTCGGCCTGACGCATCATCGACTCGAGGAAGCTCGACACACGGTCGTAGCAGTCGGCCGGGCTCTCGCCGCCGCGGAACCGGTAGTAGAACCACCCGTGCCGGCGCCGCAGCTCGTCCTGCGTCTTCGGGTCCTCGTAGCCGTGCTCGACCTCGCGTAGGCGCGGGTCCTCGTAGACGCGCACCTGCCCTTCGAGCGGCGGCCCGCCCTCGGCGGCGCCGACGAGCAGCTCCTGCACGGTCTCGCGCGTGCGCTTGTAGGGCGAGACGTAGATCAGGCCGCCGTCCAGGAACTCTCTCCCGATCCGGCGGCCTGCGTCACGCGCCTGCTCGTGTCCGCGTTCCGAGAGCGCCACCGCGTGATCGCCCACGTCGTACGTGGTGACCTTGCCGATGTTCTGCTCGGACTCCCCGTGCCTCACCAGCTTGATGGTCAGCACGGGGCGGCCTTCACTTCCTGCTGGGCTCGACGATGATCTCGACGCGGCGGTTGTTGGCGCGTCCTTCGGCGGTCTTGTTGTCGGCGACGGGACGATCGGGGCCGATGCCCGCCGTCTTGATGCGGTCGGCGGCGACGCCGCGCGCGACGAGCTGCGCCTTCACGGCCTCGGCGCGCTTCAGCGCGAGGTCCATGTTGTACTGCCGCTGACCCTGCGAGTCGGTGTGCCCCTCGATGGTCATGTTGGAGTCCGGGTTACCCTTCGTGAGGGCATCCGCGACCTCGTTCAGCTTGAGCACGGCGGTCGGCAGCAGCGTCGACTCGTTGCTCGCGAAGAGCACCGCGCCGGAGAGCGTGATGACCATGCCGCGCTGCTCCTGCTTCACGCTGGCGAGGCGCTGGAGATCGGCCATCGCCATCGCCGCCTTCTTCTCGGCCTCCTCGCGCGCCGCCTTCTCGCGTGCGAGCTGCTCCTGCGTCTTCTCGAGATTGCTCTTCGCGGAGCTGAGCTGGCTGCGAGCGTCGGAGAGCTGGGCGGCCTGGACGGCCAGCGCCTCGCGCTCTGCCGCATCCTTCTCCTTCGCCGCGAGGCCGGCGCGGGCCGTCGCGTCGGCGAGCTGGGACTTCCGGATCGCGATGTACGCGTAGTCCTTCGTGGCCGGCGAGTCGCCGTCGTCGCTGAAGGAGCGCTCGGCCAGGTCGAGCGACTGCTTCGCCACGTGGAGCTCGGCGGGCGCCTGCTGCGCGGCCGGGCCCTTCGTCGCCGATGCATACGCGGCGCGCGCGTCGACGAGCTCCTTCGGCGGGAGGTTCGAGCCGCACGCCGCGGTGGCGACGGCGAGCGCGAGGAGAAGAGCAGACGTGCTGTCGATGCGCATGTTCACTTCGCCGCCTTCAGAGCGTTGACGCGCTCCTTCGCCTTCGCCGCGTCCTGGCTCGCGGCGTTCTCCTTCGCGAGCATGACCGACAGCTCCGCGTCGGAGCTCGCGCGCTCGAGCACGAGCTCCGCGCGGCGGTTGTCGCCGTCGGTCATCAGCTTCTTCGCCTGATCGATCTGCTCCTCGGCGAGCTTCAGGTGGAGCGCCGCCTTCGGCTCGCCCGACGCCCCGAGCTCGCGGGCGCTACGTGAGGCGGCCTCGGCGGAGGCCATCTTGTCGGTGGGCGGAGGGACGCTGCTGCCGCATCCGGCGAGAGCGAGCGTGGTGGCGAGGAGCGACGTCATCGCCGCGTTGGCGAGGAAAGCGTTGAGGGATCTCACGGCGTCCCAGCATATCAAGGTGCCGGGCGCCCTCGACAACTACGAAATCAGGGCGTCCGGGGGCGCGTCCGCGTCCCCGTCCCGACGAGCAGCTTGTCGATGAGGTCCTTCGAGTAGGCGGAGAGCTCACGGAACACGACGCCCATGCCGTCCTTCTCGACACGGACGACCTCGCCCACCCCTTCGATGGTCTCGATGTCGTCCATGATGACGGTGAACCGGAGGTTCACCTGCGTGCCGACGGGCGGCGGCTCGTGGGCGCGGATGAACACGCCCGTCCGCGAGATGTTCGTGACGTACTCCTGGATGAACGCGTCGAAGGACTCGAACTCCTTGTTGATCGTCAGCCGCTCGCCGCCGCGCTGCTCGTCGCTCATCCGAAGGGCCTACTTCCCCACCAGATCGAACTGCTCGAGGTGGTACTCCTTGCGCGGCACGACGATGATCTTGCGCATGTACTTGTTCTCGGCGTCGGCGACGGCGAGCTTCTCGGTACCGTTCAGCACGTCGGCGACCGCCGGGTGCGCGTTCACGACGACCGAGTAACCGGGCAGCGTGCTCTTCTTGCGACGGAGCTCGCGGAGGATCTCGTAGGCGATCGTCTCCTTCGACTGGAGCTGGCCCGTGCCGTCGCAGTAGAAGCACGGCTCGTGCAGCATGCGGCCGAGCGACTCGCGGGTGCGCTTGCGCGTCATCTCGATGAGCCCGAGCTCCGAGATGCGGTTCAGCGTGGTCTTCGCCTTGTCCTTCTGGAGCAGCTCCTCGAGGGTGCGACGCACCTTCTCGCGGTTCTTGTGCTGCTCCATGTCGATGAGGTCGAGGATGATGAGCCCGCCGATGTTCCGGAAGCGGAGCTGGTAGGCGATCTCGTTGACGGCCTCGAGGTTCGTCTTGAGGATCGTCTCCTCCATGTCCTTCGAGCCCTTGCCGACGAAGCGACCGGTGTTGACGTCGATGGCGGTGAGCGCCTCGGCCTGATCGATGATCAGGTGGCCGCCCGAGGGGAGCGGGACCTTGCGCGAGAGCGCGCGCTGGATCTCGTCCTCGATGCCGTACTCGTCGAAGATGGGCTCGTCCTCGTCGTAGAACTTCACGTCCTTGACGCGGTCGGGGGCGAACATCTCGACGAACCGGCAGAGCCGCTCGTACTGCTGCTTGTCGTCGATGACGACCTCGTCGACGTCGTCGGTGAAGAGGTCGCGCGCGACCTTCAGCACGAGATCGAGCTCGCTCGAGAGGACGTACGGAGCATGCGCGCCGTCACGCTTCTTCGCGATCTCGCCCCAGAGGCGGACGAGGTAGCCGACGTCCTGCTTGAGGCCCTTCTTCGTGAGACCCTCGGCGACGGTGCGGACGATGAGCCCGCCCGACGGGGGCTTCATCGCCTCGATCGCCTCGCGGAGCCGCGCGCGCTCCTTGTCCGATCCGATGCGCTTCGAGATGCCGATGTGATCGACCGTCGGCAGGTAGACGACGTAACGACCCGGCAGCGAGATGTGGCTCGAGCAGCGGGCGCCCTTCGTGCCGATCGGATCCTTCGTGACCTGGACGATGATCTCCTGGCCCTCGCGGACGACGTCACGGATCGGCGTGGTCTTCGAGATGCGGCCCGGCATGCCACGGCCTTCGCCGCTGCTGCTCCGGCCTTCCCCGCCGCCGCGACCGCCGCGACGATCACGACCGCCCGAGCGGCCCTCGCGAGAGCCGCCGCGATCGCCGCCGGAGCGACCCTCGCGAGATCCGCCGCGGTCACCTTCGGGGCGGCGCCCCGATTCGCGGCCGGCCGGACGCGCCTGCGCCGCCTCGGCGACGG
>JAQBQL010000010.1 GCA_028287035.1 Labilithrix sp. | reverse complement strand
GTGCTAGATCCTCTCGACGCTGCGGTTCCGGAGCTGGCGGCGCCCCACGAACGCCCCGGAGGCGATGGGAACGGCACTCCAGGTGAGCGTCTCGATCCCGAGAAACCCGCGGAGAACGCCATCCCCGCGAAAGTGCTCGTGGCCCGCAGGGCTTTTGATTCCTCTTACGGTGGTTCGAATCCACCCGTCGGAACCAACAACGCGCGGTAGGCGGGCGGCGTGGGGCACTCGTGCTCAATCGTCGAGTCGATCTCCGCTCCCCATATCGAAGGCGGCCCAGCCCGTCTGCTTGCAGAGCGCCTTGACGTCGTCGGTTCCGGTGAGCGGCACGATCGCGAGTGGGACCGGGTCCTCCTTGCCGAGATCGACGACATCGAAGCCAGCGGCCCCCAGCGTCGTGATCACCGCCCGACGCGCACCGAGTGGGGGCGGCGAGGACGGCAGATCCATCAATGAACGAACATCGCGACCGGCACGAACGAACATCACGTCCTCGGACATCACCGCATCCTACGTCCATTCTCGAAGAATTCTTCCCTGTCAGCACCCAGGCGACGTGCGAGCTCGTCGAGCGTCATCTCCAGCGCGACGAGCTCGCCGACGAGGTGCTCGAAGAGCTCGTCCTCGGAGTCGAGCACGACGCGGGGAGCCTCGTCGATGCGCTCTCCGAGGGCCTCCGAAGCGATGATGCCGTCCACGGGGTCGACGAGACGAAGGTGGCGATTCGGGAGTCGCTCCGGCGCGATCGTGCCGATCGTCCGGCGGCGCACGTAAAAGAGCTCGTTACCCATCCGGAGGACGTCTCCGATCAGCTCGTCCTCGTCGGCGCGAAGCGAGATCACGAGCGCGGCATCCGCGAAGAGGTCATGAACCTGGACGGCGCCCGCGCTTACCATGGCCGTGAGACGCCGGATCTCGTCATCCTCGGTTCGGCACCTCAAGGAGGATGGCTGGCGCGCGAGCCAGCGCCCGATGGCGCCGAACAGCAGCACCCCGCTGCTCGCAGCGAGGGCGGCGCGGAGCGCTCCGAGCAGGAGAGCGAACACGACCACCGCTGCGAAGAACGCGGCGACGGCAAACACCCACCGCGCGCCGGCGCGGACGTCGCGGTCTTCTTTCGCGATGCGCGCCGCGGCGCGCGACGCGATGGTGTCGCGCCGGGTGACGAGCGCCCGCGTCTCCTCCGCCGTCAACGGACGCTCGCGGGAGACCATGCCCAACCCTACCTCGCTCGGCTTCTACAGTCTTGCCGTGGGTGTTCGAGGTCTACGAAGACGGCGCAGGCTTCCCCGGCGTCGTCAGTCCGTGTTCGTCTGCCACAAGAACGAGCCGCTCTTCGGGTAGATGATGACGTTACCTGCGGCGAGCGAGTCTTCCCACCATGGCCGCGATCAGCTTCTCCTCCTTCGGGCAGCGCTCCGAATGGCAAGGACGCGTGCAGCTCGCCTCCACCGCCAGCCGCAGCCCGCCGCGGTCGACTGCGAACGACAGGCGCGAGGACGACGTCCGCCGATCGCATGCTCATGGGCCACTGATGCATCACGCTCGTCCTCGGGACGGGGCTGCGCGGGAGCAGCGGGCGAAGAGCATGCCGGCTCGCGCCGGTACACGTCCCTGCTGGCCGCGAGGGCCGCTTCCGGATCGGTGCTAGATCGGCTTCGCCTGCACGGACGATGAACCAAGAGCTCGGTGACGACGGAAACTGGTGGCTCCTCGGAGTCGTGGCGGTCCTCCCCTGGGCGGTCCTCTTCGTGCTCGTGGTGTGGCTCGTCTTCTGGATCTTTCCGGCCGGCGCGCGGGAAAAGCCGAAGGACACCGAATGACGCTCAGCGCACCGCGACGCCCTGCGGCCGGACGCCCGCAGGGAGCGCGAGCTTCACGTCCGGGACCGTCTCCGTGAGCATGCCGTCGCCACCCACCGTGAGCACGTGGAGCACGTTGCCCGCCGTGATCGTGAGATCCGGATTCGTGTTCTGGCTCAGGACGAAGAGGAATTTGCCATCGGGCGAGAGCGACTCCTCGTACGTCTCGCTGGTCGGCGCCTGGCCACCCATTCCGTTTGCGTAGAGCGGTCCCGTGTCGGCGAGCACGAGGTGCTGCACCTCGACCGGAGCGAGCGGGTTCGACGTATCGAGAACCGAGACCGAGTTGTCGGCGGTGTCGGTGACGTACGCGCGCGTGCCCGCGGTGTTGAAGCGCGTCCAGCACGGGGCTGCGCCGGACACGGGCGTGCTCGTCACGTACGTGAGCGAGCCCGTCGCATCGTAGGTATAGACGCCGATCGCCTTCCGGAGCACGAAGCCGACATAGAAGATCTTCTGCGTCGGATGGATCGCCGGGCCGAGCGCGAGGGGCGTGCCCTCCGGCGTACCGCCGGCGACCGCCGGGATCGCGAGCGGCGTCCCGGGCGCTGCCGTCAGCGCACCGTCATTGCCGATCGTGAACGCACGGAGCGGACCCTGCCCGCCATTGGCGAGCGGCGCCATGAAGTCGACGCCGAAGAGCAGCTTGCCGTCGGGCGACGTGAGCGCGGTCTGTGGAGACTTGCCGGCGGGCGTGAGCGGCCCCGGCGTGCCGAGCGTGCCATCGGCGGAGAGCGGAATGGCCACGTAACCAGGTGTTCCCGCACCGGGCTGCGCCGGGTCTTGCGCTTGATTCACGACGATCAGGTGACTGCCGGCGATGCCCACACTGATCGGGTTGACGCCGCCCGACGGGAAGGGACTGCCCGCGATCGGCGCGAGCGAGCCGTCCGCGCGGACATCGAAGACGGCGATCGTGTTCGAGCCGGCATTCACGGCGAAGAGGTGCGTTCCGTCGGGAGACAGGACGATCTGCTGGTCGCCGTCGTCCGGACCAAGGGCCTGCGTCGGGTTGCCCACGCCGGTTCCGCCGGTCGCGAAGGGGCTGCCGGGAAGGGGAACGAGCGAGCCGTCCGCCGCCTGCGAGAAGGCGAGGACGGAGTTCTTGCCCTGCGCCACGTCGTTCGATTCGACGTAGACGACGCGCGCCAACGGAGCAGGGGCGGCGTCGGCACCGGCCTCCGACCCCGGAGGGCCGCCGTCCGGCGTTGCAACGCCCGCATCGGGCGAGGGCGTGACGGACGTGGCCATGCCGTCATCATCGGCACATGCGGCAACGAGCCCGACGAGCAGCGTTGCGCCAAACAGACCCAAGGAAAGACGGTGCGTGATTCTCATCGTGCCGGTACGCGACGAGCCGCGAACGGTTTCGATCAATTCGTGAACACCTCGCGCTGGGCCGGCCGTCGAACGCGCCGGTCAGTGCGTCGTCGTCACGGTGGTCGTGAGCTCTGCGAACTCGGACGCGGGTATCTCCGCCCCGCCCGCCGCAAAGACCGCGTCATTGGGAGAAGTGGGCATGCTGAAGCACTGGCCTCCCACCGGGAAATAGAGGGTCGGCACGGCGAGCCTCGGGCCGAGTGAAGAGATGCGGAAGCCCGCGCACGCGTCCGAGGAGCTCGCCGCCGTGGAGAGGTACTTCGGCAGCATCGCATCCGGAGCTCCGTCGCAACCGGCGCCGCCGATCGCCGTGAGAAGCACGGTTTGGGTGCATGCGGCGTCGATGTACGCCGTGCTCATCGAGCTCGAAGGGGTCGCGGCCGGGAGGCACCGGGTCTTGCCATCGGCCGCGTGACCGGGGCTGCAGACCTCGCCGCGTTGCGCGTCGTACCAGCCGCCGAAGCTGCTGGACGAATGGCTCGCGCCGTCCGGCGAGGTGGTCGTGGTCGTGGTCATTTGCGCCTTGATGCGGGCTCCGCTCACCGGTGCGGTGCTGGGGGCGGCCGCTCCCGCAGGTCCGGCGGGCCCCGTCGGCCCGGGGACGCCTGCGACGCCCGGCGTGCCGCTTTGGCCGGCAGCTCCGCTCTCGCCGTCCTGGCCAGGGGCCCCGGCGGCACCAGGAGAGCCGGGGCCGCCCGCCGGCCCGAAGGCGCCCGTCACGCCGGAGGGCCCTTGCGTGCCGTCCTGCCCGCAAGCAACGAGGGTCCACGAGCACAGGACGAACGCGACGGTGAGGATGCGCATGGTCCATCCGAACGGCACGCCTTCCGCCGCGCTTCAGGCCCCGCGGCGGCCCTCACGCGGAATGGCGGATGCGCCCCTGCGGCCGGCGCGATAAGTGCCCCATCATGATCGTTCCTCGGTCCAACGCCGCCTTCCGGCGAGCCTCGCGCGTCCGGCGCCTCTGGTGGGGGCTCCGGCCGAATGCCATCGAGCTCGCGCGCGCGGCGCGGGTCGATGCCGACGTCGAGGCGAGCATTCGCAACGGCTACCAGCTGTCCCGCACGTGGCTCTACGCGTTCATTGCCACGCTGCCGCTCACCATCGTCAACGTCGCGCTCCTCCACAAGCCGTTCAACCTCGAGAGCTCGTGGGCCGCGCTCGCTCTCATGGTCGGGCAGGTCGGCGCCATCTATTCGCTCAGCAGGTCGAACGAGACGCGCGCCTACCTCGGCGAGATGCGCGTCGTCCTCCACGAGGTGGCGGCGCGCGCCACGCTCGCGTCGCTCACCGGTTACGCGCGCGAGGTCGAGCAGTGCGAGACGGAGAAGGAGCTCCGGGCCCTCGCCTCGCTGCTGCTCGTCCAGCTCCGTCGCTCGCGCCTGTTCCCGGCCGACGTCGACGCCTTCAGCGTCTGGGCCCGTGACGACGTGCGCGGCGAGTGGCGCATCGTCTCCGCGTTCGGCGCCTCCCAGGAGACCGTCCTCGGCTTCGCCCAGCCCATCCTCGAGGCCGAGACCGCCGGCGCGGGCGTCGTCGCCAACCTGGCCGCCACCGCCGACGAGAGCCCGGTCTACTACCAGGCGAGCGCGGACCGGCCGCCGAAGCCCTGGTTCGTCCGCGACCCGGCGCGAAAACGGGACACCCAGACGCTCGCCGTGTTCCTGCTCCCCGACGAGGACGGCGTGCCTATCGGCGCGTTTTCGCTGACTTCTGCCAAGGTCGACGCGCTCGAGGTCGCCGCGGGTAAATTCTCGGAGCGCTTGTCTTTGAACACGGAGCAGTGCAGCCTTACTCTCGTGGGCGTAGCGCGCCGGGCGCACCTGATCTGGAGCCAAGCAAAGGCATGAGCAACTCGAACGCAGCTCCGCAGTTCCCGTACGATCATCTCGGGATCCTGGGATTCGAGAAGCTCCGTCGCTACGTGCCGCCGAAGCGGCAGAGCGCGAACGACGCCGCCGCCCCGGACAGCTCGGAGACGCCCGCGACCCCCGCTCCGCCCACGCCCGAAAGCGGCGACCGGCGCTAGTCGCCGAGCTCAGCGGTCACGCACGAAGGACCGCATCGTGAGGCCCTTGGTCGTCACGAACGCCGTGGGGCGCGGCATGCCCTCGCTGGCCGCCACGAACACGAAGCCATCGCCCTCGAGCGTGTAGATCGCAGGCAGCGGCTTGCCCGCGTCGGGCCCCATCGAGTCGGTCCACGTGACCGACTTCGGCCGCGTCGCCGAGTCGAGCACGAACGAGCCCGCGAGCAGGAGCTCGCCGCCCGCGGTGCGGACCGCGAAGGTCGTTCCTTCGATGATCGTCGAGACGCCGGCGCTCAGCTCGTCGTCGGGCCGGGCGACGCCGTCCGCCTCCCAGTCGACCTGTCGCCAGGTGCCCTGGAGCCGTGCGAGGTCGTGCGCGGGGTCGGTCATGAGGGCAGCCTCGCACGAGCGCGCCTGTGCGCGTGGACCATCTCGGCGAGGGCCCCTTGGAGTACCATCCGCCCGATGCACACGGGCCTGCTCGAACGCTACGACGGCGTCGAGGCTCGCCTCCGCCTCCGCGGCGAGGCGGTGCGCGACGCGCTCGCGGCGCTGCTCGCGAAGGAGCCCGGGCTGAAGGCGCACTCGCTCACGATGCGCGTGAAGTCGCGCGCCAGCGTCGCCGCCAAGCTGCGCCGCCCCGACCGCAGCTACGCCTCGCTCTGGTCGGTCACCGATCTCATCGGGCTCCGCGTCGTCGTCTACTTCGAGGGCGACGTCGAACGCGTTGGCAAGCTGATCGAGTCCTTCCTCACGATCGACTACGCGCACTCCGTCGACAAGCGGCGCGGCGACGCGACGTCGTTCGGATACAGCTCGCTCCACTACGTCTGCCATCTCGGGACGGACGGCGCCCTCCCCGAAGAAGCTCGCTTCGAGGTGCAGGTGCGCACCGTCCTCGAGCATGCGTGGGCCGAGATCGAGCACGACATCGGCTACAAGGCCGCCGCGGCGATGCCCGCGCACGTGAAGCGCCGGCTCCATCGCATCGCCGGCCTCCTCGAGCTCGCCGACCAGGAGTTCGGCGCAGTCCGCGACGAGCTCGACGAGTACGCCCGCCAGCTCCCCGAGCGCATCGGGATCGCCGGCGACTCGGTGGCGCTCGACCGCCTGTCGCTGCAAGCGCTCCTCGATTGTGACGAGGTCAGCAGCATCGATCGCGCGATCGCGTCGGCACTCGGCCGCGAGCTCGGTGACGCGCCGTTCTTTCCCGATTACCTCCTTCGCATGCTGGCCTCGAGCGGGATCCGTTCGGTGGGCGAGGCGCGCGC
Organism: Labilithrix sp.; assembly: GCA_028287035.1. The sequence goes on along the minus strand of JAQBQL010000010.1, from coordinate 9,676 downwards.
CGGCATCGTTCGTCACGCTCCGCTCGTCGTGGCGATGGTGAAGCCGTACTTCGCATTCGCGTGGGAGACGTGGCAGCTCTCGCCGGCGCAGATGGACCGGATCTACCGCGGATACTCGCTCTTCTTCCTCGCGCACGCCGAGACGCTCTCCTCACCTGCGCTCGGCATCGGCAAGGTCGAACGCCTGGCGCGCCTCTACCGCGAGCTCGATTATCCCGACGACGAACGCGCTGCGCTGCGCGTCGCGGGACGTCTCGTCGATGCCTTCGCGGGGCTCGGCACGCCGCCGGCCCCCTGATCCGCCGCGGTCAGAAGAACACGGCCTTGTTGTTCACGAAGAGCGCCTGCCACGCGGCGGCATTGTTCACGAGGCCCCCGGGGTGGCCGGCCGTCGTGACCTTCGTGATCATCAGGCTCTTCGCGAGATCCGTCTGGTTCAGGCGCTGCAGGATGTTGAGGCAGATGGCCGCGTTGTCGCCGCCGCCCAGCGAGGGCTGCGTGCCGCCCGCATGGCAGCTGTTGCACGTGCCGTTGGCGGCCATGGTGCTCCGGATCGTCGGCAGCACGTTGGCGCCGAACGCCGCGGGGTTCTTGCACACCTTCGGCGGCTCGACGTTCGTCGGGGTGCCGGGCTCGAGCTTGTCGATCTCGATGCGGACCTGATCCTTCGCGAAGTCGAACGGGACCCACGCGTCGCTGCTGAAGAGGGCGCTACCCGGAGCGAGCGCCGTCTCGACGCCGCCCGCCACGGTCTGGTCGGTGTTCGAGAAGCTGTCCGCGGGATCGGCGACCTCCGCACCGCCACGCACCTTGACGAAGCGCGGCTTCGAGATGTGCACGCCGCTGCCCGCCGCCGGCGCGAGCCGCAGGTTGCTGAGCGAGAGGATGCCCGCGAGCAGCGACGCGTCGAACTTCAGATGCACGCCGGTCAGGCTCGCGCCCGGCGTGACGGCGCCGCTGAGGTCGACGTCGTTCGCTCCGTTCTTCAGCGTGACGGGCCCGGTGCTGGGCAGCTTCACGGTGCTGAGCACGAGCGCCTCGGCCTCGAGCCACTCGCGAACGCCCTTCTCGAGATCGCTGTCGGGGCTCAGACCGGGACCCTCGTGCTGCGGCTTGAGCAAGATCGCGCTCGTCGTCACGTCCTTCACGACGATGCCTGGATATTCCTTGATCGACTTGTAGGCGTCGGGCGCCGCGAGGAACTTGGGCGGGCTGCCCGGATACGTACCGTTGACATGACAGGCCCCCGCGCTCCCGCCGCACGTGCGCGTGAGCTCCGGCTCCACCTTCGCGAACAGCGCCTTCAGCTCGGCGGCGGCCGGCGTCGCGCCGCCGCTGCTCCCGCCGGTGCCGGACGGACCGGGCGTGCCGCGCCGCGTGCCGGTGAGCTCGGAGCTCCCGTCGTCGCAGCCGCCGAGGGGCCCGGCGACTGCGAGGCCGGCCATCACCGAGGCCAAGATGAGCACGCGCCGCAGAGAACCCATGAGGACAAAGGCGTAGCACCCGCGGCGCCGTCGCGCCCGGTTCACGTGTAGTCTCCACAGCCTCCCGCATGCGCGCGCGCTCCTTCGCGATCCCTCGTCACGCTCTCCGCATGATCCCGTTCGCCGCCGCGGCGGTCGGGCTCCTCACGGCGGCCGTGCAGTGCAACGTGCCAGACCTGCCGCCGGGCCCGCAGGCGCTTCCGACGCGCGTGGGCCTCGTGCGCGGCGCGTTCCTCCGCGTCCCCGAGGAGCCGTTCGATCACGCCGCGCTCGTCGCATCGCTGCGGGCCACCGGGTTCGACGCGATCGTCATCGAGAGCGCCGCAGACGCCGCCGGTGAGCACGTGGCGGAGCGCGTGGCGCTTGCCGTGGAGCTGCAGGCGACGCTCGCCGCCGACGTGTTCGTCGGCACCTATCGCGATCCGTCGCCGGCTCGATCGATGGCCGCCCTCCTCCAGCCCGACACGGGCTTCGCCTCCTGCTATCCCGGCGGACCCGCGCTGGACCCCGCGAGCGCCGTCCTCGACAAGCTCACGACGTGCTCCGCGGACGTGAGCACGAAGATCGCGGCGGCGCTCGGCGCGGCGAGCGCGAGCCCTCGCATCGGCTGCTTCATCGCGCCCGCCCCCGAGCTCGTCGACACCCTCGACGAGGTCGGTCGCGCGAAGCTCGCGCGCCTCTTCCACGAGGGCGCGGCGGCGTGCACGAAGGACCAGCGCTTCGTCGGGGTGTCGTCGCTCCTCGGCGCGCCGCCGCGCGATCCCACGGCGGCCGGCGTCCTCTTCCGCACCGCGCTGCAGGGCTCCGGCGTCGGGCTCCTCATGCTCCAGGATGGCGTCGGAACGTTCGACGCTCCGGCGCGGCGCGGCGTCCTCTACTACCAGGGCTTGCGGAACGCCCTGGCCGACCGCGAGCCGGCCGTCGCGGTGTGGGCGAACGTCGAGGCCTTCGCATGCGCGGGCGGTACGTGCGCCACGTCGCATCCCGCCGATCGCGCACGCTACCTCGCGCAGCTCTGCGCCGCGCGTCAGCGCGTCGACGGCATCGTCACGACCGAGTATCTCCAGGACCTGTCGGAGCGCTCCTTCCTGATCGGCGCACCCGACGCGGCGCCCGACGCCGACGGAGGGCTCGTCGAGGCCGACGACGGCGGCCTCGATCCGGCTGCGCAGCTGCGGGCCGACTACCTCGAATGGGCGGACAGCGGCGCCTCCTGCAAGTGATCAGCGGCGGCGGTACGCCCCCGGCGGCATGCCCGTCCAGCGCTTGAACGCCCGGCTGAACGACGCGAGGTCCGCGAAGCCGGCGCGGAAGGCGACCTCCGTGAGCGGCAGCGCGCGGTCGTCGAGCAGCCGCCGCGCCGCCCGCTCACGGGCGACGTCGAGCACCGCGGAGAACCGCGTCCCTTCCTCCTCGAGACGCCGCTGCAGCGTGCGCCCGCTCATGTGCAGCGACGCCGCGACCGCGTCGGTGGTGGGCGCTTCGGCGAGGAGCGCCTCGAGCCGCGTCGCCACGAGCGACGCCAGCGATCCGGCCCGCGGCGCGCTGGCGAGCGCCGCGCCGGCGAGCTGCTCGGCCGTCACCAGCATCGCGGCATCGTAGCCGGGCAGCTCGCGATCGGCGGCGGCGCGGCCCAGCGCGAACCCGGTGTCGCGCTCGCCGAACGTGACCGCGGACGTCCGGAGCGCCTCGAGGAGCGGCTCGATCGTGCGCGGTCGCGCGCTCGTCAACCAGACGCGCGCCGGCGTCACCTCCGACCCGCCCCTCCGGCAGTGCGCGAGCAGCGTCGCGAGGATCAGCTCGTCGACGAGGAGGCCGAGCCCGCGCGGGTGCCCGGCATGCTGCGCGGTGAGCACGACCTCCTCGCCATCGGCCACGGCGATCGCGAGCTGCGGGAACAGGAGCGGCGCATAGCGCGCGGCCAGCATCATCACCTCGCGCGGCGTCCGTGCCGAGCGGAGCGCGAGACCCACGCCGTCGTACCGGCGCACCTTCGCCTCGAACGGAAAGCGCAGCGCCCCGTGCGGGTCGGCGAGCACCTCGCTCACGCTGCGCACGAGGAGCGCGAGGGAGGACGGCGTGATCGCCACCTCGTCGAGGTCGGCGGCGGACGCGTCGAGCCCGCACTGCACCGCGAGCAGCGCGGGGTCGCCGCCATGCTCCACGACGAGACGGAGCAGCGCCGGCGCGAGCGCGTTCGGTCCTGCCACTTCCTTGAGAGGCCTGCCCACGAGACCACCATAGTAAGACGCTCCGCGAGGCGCGGGTTCTGGCGCGTTCGGCAAACGTTTGTGGCGAGGCCCGTCATGGTGAGCCCGCGGGTCACGCCGTAGAGTCGTGTCATGGCGATCGAGCTGCTTCATCACGCGGGCCACCTCCTCTTCGTCTCGCAGCGCGCGCGCACGGTCGGGCAGGCGCTCGCCGAGGCGACGGCGCGAAAGGTCGATCTCTCGGGGGTTCGCCTCGAGGGCGCGCTCATCGACGGAGCCGCGCTCGAGCGGGCACGGCTCGACGGCGCACGGCTCGCCGGCGCGACGCTCCACCACTCCGACCTCGAGGAGGCGACGCTGCGTGGCGCCGACCTCAGAGGCGCACGCCTCGACGGCACGAACCTCGAGGAGGCGAACTTCGAGGACGCCAACCTGAGCGGCGCCTCGCTGCGCGGCTCGAACCTCGAGGAGGCCGACCTCGTGCGCGCGAACCTGACCGAGGCCGTGCTCGACGGATCGAACCTCGAGGACGCGAACCTCGCCGGCGCGACGCTCGCACGCGCCTCGCTGGCACGCGTGAACCTGGAGCACGCCCGCATGGACGGGGTGAACGCCGAGGGCGCGATCTTCGTCTCCGCGAACCTCGAGAAGGTCGATCTCCGCGCCGCCAACCTGCGGAACGCCGATCTCACGGGCTCGAACCTCGAGAAGGCGAACCTCCGCGGCACGTGCCTCGCCGGCGCCAAGCTCGCGGGCGCGAACCTCGAGAAGGCGGACCTGCGCGACGCCGATCTCACGAGCGCCGACCTCACCGAGGCGAATCTCGAACGCGCCGACCTCACCGGCGCACGCCTCGTCGACGTGCTGCTCGACAGCGCCAACCTCGACGGCGCCCGCGGCCTCGGGGCCAGCAAGGCGCCTCCCTCGGGGCCGTACCGATGACCGCCGGTACGCTCGCTCCCACGTCGTCGCGGCGCTGCCGCTGCGGCGCGCGCTACGACGCGGCGTCGCTCGCGGCGCTCCGTCCGCTGCAGACGCTCGCCGCCGCGGAGATCGCGCCGATCGCCGTCGGATGGCCCGCGCACGTGGTGGTCGACGTGCGCGCCTGCGCCTCGTGCAACGCCCCGATCGCGCGCCTCGTCCGCGCCGAGCGGATCGCCTGAGCCGGCGCGCTCAGGCGTGGCGGTCGTGCGTGCGGCGGAAGAACTCGATGGTCGCGCGGAGATCCCGCCGCGCCGCCACGACGAGCAGCTGCATGCCGGCCTCGATGACCGCCGCCCCGCGCGGAGCCTGCACGTTGCCGTCGAGCGTCATGCCCGCGACGACGCACGAAGGCGGGAACGCAGCATGCGCCGCCACCTCGCTCACCGGTCGGCCGATGACCCACGCGCCGGGAAGCACCTCGATCTCGACGGCGATGGCCGCCCCCGCGCCGAGGATCATCGAGTGGCTCACCGCCTCGAACTCGACCGCGGTGGCCATCGCGCCCACCAGGATCTCGGTCTCTGAAAGGATCTGCGCGACGCCCGCCGAAGCATAGAGCCCGCGGTAGTCGGGATCGCGCATCCGCACCATGACGCGCCGGGCGCCGAGCGAACGCGCGAGCATCGCGACCGCCAGGTTGTCCGCGTCGCGGTGGAGCATCGCGAGCACGGCGTCGGCGCGCTGCGGCTCGGCCTGCCTCAGGATCTCGGAGCTCGTCGCGTCGCCGACCATCGCCACGAGGCCGTACTGCTCGGCGGCGTGGCCGGTGATCCCGGCATCGCGATCGATGATCGTGACCTCGTGCCCCGCGCCCTGCAGGTGCACGGCCAGGCTGAGGCCGCCTCGGCCGGCGCCGGTGATCACGATCTTCATCGGCTCTCCTCCTCGGGGTCGGATGCGGTGGCCACGCTGTCATGCGCGCCGAGCTGCAGGATGCGACGGTCGAGGTGCTCGACCTCGCGGTTGGCGGTCTCGCCGCCGATGAGCCCGCGCCGCGCCGCATCGAGGAGCGCCGCCTTCTGGGCCGCGAGCACGGCGCCGTCGATGATCGCATCGTCCGACGCGTCGCCGGCCGGCGTCCGGAGCTTCGCCTCGGCCTCGATCACCGTTCGCTGGAAGGCGGCGCGCCGCTCGGCGTGCTCATGGCGCGAAAGGAGGCCCGTCGCCAGCAGCGCGTCGAGCTCGACCTGCGCGCGCCGGGCTGCGATGAGGCGTGCCCGCGCCTGCTCGATGTCGTCGGGTCCTCCCGCCGCCACGCCGAGCAGCCGGAGGACCCGCCGGAACGGAAGCGCCTGCGTGAGCAGCGTGATGAAGGTGACGCCGAACACGATGGTGACGAGCCGCGATCGGTAGGGGAGGGCCCTTGGCAGCGCGAGCACCGCGGCCATCGACAGCGCGCCCTTGATGTTGCCGAACACCATGACGTGCTGCCAGCGCATCGGCACCACGTCGCGCCGTGCGGTGCGGAGCAGGAGGAAGTTACCGTAGACCGAGATGGCGCGGCCCACGTGCAGGGCGACGAGCGCGGCGAGGATCGGACCGGCCTCGCTCACCAGCATGACGGCGTCGATCTGCATGCCGACGAGGAGGAAGAGCAGCACGTTGACCGCGAAGCCGACCACCTCCCAGAAGCCCTGCAGCGCCAGCACCCGGGACGGCTCGAGCGCCACGCGCGCTTCGCGGCCGACCATGAGGCCGACGATGACGACCGCGATGACCGGCGAGGCGTGGAGCCGCTCCGCGATGAGGGAGGTGGCGAAGACGAGCACGGTGGAGACCAGGATGCCCGTCAGGTGATCGGGCACCCGCCGCAGCGCCGCGCTGCCGAGCGCCCCGAACGCCACGCCGCTCGCGACGCCGCCGAAGATCGCGAGGAGCAGCGAGCGGGTCATGTCGGCGAGCGCGAAGTTGCCGGTCGCCACGACGGCGCTCGTGATGCTGACGAGGACGAGCGCGGTGCCGTCGTTGAAGAGGCTCTCGCCCTCCATGATCGCGGCGAGGCGGGAAGGCACGCGCGTGCTGCGGAAGGCGAGCAGGACGCTCACCGTGTCGGTGATGGCGAGCAGCGCGCCGAGGAGGAGCGCCACCGGGAAGGGCAAGCGCAGCACGAACGTCGCCACGGCGGCGGTGCCGAGCAGCGAGAGCGCCACGCCGGGCACCGACAGCGCGAGGATCGGACGGGCAGCGGCGAACAGCGCGCGAGCATCCGCGAAGAGCGCGCTCTCGAAGACGAGCAGCGGCAGGAACGCGACGAGGACGATCTCGGGGTCCATCGGCGCGTGGGGCAGCACGTTGGCGAACACGAGGACGAGGCCCACGACGACGAGCGCCACGTTGTAGGGCGCGCCCGCGCGCTTGGCGGCGATCGCGACCGCCGCACCCACGGCGAGGACGAGGATGAAACCTTCGAGACGTTCGCGCACCGGACCTCCGGGCGCATCATCCCTCGATTCCACGAGGAGTGGCGCACGCCGACCACAGCCCGGCTCTCGCGCGGGGCGGCAGCGCGAACGGCGCGGGGCAGTCCGCGGTCAAGTCCGCGGAATTGCAGCGCGTAGGAGGCTTCGCGCGGGTGGCTCGAGCGTGCGGTACGGGTCGTGTACGTGGGGCTGGCGTGAACCCCTTCTTCCTTCCCGCCACCGAGGCGATGCTCGAGGAGACGACCTACCGGATCGATCCGGTGCACGGGCAGCTCGCGGTCGGCGCGATCGGCGCCCTCGCCGTGCTGTTCGTCGCGTTCCTCCTCGACGCGCGGCGCAGGCCGGGCGCGCTCGCGCATCCCGCCGCGCTCGCGTGCGTCGCCCCGCACGTCGGGCTCGTCGCGTTCGTCGTCGTCATGCGCGACATGCCCTACTTCCAGCTGTTCGGCAGTGACGGACCGTGGAACGCCGCCACCATGTTCCGGGGCGCGGCGCACCTCTACGGCGCCACCGCGGCGGTCGCGGCAGCGATCTTCGTCGCGACGCTCCTCGTGCTCGCTCTGCGCCGCGGCTCGCGGCTTCCGCTGCTGCGCACGGCGCTGCCGACGCTCGTCCTCGCGGGCCTCGCCGCGGCGCGCTTCTCGGTGGCCGCGGGCGCGCTCGTCACCGTGGGGCAGGTGCCCTTCTACGTGACGACCGGTGACCCCGTGATGCACGTGGGGCGCGAGCGCGACGTGCCCGTGGTGCTGTCACGCCCTCCGAGCCCGTACTGGTTCTTCGGGCGCGAGAACGGCCCGCAGCCGGTCGACGCCGAGCGCGCCGCCGCATGGTCGGCGGTCACCGCGGTCCGCGTGCGTGCCGCGGGAAAGGGCCGCGTCGCCTTCGACGCCGTCGCCCATCGCGGTCCGGTCACCGCCACCTCGCACCTCTCGGCGCGGGCCGCCGCCGAGCGGTCGTCGCCGCTGCTCTCGCTCCGCGTCGGCGACAAGCTGCACTATCGCGTGCAAGCGCGGTCGTCCGACGGCACGGCCCTGTACTTCATCACGCTCGCGGGCAGCGAATCCGTGCACGAGGTCACCATCGAGGTGGCGGGCACACGCGATCGTGACGGGCTCCGCACGTTCGTGCTCGCGATCCGCCACGCAGAGCGCACCGACGAGGTGGAGGTGGTGGCGCTCGACGGTGAGACGCGCGTGTTCTACCCGGCGCAGCACAAGGTGGGCCCGCCCGTCGTCGCCTTCGCGGAGGGCGCCGACGCGAGCGCCGCGGACCCGGTGCCGTGCTCCTTCGCGCTGCTCGACGCGGCGCAGGCGCTCTGCCAGCGCGTCCGCTTCGCGGCAGCGGCCCCCGTGACCTTCGCGCGTGACACGACCGGGTCGGGGAGCACGATCGCGACCGCGTTCGTCGCGATCGTGACCATCGGCCTCGTCATCCTGCCCGACGGCTCGAGCACGGCCTCGTACACGCTCGTGTCGACGGAGCGCGGCGCGGAGGGCGCTGCCGAGGCACTACCGGACGGGGACGGAGCTAGGTAGAGTCGCCGCCGTGAGCCAGAAGCGAAAGCGTGCCCTGCTCGACGCGCTGCTCGCGCACGTCGAGACCGAGATCGCGACGATGCGGAAGGCCGCCTACGACGCGGCCGACGCGGCCACGCACGCCGAGGCGAAGCCGGAGAACGACAAGGACACGCGCGCGCTCGAGGCCTCGTACCTCGCCGCGGGTCAGGCGGCGCGGGTCGCCGAGCTCGAGAACGCGGTGAAGCTCCTGACCGGAATGGAGCTGAAGGAGATCGGCGACGCGACGCCGATCTGCGCGTCGGCGGTCATCACCCTCGAGGACGACGCGGGCGTGACGAGCACGTTCTTCATGTCCCCGCACGGCGGCGGCGCGAAGCTCGAGGTCGACGGCGCGAGCGTGCAGGTCGTCACGCCCCAGTCGCCGCTCGGACGCGCGCTGCTCGGTCGTGTTCGCGGCGACGTCATCGAGCTCCGCGCGAAGGCGAAGCTCCGCGAGATGTCGATCGTCGACGTGTGGTGAGCCGCGACGAGCGGCATTTTTCCGCCTCGCGCCGGGGATGCCGCGGACTTGACATCCCGCATGAAAGGGCGCAGAAGGGCGCAATCATGCTGGACGCCATCGCAAAGATCGTTGCCCGCCTCCGTCGGGGACGTCGCCTGCAGGTCCCGCCTGCGATCATGCTCGCCGGCTGCTGAGCGAGCTCTTCGCTCACGACTCCAGCGCCTATCCGGTCTCGGCGGGATCGCCGGGTCGGTGGGACGACGAGCCGCGGGACACCCTCGAGGACAACGTCCTGCCCTTCGCCCCGACCGAGGCCGCGCCGGCGCGGTCGTGGCCGGCGACGCGTGCGGCGGACGAGCCGGGGCGCGACGACGACACGCAGCCGTCCGCGCCCCGTCAGCCTGCCTCGCCCGTCTCACCGACCGGACCGGCGCCGAGCCCCTGGACGAGCGCGGGGCTCGTGCACGCGAAGGTGATGCCGCCCGAGAACATCCTCGTCAGCGATCCCAAGCCGGAGCGCCTCGCGCACTTCGCCGGAGAGCACGGCGTCCGCACAACG
>JAQBQL010000278.1 GCA_028287035.1 Labilithrix sp. | reverse complement strand
CACCGGCACGCCCGTGGTCCCGCCGCTCGGCGCGGCCACGACGACCCCCGCGGGTACCGCGAAGCCTGCCGGCGGCGGCGCGGCGACCGACGCGGGTGCCGCAGCGGACGGCGGCAAGGCGGCGCCGGTGCCGACGCCGACCTTCCAGCTCCCCACCGCGCTCCCCACGATCCCCGGGTTCGATGCGGGCGCCTTCAAGCCGCCGCCCGGCTTCCCGACGACGCTCCCCACGTTCCCCCCGCCCGCGCCGTCGAAGTGACGCGCCGTTTTCTTCGGGAGCGAACGCCCGAGGAGTAGAGTCGGCGTGCTGCCATGACCGCCTCGTCGTCGCCGGAGCTCGCGCAGGACGGGCCGTTGCCGCGCTCGTTCGGGCGCTACACCGCGTTCGAGGAGATCGGCAAGGGCGGCATGGCCCAGATCTATCTCGCCCGCGCGGAGACCGATCTCGGCGCGACGCGGCTCGCCGTCGTGAAGGAGATCCTCCCGGGATTCGCCGACGATCCGCGGTTCACCGAGATGCTCACGCACGAGGCCAAGCTCGCCGCGCAGCTCTCGCACCGGCGCATCGTGCAGGTGTTCGACCTCGGCAAGGAGGGCGAGCGGCTCTACATCGCCATGGAGTACGTCGAGGGCTTCGACCTCAACGCGCTCCTCCGCCACTGCACCGAGCAGAAGGTGCCGCTGCCCGCCCCGCACGCGCTCGGCATCGTGGCCGACATGCTCGAGGGGCTCGACTACGCCCACCGCCGCACCGGCGAGGACGGGCAGCCGCTCGGCATCGTCCACCGCGACGTGTCGCCGTCGAACGTCCTCATCTCGTTCGAGGGCGAGGTGAAGCTGTGCGACTTCGGCATCGCGCACGCCAACGACCTCGTGAAGGTCGGCGAGAGCGAGGCGCTGAAGGGCAAGGCCGGCTACATGAGCCCGGAGCACGCGCGCGGCGAGGCGCTCGACGCGCGCGCCGACGTGTTCGCGGCCGGCATCATCCTGTGGGAGCTGCTCGCGGGACGCCGCCTCTACCGGCCCAGGTCCGAGGTGCCGCTCCTCGAGCAGGCGCGGCGCGCCGAGATCCCGCCGGTGCCCGACAAGGGGCTCCCCGACCACGCGCGCCTCGAGGCGATCGTCCGCAAGGCCCTCGCGCCGGACCGCACCGAGCGGTACGCATCGGCCGGCGCGCTGCTCCGCGATCTCGAGGAGTACCTGGTCGCGAACGGCATGCTCGCGAGCCGCCTCAAGCTCGGCGAGTGGATCGAGTCGACGTTCGGCACCGCGCTCGTCGAGAAGCGTCGCGCGAGCGAGCGGCGCCTCCCGAAGAGCAGCCCGCCGCCGCGATCGAGCGAACGCCTCCGCGCCGCCAGCGACGCCGGGCTCGCGGGGACGGCGATCCCGGCCGCCCCGCTCGCCCCGCGGTTCTTCGTGTCGTCGGGCGCGATGCGCGCGTTCAAGCGCGAGCTCGAGGCGCCGAGCGACCTCGGCCTCGCGCCGGAGTCCCTTGCCGGCGCGGCGCTGGATGTGGCACCGTCCTCCGCGATGAGCGCCGCCGACCAGGAACCAGCCCGCGCTGCGCTGGAGCTCCCGGCCGCGCCGCGGAAGACCCCGGCCCGCGCCATCGCCGCGATTGCCAGCGTGTTCCTCATCGTGACGCTCCTCGTGCTGCTCTTCCGCTCGCTCGCTCCGTGATGTGCCAGGAACGAGAGCGATGGCGGACGGCGCGAACCAGCTGCTCGTGGACGTGGCGCTCGACGTCCCGCTCGCGCGCGCGCTGACGTACCTCGTCCCGGCCGAGCTCGCCGCGAGCTGCACGCCGGGTCGTCGCGTGCTCTGCACGATCGGCTCGCGCCGCATGGTCGGCATCGCGATGGCGGTGCGCACCGGCGAGCCGCCCCCCAAGGCAAAGCCCATCCTCGAGGTGCTCGGCGGCGTGTCCCTCCCCGAGCCGCTCGTCGTCTTCCTGGCGCGGCTCGCGAGCTACTATCTCGCGCGCATCGGTGAGGTGGTGCGCCTCGCGCTCCCGCCCGTCGATCGCGAGACGGAGCGCATGGTCGAGGCGCCGACGCTGTTCTCCGAGGCCAAGGGCATCGCGGTCCGGCAGGTGCAGTGGGTGAGCGCCACCGACGTCGTCGAGGACTCGATCAAGGAGGGCGCGGCGCGTCTCCTCGCGGTGGTGCGCGCGCACGGAACGCTGCCGCTCTCGCGGCTCGAGGAGCAGTTCTCGACGGCGCGCGCCACGGTCAAGAAGCTCCGCGAGCTCGGTCTCGTGACGGTCGAGGAGCGCGACGCGGTCCGCGATCCGTTCTTCGCCGAGCCGATGCTGCGCGACACCGAGCTGTCGCTCACCGAGCCGCAGCAGACCGCGGTGACCGCCATCGAGGAGGCGCTCGCCAGGGACGAGCCGAGCACGTTCCTCCTGCACGGCGTGACCGGCTCCGGGAAGACCGAGGTGTATCTCCGCGCCATCGCCGATGCGAAGCGCCTGTCGCGGGGCACCATCGTGCTCGTGCCCGAGATCGCGCTCACCCCGCAGCTCGTGGGGCGCTTCCGCGCGCGCTTCGGCGACGACGTTGCGGTGCTCCACTCCGGCCTCACCGCACGCGAGCGCTTCGACATGTGGAACCGCCTGCGGAGCGGCGAGGTCGACGTCGCGATCGGCGCCCGCAGCGCGCTCTTCGCACCGGTCCGCGATCTCGGCCTCGTCATCGTCGACGAGGAGCACGACCCCTCGTTCAAGCAGGAGGAGGGCGTCCGCTACAACGCGCGCGACATGGCCATCATGCGCGCGCACATGCACAAGGGCGTGTGCGTGCTCGGCAGCGCGACGCCGTCGCTCGAGAGCATCCAGCTCACGCGCAGCGACAAGGCAACGCTCCTCGTCCTGCCCGATCGCGCGCGCGCCCAGGCCATGCCGAAGGTCGTCATCGTCGACCTCCGCCGCATCGGCGCCGGGCCGACCGGCGATCGCCGCATCAGCCTGCTCCTCCACCGTGCGATCGAGGAGACGCTCGAGGCGGGCGAGCAGACCATCCTCTTCCTGAACCGCCGCGGCTTCGCGCCGAGCATCCGGTGCGAGAGCTGCGGAGAGCTCGCCTCGTGCCCGCACTGCACGGTGGCGATGACGCTGCACAAGCGCGGGATGCGGGACCGGCGGCTCGGCGTGGGCGGCGGCATGCGCTGTCACATGTGCGATCACGAGGCGCCGCTGCCCACCGAGTGCAAGAAGTGCAAGTCGACGCACATCGCGCTCGAGGGGCTCGGCACCGAGAAGCTCGAGGAGGCGCTCGTCGAGGCGTTCCCGAAGGCGCGCATCGCGCGGCTCGATCGCGACGTTGCGACCGGCAAGCAGATCGAGAAGATCCTCGACCGGGTGCGCGCGCGGGAGGTCGACATCCTCGTCGGCACGCAGATGGTCACGAAGGGCCACGACCTGCCCTTCGTCACGCTGGTCGGCGTCATCAACGCCGACGCCGCGCTCTCCATCCCCGATTTTCGCGCGTCGGAGCGGGCGTTCCAGCTGCTCGTGCAGGTCGCGGGGCGCGCCGGTCGCGGCGACACGCCGGGCCGCGTGCTCGTGCAGACCTACGACCCCGAGCACCACGCCATCCGCTTCGCGGCGCGCCACGACGTCGACGGCTTCATCGATCGCGAGCTCCGCGACCGGAAGGAGCTCGGCTACCCGCCGTTCTCGCGCATGGTCGTGGCGAAGGTCGACGCGCTGGACGAGCAGGAGGCGCAGGAGGCGACCAACCGGCTCGCGATCGCCGCGCGCGCCGCCTCGAAGCGTGCCGAGGTGACGGTGCTCGGACCGACCGCCGCCCCCATCGCGAAGGTGCGGAACCGCTTCCGTTTCCGGGTCATGCTGCGCAGCGCGTCGCGCGAGGCGCTCCGCAAGGCGACCCTCGCCATCCATGCCGCGACCGGCGACCTACCGCGGTCGGTGCGCGTGGCGATCGACGTGGATCCGGTCGGCCTTCTCTGAGATAAGGCGGCCGTGCTCCCGCCCGTCTCCACCCGGCTCGTCACGGAGCGCCTCGTGCTGCGCCCGCCGCGGCCGGCCGACGTCGCGGAGATCCGGCGCCTGCTCCGCACGAACCACGCGCACCTGAAGCCGTGGAACCCGGCGCCGCCGCCGGGCGAGGACCCGACGTCGATCACCGAGGTCTCGAAGACCGTGCTGCGCCAGCGGCGCGACTGGAAGCAGGGCTGGAGCTTCGTGTTCATGGTCGCCGAGCGCAGCCGGCCCGAGCGCTTCGTCGGCAAGATCGCGCTGAACGGCGTGATGCGCGGCGCGATGCACGGCGCGTATCTCGGGTACTGGATGGCCGAGGACAGCCAGGGCCGCGGGCTCGTGACCGAGGCGATCGCGTCGGTGATGGACTTTGCCTTCGGGGCCGCCGCGCTCCACCGCGTGCAGGCGGCGATCATGCCGCGGAACGTGAAGAGCCTCCGCGTGATCGAGAAGCTCGGCTTCCGGCGCGAGGGACTCGCCGAGCGCTACCTGCAGATCGCCGGGACCTGGGAAGACCACGTGCTCTTCGCGAAGACCCGCGAAGAGCACGTCCCCGGCTGACCGGACGCAACTCGCGCAAAGCGCGGCCGAAGGCGCCGTCATGTGGGGGAAGCTCGCCCTGGATCTGCTCGGTGAGCTCGCGGCACCGACGCGCTGCGCGGCGTGTGATGCGCGCGTGCGCCCACGTGACGTGTTCTGCGCCTCGTGCGCGGTGGCGGCCGAGGAGGCATCGCCGCAGCCCGAACGGGAGGCCGCGGTCTACGCGTATGGCGGCTCGGTCGCCGAGGCGGTGCAGCGGTTCAAGTTCGAGGGCCGCTACGATCTCGCGTCCCGGCTCGGCGGCGTGATGGCCGAGCGCGTGCGACCGCTCGCCGGGCTCCTCGACGTCGTGGTGCCGGTGCCTCTTCATCCGGTGCGCCTCGCGGAGCGCGGCTACAACCAGGCGGCGCTCCTCGGCCGCGTCGTGGCGCGCACCCTCGCGCTGAGGCACGACCCGCGGGCGCTCGTGCGAAGGGTGGCGACCGCGCAGCAGGCGTCGCTCGGACGCAAGGAGCGCCTCCGGAACGTGGCGTCCGCCTTCGCGGCGCGGGTCCCCGGAGCGCTGCGTGGCCAGCGCGTGCTCCTCGTCGATGACGTGCGCACCACCGGCGCGACGCTCGCGGCCTGTCGCGAGACGCTGCTCGGTGCCGGCGCCGAGCAGGTCGCCACCGTGGTGCTGGCGAGCACCGAGGGCGAGGGATGACACGCGCAAAAGCCTGACCGGACGCTCGCGAGTGCGCGCTATCATCGGCGGGCGTCTCGATGAGCAACGACCTGTGGCGGTGGGCGGATCCCGACGGGCAGCAGCGCCGCGTGCGACTCGACGAGTTGCGCGCCGCGCTCGCCGGCGGCCTCATCGCGCCCAACACGCCGGTGTGGCGCTCGGGGTGGACGGGCTGGCAGTCGGCGCACGAGGTGCCGGAGCTCCAGACGAGCGCGCTGTCGGCCGCGAATGGCGTCGTTCCGAACATCCCGCCGCCGCCGCTCGCGATGGTGGCGGTGCAGCACGCCTTCGAAGCGCGGAGCGAGGGCTCGTTCTCGCAGCCGCCGCCTCCGGTGGCTGGCGGTCCGGCTGACGAGCCGCCGCCGCCGCCGCGTTACGTGCCCGTCGCGGTGAAGGCCAACTCGATCCCGCCCGGTCCGCCGAGCAGCGGGAAGCTTCCGCCGGACCGAGCGGGCGCGACGGGGCCGCAGCCGGTCAGCCTGCCGACCACGCTCGGCCTGCCGCCGCCGCCCGAGATGCTGGCGATGGTGACGTCGTCGTCGATCCCCGGGGCCGGACCCCCGGGCTCGGCGGCGCCCCCCAGCACGAGCAGCAAGAACCCGATGATCGAGGAGCTCTCGGGCTCGGCGCTCATGGACGACCTGTCGTCGCGCGATCTCCGTGGCTCCGAGGCGCAGCCGCCGCCGCACCTCGTCGGCGGCGGTCCGTCGGGCTGGCTACCGCCGCCCACCATGCCGGTCGTGCACGACGGCTCGTCTGGCGCCGATGGCGGCGAAGACCCCGCGGGCCTTCCGCGCCGATCACCGCAGCTCGTCGCGCTCCTCGCGGACCTCGCCGAGATGCGGGCGGGCCGTCCGCCGAAGAACAAGGTGCTCGTCGGCGTGGTCGCCGGCTTCGCCTTGCTGATCGTCGTGTCGCTCCTCGCGCTGCTCGTGGGCGCGCTCCGCGGCAAGCCGAGCGAGGTCGCAGAGACGGACCGCCCCGCGCCGTCCGCCGCGCCCGTGCAGGCGGCGCCGACGATCCCCGCCGCCACGGTGATCGCTCCGCCCGAGCCGGCGCGCGTCGAGCCGAAGCCCGCCGCCGTCGTGAACGAGCCCGTGTTCGGCGACTGCGCGCTCGCCGGCGAGGCGCACGTCGTCGCGCCGCGCGGCTACGTGCCGAGCGGCGTCGAGGCGTCGGTCGTGCCCGGCGCGATCGCGCTCGGATTCGCGGTCGACCCGCGGAACGGCGTCGGCCTCACCGTCGACCCCACGTCGATCGGGATCACCACCACCATCAAGGCGCGCGCTCCTGGTGACGCGCGCCGGATCACGCCGCTCGTCGAGCGCGGCAAGCTCACGCTCGTGCCCGACGTCGACCGCAAGGGTGATCGCCTGCTCGGCCGCCGCGTGGTCGCGACGACGCCGCCGATCGACGTGGGCGTCGCCGATGGCGCGCTCGTCTGGGCGCCCCACGGACAGAACGGGTACGCGAAGCTCTTCGAGCTCGAGGGCGAGGGCAACGTGGAGGCGATCCGCGCCATCCCGCTCGGCGCACGCAAGGGCATCGCGGTCGCCTTCCGCCGCGGCGGCAACGTGTACGTCGGCGTCGCGAAGGGCGACGCGGTGCTCGCGCCGGACGGGAAGCTCGGCGACGTCCCCGGCCTCGGGCAGGTGGGCTCACCGACGCTCGCCGCCAGCGGCGACGGCGTGGTCGTCGCGTGGTCGGACCGCGCGTCGGCGTCCGAGCCGTGGCAGATCCGGTGGACCAAGGTGGGCCCGGGCGGGGCGCTCGCGTTGCCGCCCAAGGCGCTCGCCATCCCGGAGGGCGGGCTCGGTGGCCAGGCGATGTCGCCGAGCGTGGCGGGCCTCGGCGGCGGGCGCTTCGTGATGGCCTGGTCGGAAGGCACCCCTTCGCACCAGGTCCGCGCGCAGGTCCTCGATGCCGACGGCACGCCCTCGGGCGCGCCGCTCGCGCTGTCGGCGGCCGGCGTGAATGCGGGGCAGCCGCAGCTCGCGATCGGTCCGGACGGCCGCGGGGTCGTCGCCTTCCTCGCCGCGAAGGGCAAGGCGTTCGAGGTCCACGCGACGCCCATCGCGTGCACGGCCGGCGCAAAATGACGCCATCGTGGCGCTTCATATAGAATCGCGGGCGTGAAGTCAGGCGGCTCTTGGTGGCGAGGCGGCATGCTCGCCGGTGTGCTGGTCGTGACCGCCGCGTCGGGCGCGCTGACCAGCGGATGTGACGCGTTCCTCGGCTCGACCAAGGTCGGCCACGCGCAGCTCTATCAATCCGACGACCCGCGCTTCGACCCCTACTTCGACAGCGTCCACCAGCAGCAGGTCGCCGCGGCGGCATGGCCCGACGAGAAGAAGGCGGCGCGGAAGCCGCTCGTCGCGGTCCTCACGTTGCCGCCGAACGCGAACGACGACCAGATCATCGGCGCGACCCGCGAGCGCGCCAAGAAGCTCGAAGGCGGCGGCGGGCGGCTCGACGTGGCGAGCGCCAAGGTCACCGCCATCGGCACCGCCGACGGGCCGCTCTTCGCGGCGGTCGAGGACAGCGTGCGCCTCGAGCTCGATCGCGCCCGCAAGCGCCGCGCCCAGCAGGAGAAGCTCGAGGAGCTCGCGCGGCACGGCGAGGAGCTGAAGCGAACCGCCGACCGCGAGTGGGAGAACCGCGGCGCCGAGAAGGCCGATCAGAAGAAGAGCGACAAGCGCCTCGAGCTGCGGCGCGAGCTCGGCGCCTCGATCAAGGCGATGCGCGCGCTCGCGAGCGACGCCAGCAAGGACGCGCAGGACGGGCAGGTGTTCCTCGAGGACATCGGCGACGCCATCGAGGCGAAGGACGCTCCCCCGCGCGGCGCGAAGCGCACGCCGAAGCCCCTTCCGCCGCCCGCGCCGCCGCCGCCCCCGAAGGCCGAGGAACCGCCCCCGCCCGCGAAGCCGGCGAAGCCCGCCCGGCCCGAGAAGAAGCCGGCCCCGCCGCCCGCCGCACGTCCCGCCGAGGCGCCGCCTCCGAAGCCCAAGCCCCCCGAGGACGTGTTCACGCCCTGAGCGCTCAGTCGTTGCAGCTCGACGTGCCGTCGGGGCAGAGCAGCTTGTCGGCGATGTGGATGGTGCGCGTCGCCTTCGCGGAGGCGTTCGTCGAGTCGACCACCTCGACGGTGACCTCGAGGTCCTGGCCGAGGTACTGCCGGTAGGCGTTCGCGAGGTCGGCGGCGTTCGTGTCGAGCTGGAACCGCAGCCCCCACAGCTTGCAGTAGTTGCCCTCGTCTCGGTCGTACGTGAACACGTAGGCCGCGGGCTCGATGACGACGTCGGGGTGAGCCGGCATCCGCGCGGTGATCGCGGTCCGTGACCCCGATTGGCGCAGGTTCTTCATGCGCGCGGCGATCCAGATGTGATGGCCGCCCTGTGGACCGCGTTCGAGCTGCAACGTCTGCCCGTCGGTGAGGGGCGTGTAATCGGTCTGGCCGGAGCCGAGCGCGAGCTCCGGCGGGCCATGCGTGGCGGGCCGGCAGATGTCGGGCGGCGTGCTCGGCCAGCTCGCGTCGTAGTCCTCCAGCTGATCGACGTTCACGTCCTCGGTCGTGCAGCGCCCCGACGCGCACGTCTGGGGCGCGTCGCAGACCGGCGCCGTGATCGTTTCGCCGAGGAGCGCCAGCGTCTTGCAGCGCAGCTCGAGACCGAGGCGCAGGAGCTTCTTCTTGCCCGTCACGAACGTGGTCGCCGCGCGGCGCGTGACCACCACGTTCGGCCCGCCGTTCCGCGACCCGAGCTGGCTCGTGAGCCCCTCGACGAGCACCTCGATGCGGTCGCCCGCGTGCCCGGTGAGCACGAGCTCCTTGGGCAGCGCGGTCGGCGCCGAGGTGCCGGCGGGGAACGTCTGGTCGGACGCGAGCTTGCCGCCGACGGTCGCGCGCAGGTGCACCGACTCGAGCACGCTGCCGAAGTCCTCCGACTGCAGACCGACCACCAGCGTGTCGCCGCCCGCCGGCCCATCGTCCGGATCGGACGGACACGCGGCGAGGAGCGGCGGCAGCGCGCAGACGACGGCCAGCAGCGGGAGGAGGCGACGGACGGTCATGGCGGCAGCTCCCATAGCAAGGCACGTGCTACGGCGCCGTTCGTGCGGAAAGGACCCACAAAACAAAGCCGGGCGGCCCTCGTCGAGGACCGCCCGCCTGACAGGAGAGTCGTGCCCGCCCCGCGCCGTGGCACGGGATGGGCACGGGGAGACGCTACTTCATGCCGACCGCGTTCGACGCGGCGGGCACCTTCTTCATGGCCTCGACGAACTTGTCGGGCTTCACGAACTGGTTGAAGCGTGCGATCTCCTTGCCGTTGGCGTCGAGCATGATGACGGTCGGGAGGCCGATCACCTTGTACTTCTCGGAGAGGCGCTTCGTGTCGGGCGCCTCGTCGTCGGTCGCGTCGACGCGGATGGCGACGAAGCGCTGCGCCTCGGTGCGGACGGTCGCGTCGGGGAAGGTCTCGTGCTCGAGCTCCTTGCAGCCCGCACACCACTCGGCGCCGAAGTCGATGAGGACCGGCTTGTTCTCGGAGATCGCCTTTGCGCGGCCGGCCTCTTCGCTGGTGACCCAGGCGATGGTGGGCGCGTCGCCCGAGACGCCGTGGGGCTGCGGCAGCCAGCTGATGAACGCCGCGCACCCGATGACCGCCGGGAGGATCGAGGCGAGCTTCATGGGCTTCGACAGGTGCGCGATGGGCGACTTCCGGCGCTCCGCCACCATGTGCACGAGCCCGAGGATGATGCCGACGAGGAAGAGCGCGCCGGTCGCGATGCCGAACGCGTAGCCGGGGTGGGCGATGAGGCTGCGGAACGGCTCGAAGCGGTCGCGCAGGTACGCGAAGGACATGTACGCGAGGCCAACGCCGCTGACCCACTTGATGCCCATCATCCAGGCGCCGCCCTTCGGGAGGCCGACCGCGAACGCGCCGGCGACGAAGAAGAGGACGCCGAGACCGAGCGCGAAGGAGAACAGCGACGCGCCGCCGAGCACGACGCTCTTCGACGTGGCGATGACGGTGATCATGCCGGTGAGGAAGGGACCGGTACACGGCGCCGCGATGAGGCCCATCACGAGGCCCATCACGAACGCGCCCTTGTAACCGACGCCGCCGACCGACGAGAGCTTGTTGTTGAGGCTCGAGGGCA
Source organism: Labilithrix sp. (assembly GCA_028287035.1). The sequence goes on along the minus strand of JAQBQL010000278.1, from coordinate 6,429 downwards.
GCGCGAGCTCGAAGGCGCCGAACATCGAGGCGGCGAGCGCGGCGAAGAGCAGCGCGAGGCCGACGACGACGAACGAGTTCGAGAGCGCCGATCCCATCAGCTTGCCGCTCATCGCCGAGACGATGCCCATCGGCGTGAAGAGCGACGCGATGCCGAGGACGAACGTTCCCGAGAGGGCCGCGCCGCGCCAGCGCGACTTCGCCTCGGTGGCGCCGAAGATGGACACCGTGATCGGCACCATCGGGTACACGCACGGGGTCAGGCTCGCGAGGAACCCGAAGCCGAACGATGCGAGCACGGCGACGAGCTTGCCGTGCTTCTGGATCAGATCGCCGTAGGTCCCTGCGCCGCCGTCGTCCGCCAGTGCGATCACCGGGAAGAGCATCACGGCACAGAGAATCAGCAGTTGCGTCAGGCGACGATTCACGAGTCCTCCTCGAAGCGGGGAATCGGATCCGGCCCCACGTGCCGGTCCGCAACTCGATGGTAGCAAGCGCGGGACCGCGGCTGCGAGCGCTCTCCGCACGACGCGACGAGCTCGGTCGCACTTCCTCCCACCGCATTCGTGATCGCGCGATCCCGCGGCTGAGATCGACGTCGCGCCCGGAGCCCCCGCGCGGCGCACACGGAGCGCACACGGAGCGCACACGGACACTGATGGATCGACCGCGCACCAGAACGCGTCAGGGGGTCAGTTCGCGGTCATCTTCCCGAGCGTCGCGCGGGACATCCGGACCTCGCCCTCGAGCGCGATGCCGAGCGCCGGGCGCGAGGTGCTCGTGCGCTTGAGGAACGCGTCGAGGTACCGCTTGGCGGCGTTCCACTCGCCCGCGGCGTACGCGAGGTGCCCGAGCACGAACCGCCCGTAGCCCTGACCGCACGGCGCCTCGGCGAGCGCGTTGATGATCTCCTGGAGATCGCTGACGCGCTCGCCCGCCGCCATGCGCGTGAGGGCGAGGTGCGCCCGGTAGAGCGGCTTGTCCTTCGTTCCCCAGCGCGCGGCGCGGCTCAGGGCCGAGGCCGCCTCGTCGTAGCGCTGCGCGAGGAAGAGCGTGCTGCCGAGCGTCCACAGGTGGAAGGGCCGGCGCGAGGCGGGGCCGCGGCGAGCGGCGGCGCGGAGATGCGCGAGCGCCATGTCGAGGTCGCCGCTGGCGAGGGCGGCGCGGGCCGCGTCCTGGTTCAGGACGTCGGGCAGGACGTCGAGCTCGAGCGCCTGGAGCGCGACGGCGTGGGCCTTCGCGAAGTCGCGACCCTCGTAGAGCGACAGGTAGAGCTGCCGCAGCAGCATCGCATGCGTGGTGCGGTCGAGCGTCCCTCGCAAGGCGAGCCCGCGGCGCGCATACATGGCCCGCGAACGAGCGCTTCGCGCGGCCATCGCCTTGCGAAGGTAATCCTCGGGCTCGACCTCAGCCTGCTTGGCTGGCACGAAGGTGATTGTAGCACGCATGCAAATTTCGGCCGCAATTTGGCGGCTTCGCAGGGCTGAGCGCCCGTGCTACGCGTTCGCGCCAGGATGCTGCGCCGGGTCATCGCCCACCTCCTCACCTCCACCTGGCTCGTGCTCTCGGTCACGGCGCTGGCCGGCTGTGGCCGCAAGGCGACCCGCGAGGACTGCGATGCGGTGGTCGACCGGAACGTCGAGCTGCAGCTGAAGGCGCTCGGCGTGACCGACCCCGGCGTGGTCGGCAAGCGGCGGGAAGAGATGCGCGCCTCCATGAAGGAGGACATCGACCGGTGCGTCGGCAAGCGCGTGACCGACGGCATGATGTCCTGCGTGAAGAGCGCGGACACCGCGGAGAAGATCGACAAGTGCATGCGCTGAAGGCAGCGGCGGGCATCGTGCTCGGGCTCAACGTGCTCGCGTTCGCGGCCTGCAAGAACAAGGTCTCGCAGCCCGAGTGCGACGCGCTCATCGATCACTTCGCCGAGGTGGTGGTGCGCGAGCGCTTCCCCGACGCGGGCGCCGACACCGTGAACGCCGAGCGCACGCGCGAGCGGTCCGAGGCGAAGGGCGACGTGCTCCGCAACTGCACGAGCGAGGTCCAGCCGTCCGAGCACGCGTGCGCGATGAAGGCGCAGGGCTCGGAGGCGATCATCAAGTGCCTCGAGTGAGCTCGCTCACTTGCCGGGCGCGCGGCTGTGCGCGGCGCGCCCCGAGAACTGCTTCTTCCCGTTGATCATCCGCGGGGCCGGCTCGACGCCCCACGCGAGATCGCCGCCCAGCCTGCAGACCTGATCCTTGAGGGTGCGCAGGCAGTCCTCGTCGCTCACGTCGGAGGCGCACGTGGCGTTGACCGTACCGATGTTGTCGCTCGGCACGCCGGGCGCGTCGTTCGAGATCGCGACGTCGCAGCCCTCCTTTCGCGCGGCCCACTTCGTCCCGCCGGCCGACGTGGAGCCGCCGCAGGCGGTGGCGAGGGTGACGGTCAGGAGGAGGCCCGTGAGGAAGGAGGCGTTCGGCACCCGTTCGTTCTAGCGGGTTTCCGGCAGGCCGGGAACGACGGCGGAGGACGTGCTGGAGCGAGCCATCAACGGCGTAGCAGGGCCCGTAGATCCTCGCCCGTCGCGATCGGCTCCTCCTCGACCTCGGGCTCGTGTGCGTCCGCGGTCGCGACGCGCACCTGGGGCACGACGACGCCCGCCCGTGCGAGCAGGTCGGCGCAGCTCTCGTCGCGGAGGAGAGCGCCCCGCGCCTGGCGCGCGCCGGCGGAGACGTGAGCGGCGCCGGCCTCCCGCGAGCGCTCGGCGGCGGCGAGCGCCGCCACCTGGACGGCGTCGATCACGCGCTCGCCGCGAGGCAGATGGGCAGCGTCGGACGCGAGCGGGTCGTTCTTCGCTCCTTCGTCGAGCAGATCGAGGGTGAAGGCAGCGGCGCGGCGCGCGCCCGGATCCGTCCGCGCGCGGGTCTTCCACGCGGACACCAGCCGGCGGCGGCGCGCGGTGACTGCCGTTCTCACGAGCTTCGCCGCCTCTTTGCTGCCGGCGGCGCGCAGGACGAGCGCGTCGAGTCGCTGCTGGACGTGACGCCGCAGCTGCGCGCGCCGGCGCAGCCACCGGAGCGGCGGCGCGAGCTCCCACAGGCGCGCGTGATCGCCCGCTGCCAGCTCGAGCCAGGCCACGAGCTCCACGAGCCTCGCCATCGCCGCGCCGTTGTCCAGGCCGGGCAGCGCGCCCGCGAAGCCCTCGCGGGCGAGCTCCTCGAGCATCGGCAGCGCTCCGGCGAGCTCCGCGGGGTCGGCGCGCCACCGGTCGTGAGCCACGAGCTGCTGCTCGGCGAGGAGATCGCGCAGCGGCGCCGCCACGCGCGGATCGGAGCAGCGCGCCTCCGCGTCGTTGATGGACGCTGGGCTCGGGGCGGCATCCGCGAGGAGCCGCAGCTTCGCCGAGAACGGGAGCGCCTCGAGCAGGCGCAGGTCGGACGCGAGCTCGGCGCCGTCCTCGCGCATGCTGCCGGTCAGCGCGCGCCGCGCGGGATCGAGCGAGCGGCGCACGTGGAGCTGGCCGAGCGAGAAGACGCGGACCCAGCCGACCCGCCTCACGAGCTCGGGCGCGTAGCGCGGGACGACGACGTAGCGGCGGGCGGGGAAGCGCGCCTCGAGCCGCTTCGCGAGCGCCACGGCACGGCCCTCGAGCTGCAGCTCGTCGGGCGTCGACCACGGCCACGCGTAGGTGGCTCGCACTTCGAGGCTCACGCCGGGCCCGCCGATCACCGCCGCTTCGCACGCCGCGACGAGGTCGGCGCGCTCTGCGTCGGCGGCGAGCGCGGTCCCGGGGGCGACGTCGTCCGCGGGGACGACGAGGTCGGCCAGCTCCGGCGGCGCGCCGACGTACGTGAGGTGCACGCCGGCCGCCGCGAGCGCGAGGGTCGTCGGCCGGTCGACGAGCGCGCTCGTCCTCTGCACGCCCGCCGCCGTGTCCATGCGGCTCGTGAGGATCACGACGAGGCCGTAGCGTCGCGCGCCCGCCGCGACGTCGGCGAAGACGCTCACGCCGCCCTCGAGCGACGCGTCCCACACCGCGGTGGTCAGGCGGTGCCGTGACGCGAGCTCCTCCCAGGCGCGCAGCTCGTCCTCGGTGGTGCGGTTGTTCGTGACGAAGAGCACGTCGGCATCACGCGCGTCGAACGGTCGCCCGACGCGCAGCGTGAGCTCGCGGTACTGGATGGGCCGCACCTCGAGCGGCGCGTCGATGCGACCGAGCTCGGTGGCCACGAAGAGCCGTCCGCTCGCGTAGGTGCTGGCGCCCTCGGCGACCGCCACCGTGCCCTCGAACGTGACGGTCTCGCCGGCCTTCAGCAGCGGGACCTCGCGCCGGAAGCCCACGTCGAAGGGCACGTGCTCGCCGCGGTCGTCGAAGAAGTGGAGCTCCTTCGCGCCTAGCCCGGGCTCGCGCGCGAGCCCCAGGTAGACCGAGACGGCGCGGCCCAGCTCCGAGGCGCTGCCGTAGTCCTTGCCCGACACGTTCGTGACCGACCAGCGGAGCCGCGCCGCCTGTCCCGGAGCGAGCGAGAAGAGCGAGGTCAGGGGCGATCCCACGACCGGGAAGCGGACGATCAGCCTTCCGAGCTCGGGCGACGCGTGGGACTCGAACCCCTCGAACCGGCGCTGCACGTCGGGGAAGTCGGCGAAGAAGTGGATCGTCTCGTTTTCCGCGAGCGGCTCGCTCGAGGCCTGCGGCCGGTAGAGGCGCAGCGTCAGCGCGAGAGGCTCGCCCGTGAACACGTGGCGCGTGCCCGGCGGGAGCCCGCGCGGGAGCCGCAGGCGCGTGTCGGCGGGCGCGATCCAGCCGCTGTCGGCGAGGCCGACGACCACGTCGTGGTGCTCGGGCGTCGGCATCCCGCCCACGTTCTCGACCTCGACATGCGTGACGAGGACCTTCTCCTCGGGCTCGTAGATCCCGTCGTCGTTCTCGTTGCGGTGCCGGAACGAGACGAGCCGCACGTCGTACCGGCGGTCGTACCTGGCGACCCCGCGCGGGCCGCGATCCACCTCGATCGTGAACCTCCCGCTCGCGCCGCTGGGGCCGGGCTGCGGCACGGCGCGCGCGGCCCGTCCGTCGCGCCCCGCGGGGCCGTGCGAGCCGCCGGGATTGGAGTGATGCTTGCTGCGGGTGTGCGTCCGTCCGCTGCCGTCCGCGTACGACTCGTGGGTCGTCCACGCATGCGAGCTGCCGCCGGGACCGCCCGGGCCGCCCCTGCCGACCGCGCCGTTCGAGCCTGGCTTGCCGCCGCGGCCACCGCTCACGTCGGGCGCCACGAGCATGAGGAGGTGCGTGTCGGCCTCTGCGACGCGCAGGAGGATCCGTCCGCCGGGACCGCCGGGCGCGCCGTCCGCGCCGCTGCCCGCGTTGCCCCCGTCGCCGCCGCGCCCGCCCTGCGTGCCGCTCGTCGTGGAGGACGCGTCCTGGCCGGAGCGACCGCGCGCGCCATCGCCTCCGTCGCCTCCGTCGCCGCCGTGGCCACCGCGGCCGCCCCGCGCCACGACGACGAGCTCGCCGGCGCGCCCGAAGTCGATCTCCTCGTGGACCAGCGTGTCGCCGCGCCCGCCGGTCACGGACCCGCGGACGCGCGCGAGGTGGTCGCGGCCGGGGACCGCCTCGAGCACGACGCGGATGTCGCCGCCCGGCCCGCCGCTGCTGGGCACTCCGCCCGCGCGTCCGTGGTCGCCGTCCTCACCGCGGGATCGGCCGTCGGCGCCGTCCGTCCCGCGAGCTCCGGCCGCGCCGCGCTTGCCGTCCGCGTCGAGGTGCGCGAGCGGTCCGCCCGGCACCTCGGGCGTTCGCTCGCGCGCGAGCTCGTCGGCAGGCTGGCGATACACCACGAGCCCAGCCTAGCGGAGCCGCGCCCCGCCGGCCGCGCCTACGGGGAGGGGGCGGGCAGCGGATCCGCCGCGGCGGGCTTGCTCTTCAGGAGAGGGAAGCCGAGCGCGGTGCGCTGCGCCAGGTACGTCTCGGCGACGGCCTTGGCCAGCCCGCGCACGCGTCCGATGAAGCGCGCTCGCTCGGTCACGCCGATCGCGCCGCGCGCATCCAGCACGTTGAACTGGTGCGCCGCCTTCGCGACGAAGTCGTAGGCCGGCAGCACGAGCGCCTTCAGCGGATCGCGCGGCTCGCCCTCGCGCGGGCTGTCGCCGAGCGCGAGGAGGCGCTTGGCCTCCTTCTCGAAGTGGTCGAACGACGCGAAGTGCGCGGCCACGTCGGCCTGCTCGAAGTTGTACGTGCTCCACTCCCACTCGGCGCGCTTGTACATCTCGCCGTAGCTGATGCCGGGCGCGTAGGCTGCCTCGTAGATCGAGTCGACGTTCTGCAGCACCATCGCGATGCGCTCGAGGCCGTACGTGAGCTCGCCGGACACGGGGCGGCAGTCGATGCCGCCGACCTGCTGGAAATAGGTGAACTGCGTCACTTCCATGCCGTTGAGCCAGACCTCCC
>JAQBQL010000275.1 GCA_028287035.1 Labilithrix sp. | reverse complement strand
GGCGGCTCCCGCACCTCCCGCGCCCCCGCAGGCGCGCTCGCCTCCGCGGCGTCGGGCGCGACGGCGCTCGAACCGTCACGCGGCTCCGCGCCTGCGTCCACCTGCGGAGCGCGCGAAGGCACGCGCGAGACGCGGGCGACGCATGACGCGACGCAGGACGCCGCGCACGCCGCGAGCGCGAGCAGCAGGAGCGCGAGACGGCGGGCGCTCATGCCGCGCGGTGCCGGATTACTTGCGACGCGCCGCCGTGATCGTGATCGGCGTGAGCGGCGCGTCCTTGGCGAACGGACCCTGCGAGCCGGTCTGGACGGCGACCATCTTGTCCGCGACCTCCATCCCGCTCGTGACCTCGCCGAAGACCGTGTAGCCCCACCCGCTGCCGGACTTCGCGGTGTGGTCGAGGAACGCGTTGTCGGCGACGTTGATGAAGAACTGCGCGGTCGCGGAGTGCGGATCGTTGGTGCGCGCCATGGCCACCGTGCCGCGCGTGTTCTTGCGCGTCTTGTCGGCCTCGTTCTCGACGGGCTCGTGCACGCTCTTCTTCTCGTACGAGGCGTCGTACCCGCCGCCCTGGGCCATGAAGCCCGGGATCACGCGGTGGAAGACGGTGCCGGCGTAGTGCCCCTCGTCCACGTAACGGAGGAAGTTCGCGACGGTCCTGGGGGCGCGCTCCTCGTCCAGCGCAATCTCGAAGGAGCCGAGGTCGGTGTCGAACACGACGGTGGTGGAAGCCATTCGCGCAGCATACCCCGCGCCGCTCGGAATCGATCCCCGCGCCGCGTCGTTTTCGAGCACTATCGCCGGCGCTCCTCACGGGGCGGGGAGAGATGTTCGATGACGCGCGGCGCAAGGTTGGCGTTCTGGGTGCTCGTGTGTTTCGCGCTCGCGGCGCAGGGTTGCAGCGGCTGCAGCAAGCCGCCGCCCATCCCGCTCGAGGTGCCCGAGACGACGGGTCCGCTCGTCTTCCCGCCGCCCGACGACGGCTGGAGCGACCGCCTCCCGATGCGGGGCACCTCCTCGTCGCGCGAGATCCGCGCCTACTCCCCGAAGCTCGCCGCCGACGGGACCTTCGAGGCCGGCAGCAACGAATTCGAGCTCGCTTTCGACGACGCGCTGTTCGCCGAGGCCGACCTCAAGGCGGCGCCCACGCTGACCCTCACGCCGCCCGTCAACGGCCGCACCACGTGGACCTCGAACCGCTCGGTCGTCTTCCGCGCCGACCAGCCGTTCGCGCTGGACGTCGAGTACACGGTCTCGCTGCCCGAGCTCACCGGCCCGAGCGGCAAGAAGCTCGTCGGCGGCTACAAGGCGAGGTTCAAGGGGCGGGCCGAGATCACGATCGGCGGCAAGATCATCCACTACCAGCCGAAGCCGGGCGCGCCGCGGCCCATCTACGTGCGCCCGATCGACGACCGCGACATCGGGCCTTCCGAGGAGATGCTGGTCTTCTACGACGGGCCGATCGACCTCGCCGCGGCCGGCAAGCTCGTCACGCTCGTGGACGGCAAGACCCAGGCGAAGATCCCGCTGTCCATCAAGCATCCGCCGCCCGGCGACACCTTCGAGGGCGAGCGGATCGACGCGAGGCAGATCCTCCTCGTGAAGGCGGCCCGTCCGATCGCGCCCGACGCGAAGGTCGTCCTCGCCGCCGCCAGCAGCGAGGGCGTGACCGAGCCCATCACGCGTGACCTCCACGTGCCGCCGCCGGCCCGCGTCCTGAGCGTCGAGTGCAACAGCGCGTACGGGAGCAGCTGCGAGGTCAAGGGCACCACGCTGCGCGGGCCGGCGACGTCGGGCATCAGCATCAAGCTGTCGAACCGCATCCATGGCGACGACGTCGAGGGCAAGGTCACCGTCACTCCCCTGCCCGAGAACCTCCGCGTCGGCGGCTACGGCGACGAGGTCTACGTGGACGCGTCGTGGGCGCCCGCGACCACCTACCAGATCCGCATGAGCGGCCTCCGCGACCGGTTCGGCTACGCGGTCCCGGAGGTCAGCGCGACCTTCATCGCCCTGCCGCGCGCCGCGCATGCCGTGCTCCGCGAGGGCGTGATGGTCCTCGACGAGACGGCGGCCCGCGACATGTTCGTGACCACCCGCAACGTGAAGAAGGGCGAGCTGCTCGTGTGGACGGTGCCGCCGGGGAGCGCGTCGCTGCTCGAGGCGCTGAAGCTCTCGCGCGCGAACGAGGTGCCGACCGCCTTCGGAGCGCCGCTCGTGCTGCCGTTCGACGGCGCTGGCCAGCCGCACGCCTACGGAAAGGCGAACCTCGATCTCTGGGGGAAGCTCGAGGCGGGACACAGTTACCTCGCGCAGGCCCGCGTGAAGCAGCCGGCGAACGGCGCGAAGCCGGTCGCGTACGACCAGGACTCCGGCGCCCGCCCTTCGGTGCCGCTCTTCGTGCTCGCCGGCAAGGAGACGGTCGGGGCGCACACGCACCTCACGGGCGGCAAGGCGGTCGTCTCGGTCTTCCGCCTCGCGAACGGCGAGCCCGTGGCCGGCGCGGGCGTCACGATGGGCACTGCGCAGGCGACGACCGATGACCGCGGCGTCGCCGTCCTCGACGAGCCGGCGAAGCGTGGTGACGCGGAGGCGGTCACGATCAAGGTCGGCGCCGAGGAGACGGTGGTCCCCCTCGACAAGATCTCGACGCAGGCCCGCGAGCTCTACCCGGCGCTCGCCGCGGGCGAGACGGCTGGCGACGAGGAGGGCTCGTTCGACGCGGCGCCCGCGCGGATCACGACCGATCTGCTCGGCGTCCTCGTCACCGACCGCGGCATCTACAAGCCCGGCACGAAGATGTTCGTGAAGGGTCACGTCCGGCGCGGCGCGGGGCAGCGGCTCGGCGCGGTTGCGGGGACCAAGGTGCGCCTGCGCATCACCGACGTGACCGGCAGCGACCTCCTCGACGAGGCGATGGTCACCGGCCCGAAGGGGACGATCACGAAGGAGGTCACCATCCCGGCGGGCCAGCAGACCGGGCCGGCGCACATCAAGCTGGAGGTCGACGACGACAAGCACGCGACGCTCGCCGATCAGACGGTGCGCATCGCCGACTTCGAGACGCCTCGCTTCAAGGTCGACATCGAGGCGCCGCCCGACATGCCGGCGGGCCGCTGGAAGTCCACGGTCATCGGACGGTACGCGTTCGGGGCGCCGATGGAGGAGGGCCGCGTCGAGTGGACGCTCGCGAAGAAGCTGAAGGCCATCGAGTCGCGCGCGCTCGAGGCCTCGGGCTTCGCGTTCACCATGGAGCGGAGCGAGTTCGCGGGCGCCGATCCGCTGGTCGAGGAGCGCCCGCGCGCCGGCGAAGGAAAGCTCGCGCCCGACGGCACCTTCGCCGTCGACGTCGAGCTCGGCCCGCTGCCGAACGGGCCTACCGAGGTCACCTTCGAGGCCGACGTCACCGACGCCTCGTACCGGCACATCGCGAATCGCACGTCGGTGATCCGCTACCCCTTCGCGCGCTATGCCGGCCTGCGACTGCCGAACCGCTTCGGCGCGGTCGGCCCGCTGAAGGTGGAGCTCGTCGCGGTCGACAAGGACGGCAAGCCGGTCACCGGCGCCTCGGTGGAGGCTCGCCTCGAGCGGCTCGAGTGGAAGAAGAGCAGCCAGAAGGCGGAGAGCGGCGCGATGGTCGAGACGTGGGGCATGGTCGCCACCCAGGTCGGCACCTGCTCGGTCGCGAGCGACGCGACCCCGCACGCGTGCGACCTCGTCACGAAGGCGCGCGGCGAGTACCGGGTCGTCGCGCGCATCGACGGTCACGACCAGGCGAGCACCTCGTTCTACGCGTGGAGCAGCGACGCGAGCGAGCCCGACCCGACTGCTGTGCCGAGCGCCGGCAAGAAGACGCCGATCAGCTCCGACAAGAAGTCGTACGCGCCCGGCGAGACCGCGAAGATCCTCGTCCAGAGCCCGTTCCCCGAGGCGATGGCGGTCCTCACGGTCGAACGCGGCGGCCTCCTCGCGCACGAGGCCCGGCGCTTCAAGGGTCCGTCGGTCGTCCTCGAGGTCCCGGTCAGCCTCGCCCACGCGCCGTACGCGCATGCCGTGGTCACGCTGCTCCCCATCAACGGCGGACCCGAGGCGACCTACCGGATCGGCGCGATGCGGATCCCGGTGACCCTCGACGGCTCACGGCTCACCGTCCAGGTGACGTCGAGCAAGCCTCGTTACGACGCCAAGGACAGCGCCGAGATCACCGTCCAGGTGATGCGCGGCAACGAGCCGGTCGAGAACGCCGACGTGACGCTCGCGGTCGTCGACGACGGCGTGCTCCGTCTGACCAACTTCCACGCGATCGATCCCACGGGCGCGCTCCATCCGCCGCGGCCCCTCTCGTTCACGGCGGCCGACAGCCGGGCGCTCCTCTTCCGGAGGCGCGAGCAGGCGCACGTCGCCGGCGGCGGCAGCGGCGAGGGCGCGGACTCGTTCGACACGCGGCGCGACTTCGTCGAGACCGCCGCGTGGCTCCCCACCCTCACCACCGGCCGCGGCGGCAAGGTGAAGACCACGGTCAAGCTGCCCGACAACCTGACCGAGCTCCGCATGATGGCGACGGTCCTCGCGGAGGACGGCGCGGCGGGCGCCGCCGAGTCGAGCTTCCTCGTCACGCGGCCGTACCTCGTCGATCCGATCGTGCCGGCGTTCGCCTCGCAGGGCGACACGCTGGAGATCGCGGCGATGGCGCACAACAACACCGAGGCGCCCGTCAACGCGCGCGTCACGATCCTCGGCCAGAAGCGCGACGTGCGGCTCGCGGCGATGAGCCACGCCCGCGTCAGCGTCCCGTGGAAGGCCGTGAAGTCCACGCTCGTCGACTTCCTCCTCGAGGTCGACGGCAAGACGAAGGACAAGGTCGAGCGATCGGTGACGGTCGCGCTGCCCGGCACCGAGGAGCACCCCCAGCTCTCCGGCGTGTTCCGCGAGCGCCAGGAGATCACCCTCGCCATCCCCGCCGACGCCATCTTCGAGGAGAACGCGAAGCTCACGCTGCACACGGGCGCGGCGCTCTACCCGGAGCTCGGCCAGCGCCTCGCGTACCTCCGCGAGTACCCGCACGGCTGCGTCGAGCAGACGACGTCCGGCACCCTGCCCTACCTCGCCGCGAAGAACCTCCTCGCGTGGACGGGCGCGCTCGCGCTCGACGACGCCGAGCTGAAGAAGCGCATCGACTCCGGCATCAAGCGGCTCGCCACGATGAAGACCGCGGGTGGCGGCCTCGCCTTCTGGCCGGGCGGGACCGAGCCGCACGTCTACGGGACGACCTACGCGGCGCGGGCGCTGCTCGCGGCAAAGGAGATCGGCATCGAGGAGGAGGGGCTCCTTCCCGGCGTGCTCGCCTATCTCGCCGAGGAGCTGCCGCGGCAGCGCGATCCGGTGGTGCGCGTCGCGATCGCCGAGATCCTCGCCGCGGCGGGCAAGCTCGACGCGAGCATCGCCGATTCGCTGTGGGACGCCCGCGAGAAGCTCGACGCGTACGGCAAGGCGAGCCTCGCGCTCACCCTCGCGACGTTCCCCGCCGAGCAGGCGCGCGCCCGCGAAGCGCTCGACGCCGTCGAGGCCGCCTTCGACGACGCCGGCATGGTGAAGCAGGAGGTCCACGGCGAGGGTGACCACTGGTACTGGGGCTCGACCGACCGCGACCGCGCGCAGGCGATGCTCGCGCTCGTCAAGCTGCGTCCGCAGTCGAAGCTCGTCACCGTGCTCGCCCACCGGCTCCTCCGCGGGCTCGACCGGTACTCCACCCAGTCGAGCGCGTGGTCGCTCATGGCGCTCTCCTCGTTCGTCGGCAAGGACAAGCCGAACGGCGCGGTGGACGTGAAGGTCAAGGCCGAGGGGCTCGTGTTCGACAGGACGCGGCGGCTCGGCGGCGACAACAAGGAGGTCGTCATCGCCCTCCAGGAGCTGCGCGGCAAGAAGGTGAAGCTCGTGCTCGAGGGCGACGCGAAGGCGCCGAGCGCGTTCTCGATGGAGGCGCGCTTCGTGCGTCCGGACGGGGCCTCGGCACGCAGCGGTCGGCGGGCGCGGCTCGGCCCGAGCGTGTACCGCGTGTTCTCGGACGCGCGCGGCGCGCCGGTCGATCTCGCGCACGTGAAGGCGGGCGAGGTCGTGCGCGTCGCCCTCCGCATCGAGCTGCCGCCGCTCGACGCGTGGCGCGCGAGCTACCTCGCCGTCACGGATCGCTTCGGCGCCGGGTTCCAGCCCATCCAGCCGGATCTCGCGACCGTCGCGTCCCCGCCGTCGCTCGGGCAGGAGCACCCGTTCTACCAGGGGCTCACCGGGTGGGGCGGCTCGGCGAGCCACGTCGACGTGCGCGACGATCGCGTGAACGTCTACTTCGACCAGGTGTACGGCGGCACCACGGCCTACGCGACGTACCTCCTCCGCGCGGTCACCCCCGGGGAGTTCGTGGTGCCGGCGGCGCGCGGCGAGCTGATGTACGAGCCAGGCAGCGAGGGCTACTCGGAGACCGGGCACGTCACCATCCAATGAGACGCGCGCTGCAGAGGCGACGCGGCCGGAGGAGCCGGCGCCGGGCCGCGCTCGCCGTCCTCGCCGTCGCGCTGTGTGCCTGGGCGTCCTGGCGCGCCTTCCGCGTCGCGGTGGGCAGCCCGGAAGAGGCGCTCGCGGACCCCTGGAGCCAGAGCACGCGCGTCCACGCCCGCGACGGGCGCCTGCTCGGGGAACGGCGCTCGGCGGCGGGGCTCCGCGGCGTGCCCACGCATCTCGCGTCGGTGTCGCCGCGCCTGGTCGCCGCGACGCTCGCCAGCGAGGACCGCGCCTTTCACCGGCACGACGGGATCGATCGCCTGGCGCTCCTCCGCGCCGCGCTCACCGATCTCCGGCACGGGCACATCGTGTCGGGCGGCAGCACCATCACGACGCAGCTCGTGAAGCGTCTCGATCACCACGGTAAGGCGCACGCCCGTACCGTCGCCACCAAGCTCGTCGAGATGGCGCGCGCCCAGAACCTCGAGGGGCAGCTCGGCAAGGCGGCGCTCCTCGAGGCCTACCTGAACCGGATCGACTACGGCCACGGCTTCGCCGGGCCGGAGGCGGCGGCGCAGGGCTACTTCGGCGTGTCGGCCGCCGACGTGAGCCTCGCGCAGGCGACGCTCCTCGCCGTCCTGCCGCGCGCCCCGTCGGCGCTCGATCCGTACCGGCACCTCGATCGCGCCCGCCTCCGCCAGCGCGCGCTGCTCGTCGCGATGCGCGACCGTGGCGAGATCACCGCCGCCGACCTGGAGCGCGCCCTCGGCGAGCCGCTCGTCGTGAAGCGCGCCGCGGTCGCCGCGCTCGTCGCCCCGCACCTCGTCCTCGGCGCGAAGGAGGGCGGCGACGTCGCGACGACCCTCGACTTCGACCTGCAGCGCGACGCCGAGGGGATCGCGAGGACGCACGCGGCGCGGCTGCGCGCGCAGGGCGCCGGGGGGATGGCGGTCGTCGTCGTCGACAACGCGTCGGGCGAGGTGCTCGCCGAGGTGGGCAGCGCCGACTACTTCGACGCCGCGAACGCCGGCGCCGTCGACGTCGTGCACCGGCGGCGCCAGGCGGGCTCCACCCTGAAGCCGTTCCTCTACGCGCGCGCCTTCGAGAAGGGGCTCTCGCCGATGGCCGCGCTCGCCGACGTGCCGACCGATCTCGGCGGTACCGGCGCGGTCTACGCGCCCGACAACTTCGACGGCGCGTTCGCCGGGCCCGTCGCCGCGCGCGAGGCGCTCGCCGGAAGCCTGAACGTGCCCGCGGTGCGCCTCGTCGCGGAGCTCGGGGCGCGCGAGGCGGTGCGGGTGCTCCGCGGCGCGGGTCTCGCGCTGAAGGAGGGCGCCGAGCGTTACGGCGCGTCGATCGCGCTCGGGAGCGCCGAGGTCTCGCCCCTCGAGCTTGCGGGCGCCTACGTCACGCTCGCCCGCGGCGGCGAGCACGTGACGTTGCGCAATCGCACGGGCGCGCCCGCGGCGCTTGGAGAGCGCGCGTTCGAGCCGGCGAGCGTCGCGCTCGTGAGCGACGCCTTGTCGGACTCCCTGGCGCGCGTGCGCGGGCTCCATGCGCGCGGGCCCTTCGAGCTCCCCTTCCCGGTCGCCCTCAAGACCGGCACCAGCACGGGTTACCGCGACGGCTGGACCTGCGGCTACACCCGCGAGCGCACCGTCGTCGTGTGGGTCGGCAACGCGAGCGGCGCTCCCACGTCGAAGCTGACCGGCGCCACCGGCGCCGGCCCCGTCTTCTTCGACGTGATGAAGCGCGCGATGCGTGACGTGCCGTCGCGCGCGCCGCTGTTCGATGCGGCGCTGACCGAGGAGGCGGAGGTGTGTGCGCTGAGCGGGGACGCGCCCGGTCCTGATTGTGCCGACCACGTGACGCGCCGCTTCGCGAAGGGCCATGCGCCGGCGAGCACGTGTCGCCTGCATCGCCGCGCCTCGCCGCGCGTCGCCCCGACCGGTGAGCCTCCGCTCGCCTGCAACGACCACGGGGAGCGGCGCATCGTCGTCTTGCCCGAGCCGTACGCGCGCTTTCTCGGGGAGCGACCGCTCGGCGCGCCGGGGCTCGATCCGCACGGGCTCGGCTGGTTCCTCGCCTCGCAGGTGCCGGGCTGCACGACCTACGAGGGCGGCGCGGCGGCGACGACCGAGCTCGGCCCGCGGGTCGTCCTCGTGAAGCCCCGGGGCGGCGCGGTGTTCCATGCCGACGAGGCGCCCGCCGGCGCCGATGCGGTCGAGGTCGTCGCCGCCACCGAGGGGCTCCCGGCGCGAACGCCCCTCGACGTGCTCGTGGACGGCCAGCTGCGCGCTTCGCTGCTGCCGCCCTACCGCGCGCTCGTTCCCATCACCCGGGGCGACCACGCGCTCGAGGTGAGGCCCCCGCGACGCCAGGCAGCCCGGTCGGGTCGCCCGGGTCGAGATCAGCGTTCGCTGAACGACCGCCTCACGCCGCGGCGATGGTCATCGTCAGCGTCTTCGACGCGCCGGGCGCGAGCGTGAAGAGGCGGTCGCCCGTGTTCAGAGCGTCGGCGGGCCCGGTCCACGGCTCGAGACACACGAAGTCCTTGCCGCCGAGCGTCCACACGACCCAGCGCGGGAAGTCCGTGTCGGCGGCGACGACGATGCGGTCGCCGGGCTCGCGCTCGAGCGCCGCCTCGTGCGGACGGTGATCGAACAGGTGGAGGTCGACCTCCTTGGGCGTCAGATCGAGGGGGCTCGTCACGTCGACCTCCTTCTTGCCGACGTTGTCGAAGGCGCGCGTGGCGTCGGTCGCGATCCGCGCCTGCGCCTTCTTGCCGTCGGCCACCTGGAAGTACGGGTGGAACCCGAGCGAGAACGGCAGGAGCCCGTCGGTCCCGGTGTTCTTCACCGTGGTCTCGACGGTGAGCGACGCGCCGTAGAGCGAGTACCGGATGCGCAGGAGAAAATCGTAGGGATAGGCCTCGCGCGTGCGCGCGTTCGAGGCAAGCTCCAGGGTCGCGGTGTTCGACTCGGTGCTGACGACCGTGAACTCCTCGATGCGTGCGATGCCGTGCTTCTTCATCGCGCCGGATTTTCCGTCACGCGTGAAGCGGTCGCCGGTGAGCGGCCCGGGCGACGGGAAGAGGACCGGGATCCCCCCGCGCACGTTCTGGGTAGGATCGTTCAGCGTCGCCTCGTCGAGGTAGAGGACCGGACGGACCCCGGCGCCGCCCACGTCGAAGCGCGTGACCATGCCGCCGCGCGCGGGCGCGATCACGACGCGCGCATCGCTCGTGGTGAGGGTGACGGTCTCGAAGGGCGACGGGTTCACGGCGGTGAGCATCGGCCGCCATCCTAGTGAAAGAGCGAATCCGCCGCTCCACGTTCGGCGCCGTCAGCGAGGGCGCGTCACGGCGCCGCGCGGCCGGCGCGGCCGAAGAGCGTCTTGAGGGTGACGGTCGGCGCGGCCCGCCGCTCCTGGGCCAGCCGCCGGCGGTGAGCACCGAGGACGTCACTCCGCCCGAGGATGCCGACGAGCTCGCCTTTCGCGTCGAGCACCGCGAGGCGGCCGACCTGGAGGTCGTGCATGGCGTCGGCGGCGTCGCGCAGCGTCGCGTCCGCGGCGATGGCGGGCGGAGATCCGCCGAGGAGGTCGCCGAGCGTGGCGCCCGCGGTGGTACCGGCGAGGAGCTCGCGCCGGCCGAGCATGCCGACGAACCGCTCCTGTGCGTCGACCACCGGAAACCCGCCGTGTCCGGACTCCTTCGTGCCCGCGGTCAGCCACTCACGCGTGCGCTCGACCGACGCCGTGGTGCGGAGGACGACGACGTCCTTCGTCGCCACGTCGCGGACGCGCAGCTGCACCAGCGGATCCACCGTGAGCTCCGCGCTGACCGCGAGCCCGCGCCGGCCGATCTTCTCGGTCATGATGGACGTGCGCATCACGAGCGTCGACACGAGGTACGCCGCGGCGCACCCGACGAGGAGGGGCAAGAGGCCGAGCGGCTGGCGCGTCGTCTCGAACGCGAACACCACCGAGGCGAGCGTCGCGTGCGAGGCGCCCGCGAACATGGCGGCCATCCCGACGAGCGCCGCCACGCGCGGGTCGACGCCGAGCTGCGGGAACCAGGCCGCGACGAACGTGCCCGCGAGCGCGCCGATGGCCCCGCCGATCGTGAAGAGCGGCGCGAGTGTTCCGCCCGAGGTGCCGCTGCCGAGGGCGACGAGCCACGACGTGAGCTTGCCCACGCAGAGCACGAGGAGCGTCGTCGTCATGAACGAGCCGGACACGATGCCCTCGATGTTGTCGTAGCCGACGCCGAGCGAGCGGGGGACCAGGTAGCCGATGGCGCCGACCGCGATCCCGCCGAGCGCCGGCCACCACATCCAGTGGATCGGCAGCTTCTCGAAGAGGTCCTCCACCCCGTACACGGCGCGCGTGATCCCGACGGCGAGGAGGCCCATCCCCGCGCCGAGCAGCGCGTAGGCGACGACCGCCGACGTGCTCGGAGGGGCCACGTCGGGCATCGGGAAGACCGGCGCGAAGCCGACGAGCGAGCCGCGCATCGCCGCCGCCGTGGCGCTCGCGAGCGCCACCGGCACGAGCGATCGTGCGCGGTACTCGAAGAGGAGGAGCTCGATGGCGAGCAGCACCGCCGCGATGGGGGTCCCGAACGTCGCGGTCATGCCGGCCGCCGCGCCCGCGCAGAGGAGCGTCTTCCGCTCGTCCGCCGTGACGCTCGCGACCTGCCCGACGAGCGACCCGAGCGCACCGCCGGTCGCGATGATCGGACCCTCGGCGCCGAAGGGGCCGCCGGTGCCGATCGCGATCGCGGCGGAGAGCGGCTTCAGGAAGGTGAGCCGCGCGGGAACCCGGCTCTCGTTGGTGAGCACCTGCTCCATCGCCTCGGGGATGCCGTGACCGCGGATCGCCTTCGAGCCGTACCGCGCCATGAGCCCGACCACGAGGCCGCCGAGCACCGGCACCACGATGACGAGGAGGCCGAGGTGATGCCCGGCCGGCGAGACCGGCGCCGCCGAGAGGCGCCCGTAGAACGCGAGATTCGTGACGAACGCGATGGCGCGCCCGAGCACCTGGGCGACGACCCCGGCCGCCAGGGCGACGCCCATGCAGAGGACACAGACGAGCAGAATGCGGAGATCGCGCGGAGGGGACCGTCGAGCAATCATGCGCGGCTCGACTTCGCTGCGGCGGGGCGCGTCCGGGCGGTCGCGGCGGGGCGCGGCGGGTCCTCGAAGAACATGGGCGGCGCGCCGCCCAGGCCGGTCGCTGCCGCAAGCTCGGCGAGCGCCGCGGCGAGCTCGTCACGGCGCGCTGCGGACATCTCCGCGAGCGCGCGCACGATGCGTGATTGTGCCGTCTCCGGCGCCTGAACGAGGAGGCGTTTGCCGGCGGCGGTCAGCCGGACCTCCACGCGGCGTGCGTCGAGCTCCGAGGTGCGGCGGGTGACGAGGCCGGCATCGGCGAGCCGCCGCACCACCACCGAGACGGAGCTCTGGTCGGTGTGCGTCGCGGCCGCGAGGTCATTGATCGAGGCCGCCTCGAGCTGGCGCAGCGACTGCAGGACGAACAGCTGCGCTCCGGTGACGCCGAGCTCCTTCTCTGCCTCGCGTCCGGAGAGGCGGAGCGCGCGTACCAGCACGCGCAGCGGATCGAGGACGGCCTGCACGCCGCCGATTCTATGGGAGCCCATGCAACGCTCTCTAGCTGCCTCCACCTGCAGAGGCAAGGACGTCTTTCCGGCAGCGCTGGCGCTCGCCGACGTGTCGCCTTAGCTTGGGCAGGTGTCCTCGGCGCCTCGCCTCATGGTCCCCGCGGCGGCTGCGGCCGTCCTGCGCGACAAGCTGAGCGATCCGACGAAGCCCGTCACCGTGGCGGACGCGTCGGTCGCGAGCGGCCTCGCCCTGCACGATGCGGAGTCCGGGCTGACGTTGCTGACGAGCGAGTACCGCGGGCACCTCCGGGTCACGGAGGACGGCGACCTCCTCTACCTCTTCCCGACCGGGTTCACGAAGCCGTGGGAGACGCGCGAGCGCACGCAGGAGCTGCTCGCGCGAGCCGGCCGCGCGCTCCTCGGCGTCGGCCGCTTCGTGGTGCGCGCCTGGCTGCTCGTCGCGATGGTGGGGTACGCGCTCGCGTTCGTGGCGCTCTTCGTCGCGCTGATGGCGGCGCGGAGCAACGACAGCCGCGGCGGCAACGGCGGCGGCGCGCTGATGGCGGGCCTCTTCCGCGCCATCGCCGAGGCGGCGTTCTGGACGTTCCATCCGTTCTCGCCGGTGTACGCGCCGAGCTACGGCTACGGGTACGGTTACGAGAGCAGCCGCCGCTCGCCGGGCGCGAGGGGCGACGAGGTGCCCTTCTACGAGAAGGTGAACCGCTTCGTCTTCGGGCCGCCGAAGCCGGCGCCGGATCCGCAGGCGATGCGCCGGCTCATCCTCGCCGAGATCCGGGCGCAGCGCGGGCGCATCGGCCTCGCCGACGTGATGCGCGTGACCGGCCTGCCGCGTGACGAGGCGGATCCGCTCATGGCGCGCCTGATGCTCGAGCACGACGGATCGGTGCACGTCGGCGAGTCGGGCGGCATCATCTACCGCTTCGAGGCTCTGCGCCGGACGGCCGCCGAGGCGGGGCTCGCGCCCGAGCCGAGGCCGCCCGCCGCGTGGGAGCGGCCGGCGACGCTCACGCCGCTCACCGGCAACAAGGGGTCCTCGAACCTCGTCATCGCGCTGCTCAACGGCTTCAACCTGGCGGCGAGCGGATGGGTGCTCGCGAACGGGCTCACCGTCTCGAACATCATCACCCTGGTCACGACGCACACGCCGAAGGGCTCGCCCCCGCTCGTGCTGCCGAGTGACGGCGTGCCCCTCGCCTTCGGCCTCGTACCGCTCGTGTTCTCGCTCGGCCTGTTCGCGCTGCCGCTCGTGCGCGGCGCCTTGCAGCTGCGCGAGGCGGCGCGGGTGCGCCAGGAGAACGCGCGGCTCGAGGTGCTGCGCGAGGTGCTCACGCGCGCGACGCGGAAGGAGCCGGTGCCCGACGCCGCGCTCCGCTCCGCGGTCCGGATCGCGACCGGCGCCGACCCGTCGTCCCAGGAGATCACGAGGCGGGTCGTCGAGCTCGGCGGCGACGTCGACACCGGACCCGGTGGCGAGATCCGCTACCGGTTCGCCGACCTCGAGGCGGAGGCCGAGGAGCTCGAGCTGGAGCGCGATCACGCCTCGCCGGCCGAGGCGGCGGTCGGTCGCGTGGTGTTCGCGAGCGACGACTAGCGATGGCGGAGCCGACTGAAGAGGCCCGCGCGCGCCGCGACGCCGCGCTCGCCCTGGCGAGCGACGAGATGGGCCTCGAGAGCTACTACCGCGACATCGTCAAGCCGCTGCTCGGCCAGCCCCGCGAGCAGTGGCCGCGCTGCTGCGGCGGCGGGTGCGAGCCGTGCGCGCAGATGCTGATCCGCGTGGCCGAGCGCGTCCTCGAGCTGCTCGGCGAGGACGAGCCGCCGGGCTGAGCGCGCTCACGCGCGGAGCTCACCGGCCGCTGCGGGCCTCGCGGGTCCCCTGGGCCGCGAGCGCATCGGCGCGCACGTTGCCGGCATTGCCGCCGTGACCACGCACCCACTGGTAGCGCACGACGAGGCGGCGCTCGGTCACGAGGGTGGCGATGTGGCGGACGCTCTCGGCGATCGCCGCGTCCACGTTGACGAAGCCGCTCGCCTGCCAGCTGGCGAGCCGCTTCGCGAGGTTCTCGACGAGCGACTGGTTGTCCGAGAACACCACCGCCCGCGCGCCCTCCGGCACGACCGCGAGCGCCTCGGCGACCGCGCGGTACTCCATGACCTTCGCGAGCGTCCCCCGGGCGCTGCCGTACCCCTCGATGGGCGGCGCGCCCGGCACCTTCACGACGAAGCCCCAGCCCCCCGGGGCGCCGTCGCCCGCCCGCGCCGAGCCGTCGGTCCAGCAGCTCACCTCAGGGCTCACGCCGGCTTCTCGGCGACCACGATGACCCAGGGCTCGGACGCCGGATTCGCGCGGCGCGCGCGCAGGCCGTGCCGGGCGAGCAGCGGCTGCACCTCGGGCCAGGTGAAGGTCAGGTAGTACATGATGAACTCGGGCTTCAGCAGGGCGTTGCGCACGCGCATGATCCCGTTGAAGGTCCGGAGCGCCCACCACGCCGCGCTCGTCACGGGCGGCATCGCCATGGTGGGGAACACGAACCGGCCCCCTGGCTTCAGCGCCCGCGCGATGCCGTGGACGAACCGGTCCTCGTCCTCGCGCAGCACGTGTCCGAACGCGCCGGCGCTCACCACGACGTCGAACTCGGCGTCGAACGGGAGCGCCATCGCGTCACCGCGCACGAGCTCCACGGGTGCGTCGCCCGGCGCCGAGGCAAGACGCCGGCGCGCCTCGTCGAGCATTCCCTGGCTGAAATCCAGGCCCACCGCGCGGCGCGTGCAGAGTGCACGCACGCGCCCGAGCGCCGCTCCCGTCCCGCAGCACACGTCGAGCGCCGCCTCGATCGATCGCGCCGCACCGATCGCGTTCGCGAGTGAGGCAAGCACCGCGTCCGGCGTGCGGAACGGGGTGCGGTCGAACTTCGGCGCGAGGAGATCGTAGCCGCGCTCGGTCGAGGCGAGCGCCTGCTGCATCAGCTCGAGGAACGTCGGTCCTTCCGGGTGGTACACGGGGCGAGTGTACCAGCGGCGTCAGCGGAGCCGCAGGGTCACGGCGCCCCGCACGCGCGCCACCGCCACCGGCGAGACGCCGCGGAGCTCCGCGGACTCGGGAACGGCGCTCTCGACGGACGCGGTCACGCTCACCCGCGGGTCGCTCGCGGCCCTGGCGAGCTCCGGCACCATCCCGGGCAGCGCGTCGAGGGACAGGGGCAAGGCGAGCGCCGCATGCTCCACCGCGCGGACGAGACGGGGCGCCTCGAGCCGCGAGGCATCCAGCCGCGGCACGTCCTCCTCGGCGACGCTCACGCCCGCGAGCGAGAGCGACCGCGCATCGTTCCAGGCGAGGCCGGACGCGTGCACCGCGACGTCGCCGCACGCCTCGCCAGCGAGGTGGAGGTCGAGGCGCTTCACGTCACCCTCGGCGCTCTCCACGTGGGCGGTCGCCGCGCCGAGCTCGAACGTGTCCGGGCTCGCGATCGTCCGGGCGGGCAGCCCCGCCGGCAACACCACCGCGAGGTGCACGTCGGAGAGCGCGGGCAGCGCGGGATCGTCCCGGAGCGCCGGCAGCGGCCGGGGGGCGCCGGGCTTCGCCGCACACGAGACCTGGACCTCGGGCCGCGCCATCAGCGCGAAGCGCAGCCTGGCGAGCTCCGCGTCGCCGCCGGCCGGGCCCTGCACGAGCCCCTCGGGCGCGAGGAGCGCGCACCCGCCGAGCGGCAGGGCGAAAGGCTTGTCGAGCGCGCCCCACAAGCGCGAGGCCTCGGAGCGCAGGTCGGGCAGCTCGCGATCGATGGCGGCCTGCACGGAGCGCGTCTGCGATCCGAGCGCGCCGCGCAGGATCGGGGTCACGTCGATGCTCATGAGGCCGCCCAGCACGCGGAGCTCGCAGCCGCGCGTCACGTCGACGGTGACGGCCGACGTGTGGAGCTTGTAGTCGGGGCCTAGGCGCAGCGGCACGCGCGCCGAGGCCTTCATCTCGGGCGCGCAGCTCGCGTAACAGCCGCTCCTCGCGCACGCCTCGACGCGGACGCGAAGCGGGAGCTCCACGACGAGCACGCCGGCCTCGACGCGCGCCGCGGCCGACCCGCGGTCGACGGTGTACTGGAGACGGCCCGCCATCCCGATGTCGCGGTCACGCTCCTCGGCCACGCGCCGGGGCAGCTTCGCCTCGAGCTGCTGCGTCAGCATGGCGAGCGGGACCTCGACGTCGACGACGAGGAGCGAGGAGGGCGTCGTCGTCGTGGAGACCGCCTCCGGGGCGGGCAGCGGTGGGAGCCGCGCGGGGCCCGCGTCGTCGCCGCCGCTCGTCAGGCCGGCCGCGCTCGCCCGGGGCGCGAGCGTCACCCCGCACGCAACGGGCACGGGACGCCCGGGCCGCAGGGCCGCGGGCCCGCCCGACGGTCCGCACCCCGCGGCGACCATCAGGCCCGCGCAGGCGGTGACCGCGGCGACGCCGAGACGCGTGGGCCGTCGCTTCATGGCGGCCGATCCTACACCGGCGGGCACCCCGCGGCACCCGCTGCACCGCGCGCGCCAAATGGCGTTACGCTCGCCTCATGGGAGAGCGCCTGCTCGTCGTCGAAGACGCGTTCGTGGCGAAGGGCGCCGGCGTCCTCGTCATGCCGCGCATCACCGCCAAGGCACCCGTGCGCGGACGGTTCGCCGTGGAGCTCCGCCTCGCCGACGGAACGTCGCGCCAGCTGCAGGCGGAGCTCGACGTCGCGCACATGCGCGGGCCGCTGCCCCCCTTCGCCATGTACCGCCTCCACGAGGTCACGCCCGAGGACGTGCCGAAGGGCGCCGAGCTGTGGAGCGTGCCGTGAGCGCGCGCATCGCGAAGGGCGTCGCGGTCGTCGAGAAGCTCGGCATCTGCCTCGTCTACCCGATCGACAACGCGCCCGAGCCGCCCTCCCTGTGGAGCGCGCTTCATCCGGGGCGCAAGATGGAGTGGTCGTGGGACGCGGACGCCGACCCGCGCGTCGCGGAGCTGTGGCACCTCCGCGAGCGCATGGCGCGTTCGAGCGAGGTCGCCTACGCGAAGTGGTTCCGGGGGCGCGCCACGTTCTTCTCGCTGCCCGTGTTCCACGCCCTGCTCGGCCGGATCAGCGCCGCCGGGGACCCGCTCGTGGGGCTCCCGCACGAGTCGCTCGAGATCCTCGAGCGGCTGCGCGAGGTCTCGCCCCGCTCCTCCAAGGACCTCCGCGCCGAGGTCGGGCTGACCGGCAAGTCCTTCGAGCGCGTCTTCACGCAGGCCATGAAGGCGCTCTGGACGCGGCTCCTCCTCGTCGGCACCGGCGAGATCCCGGACGGCGCCTTCCCGTCGCTGGCGGTCGCCGCGACCGAGATGATGTTCGAGGACACGTGGAACGCGCGCGGCGAGGTCCCGAAGGGCGCCGATGCCGCGCTCGATGCCGCCCTGGCCCGGTCGCCGGCCTTTGCGAAGGAGCTCGGTCGCAGCGTGAAGGCGGTCCGCGAGGCGAACGCCCGGCGCTTCGACGAGGACGACCTGCTCGGCTGATCGCTACCGGGCGAGCCACACCACGGCCGCCACCATCGCCGCGAGCAGCAGCGGCAGCGCAGCGCCCCACGCGCGCGGCGCCTCTGCGCTCCGTCCGCGCAGCAGCGAGGGGAACGACACGGCCCGGACCTCGCACGTGTCGCCGTCCACGAGGAGGATGCCGTCGACGTCGAACGCGACGCCGTACTCGAGGAGCTGACGCCGCGTCGCGCTCGTCTCGATGCGCGGCGCGAGCGCGCCCGTCTTCACCTCCACGACATACCGGCGCCTTCCCTTCGTCACGAGATAGTCGGCGCGGAGCGTCGCGGTGACCTGCGCGTCGTCGACCTGGACCACGTGCTCGGCCACCACCTGCTCACCGAGCACCGTGAATCCCAGCTGCGCGAGCCGCCGGGCCGCGCGGGCCTCGCCGTCGCGCGCCCGCTGCATGCGGAGCCGCAGCCCCGAGCGCCGGCCGGCGCGCCGGAGGAGCGCGTACGCGAGCTGTCCGACCGCCACCGTGACCGCCACCAGGACGGCGATGGCGAGCGTCTCGCGCGGGACGTCGGCGAGGTCCACGCCGCGACCATCGCATCGCCCGACAGCCGGGCAAAGTCTTCGGGTAGTCTGGCGCGCGGATGCCTGCGAAGCGCGGTCTCGACCTCACCAAGGCGCAGTGGCGCACGCTCTTCGTGGTCTGGATCACGTACGGCATGTTCTACGTGTGCCGGGTCAACATCGGCCCGGCGCGCACCGAGATCGAGCGGTCGCTCGCGATCGATCCGTTCCAGATGGGCTTCGTGCTCGGCGCGCTGAAGGTCGGCTACGCGATCGGTCAGCTCGTCAACGGCCAGCTCGCCGAGCGCTTCGGACCGAAGCGGATCCTGCTCGTCGGGATCTTCGGCTCGGTGACGGCGTGCATCCTCTTCGCGAGCGCCCGGCCCATCGCCGCGCTGCTCGGCCCTTCGCTCCCCGGCTTCGCGCGCGCCGTGTCCTCGGTGGTCCGCATCGTCTCGCCGCGCGCCGAGCTCGCGCCGTTCGCGGCCCTGCTGCTCGTGCTGTGGTTCATCAACGGCTACTTCCAGGCCGGCGGCTGGCCGCCCACCGTGAAGGTGATGGCGAGCTGGTTCACGCCGACGCAGCGCGGGCGCATGATGGGCATCGTGGGCACGAGCTACCAGCTCGGCTCGGCGCTCACCATCATCGCCTCGGGCGCGCTCGTCACGGCGTTCCACAACGACTGGCGTGCCGCCTTCTACATCCCGGCCGGGGTGCTGGCGCTCGTCGGCGTCCACGCCGCGCTGCGCATGCGGGAGCGGCCCGCGCCGGGTGAGGCTCCGGAGATGCCGGTGGTCGCGGCGAATGCGCCGCATGCTCCCCTCGGCGAGACGCTCTGGCTGACGCTCACCAACGGGCGCATCTGGGTCCTCGCGCTCGCGCTCTTCGGGCTCGACATCGTGCGCTACGGGTTCCTCGACTGGGCGCCCGGCCACCTGAAGGCGCTGCACGGATCGGGCGTCCTCGTCGCGGCGCTCAAGGTCGCGGTGTTCCCGCTGGCCGGCGCGTTCGGCGCGCTCGCGTCGGGATGGATCAGCGACACGTACTTCCAGTCGCGCCGGGCGCCGCTCATCGCGATCGCGCTCGCCCTCGTCGGCGTCCTCACGCTGGCGTACGGCAAGATCGCGCCGTACGGGGCGCTCCCCACGGTGCTCTGTCTCGCCGGCATCGGGTTCTGCCTCTACGGCGCGCAGATCCTCCTCGTCGGGACCGCAGCGCAGGACTACGCGAAGAAGGAGCGCGCCGCGGCCGCCGCCGGCTTCGTCGACTTCATGGGCTACTTCGGCGCGTTCGGCGGCGACATCATGACCGGCTGGCTGCTCAAGAACCGCGATTTCCACGCGGCGATCACGTTCTGGGCGATCGCCGCCTTCGCCGCTGCGGCCTGCGCCGCCGTCCTCTGGCGCGCGAAGGCGCGGGCCATCGAGGCGCCCGCTACGGTCTCGCCCGCGAAGCGCTGAGGCTCGCCGCGAGCGCCCCGAGATCGAGCGACTGGAGCAGCGCCTTCGTGAGAGGCCGCTTGTCCTCCCAGAAGACGCGCGCCTCGAGGAACGCCCGCGCGCGCTCCGACGAGAGCGCTTCGTGGGCGGCGCGCGCCGATTCCTCGTCCTCGAACGGGAGGAAGTAGGACGTGTCGTCGAGCATCACCGGCTTGCCGTCACGCGGGCCGAGCAGCGCGAAGGAGGCATGCTTGTGGAGGCCCGAGATCGCGACCTTCCACGGTGCGAAGGCGTAGGGCCCGATGCCGAACACCGCGAACGGCGACTGCCCGCGGTAGATCGAGCTACGGCGCGCGGCGAAGGCCTCGCGATGCCGCTCCAGGTACGCATGGGCGAGCGGCGCGGTGCGGGCGAGCTCGCCCGTGTCCTCCCCGAGCGTCCGCTGCGGAACGAGGACCGCACGCGCGGGCGGCGGCTCGCCTCGGGTGGGCACGGCGCGCGCGGCGCGGGCGATCTCGGCGCCCTTCACGAGCGGGAACAGGAGCGCGTCCTCGACGGCCACCGCTTCCCCGAGCGCGTTCGACCAGGCGCCGGCGGCGGTCCGCGTCAGCTCCATCACGCGCGCGCAGTCGTGCTTCATGCCGGAACGCCATTCGGGCGAGCACACGCCGGCGAGCGCCGCGGTGGCGTCGCAGGAGGGTCCGTCCTTCACGATGCGACCGTCGCGCACCGCGAACGCGCCGCTCGGCTCGCGGTCGGCGAGGGCGGCGTGGGTCGGCCAGCTCGCGGCGCGGGCGCTTGCGTCGCCGCCGTGCGCCACGAGGAGCGC
>JAQBQL010000251.1 GCA_028287035.1 Labilithrix sp. | reverse complement strand
GCCCGATCAGGTCCTTGTAGAGAAGGATCGCCTCCGGGTAGTGACCCGTGTCGAGGTAGTTGTTACCGAGGTCGTCCTCCATCTTGTACGTCTTCTCGTTCGACCCTGCGGTGTCGCCCGAGATGTTGTGGAGGAAGTTGTACGCCTGCGCGGGATCGCCCTTGAGCGCGTAGACCGGGATGACGTCGCGACGCGCGCTGTCGGCGAGCTTGGCGGCTCCCGGTAGCTGGTTGAACGCGACGCCGAACTCGATGGTCTTCTTGAACGCGTTGAGCGCCTTGTCGAGCTCGCCCTTGTTCCAGAAGACGTACGCGAGCTTGTACCAGGCGTAGCCGTAGACCTTGTTGTTCGGCGGCGGGTACGTGATGACCTCGGAGTACGCCTGCGCGGCGAGATCCCACTTCGAGGGATCGCCGGCGGCCTCGTTGAAGAACAATTCGCCGAACGCGAGGTACGCGTTGGGGATGTACTTCGAGTCCGGGCGCTTCTTGATCAGGTCGTAGTAGACCGAGCGCGCGTTCTTGAGATCGCTCGCCTGCTCGTACTCGTACGCGAGGTAGTAGAGGACCTCGTCGAGGGCCTGGTACGTCGGGTAGTCGTTGACGATGAGCGTGTAGTTCTCGATCGCCTTCTTGCGCGCGAGCTTCATGACCTGATCGGCCTGATTCGCTTGCGTCTGCTGCTGGCCGGCGGCCTGCGGGTTCGTCTTACGGAACCCGTCGCGCTTGATCTCCGCTTCCGTCTTGTCGCGGAAGGCGGCGGCTTCCATTTCGACGTACGCC
The DNA here is from genome assembly GCA_028287035.1 of Labilithrix sp. The sequence continues at coordinate 48,530 of JAQBQL010000251.1, read as the reverse complement.
TCTGCGAGGCGACGGCCGAGCTGCGGGCGATCGGGCGCGTTCTTCTTCGTCGTTTCGAAGAGGCGCTCGAGGCCGGCGATCTCGGTGACGAGCAGCGCTCGCTGGCGCGCCTGGAGGCGGCTCTTGCGCTCGTCGCGCGGAGCATCCTGGAGCGACGGTGCGTTCGGCTTCGACTGCTGGTCGCGCTTCTTCAGATCCGCGGGAGGCGGCGCCGAGTGGAAGTTAACCTGCGGGGTCTTGCCGTGCTTGCTGACGTCGAACTCCTTGGGTCCGTTTCCGCCGCACGCGTTGAGGGAGGCCTTCGCCTTTTCGTCGATGCAAACGTCCGCGCCCCACGCCGACGGCACGAGGCCGGCAACGAGAGTTCCGAGGACCGCTACTTGGAGAACTCGCTTCATCAGGAACCTACCTCCCGCACTTCGAGGTGATCGTCTGTCGATAGAACCCGAGCTCGTCACGCCAGTACTCGCCGTCGAACGGCCAGACCACGTGCTCCTCGTCGGGTTTGACGATGTTGCGCTCGGACTCCTGGGACGTGACCTGGGAGCCGGCGATGGCCGCGTCGAGCTGATTGCGCTTCGCGGAGTTGATGTCGATCAAGATCTTCGCGCTGTCGCGAAGGTGCTCATTGAGCTCGTCGAGATTTCGCTGGTAGCGCTCGCGAGCGAGCTGACCGGCGTTACGAACGGCGATGTCGCGTGCGAGCTGCAGCGAGTCTTTGACGTCGTTGCCGAGCGGCGAGTCGCGGAAGCTGCCCGGCGCCTTGCCGAAGCGCTTGCCCTCGTCGTCGAGGACCTGGACGTAGGAGAGGTGGCGGAGCAGCTGGCGATCGGAGAGCGCGTTGTGAACGACGATCTTGATGCGCGGCGGGAGGTCGGCCTTCTCGTCGCGGACGTCCTTCAGGAACTTGTAGAAGGGCTCGTCGGCCTCGTCGCCCTTGAAGCGGGCGAGGACCTTGTTGAGGTCGTCGTAGATCGGCTGATACTTCGACTGGAACTTGGCGACGATGATCTCGGCGTCGTCGTACTGGCAGTTGGCGAAGTAGATGACGGCCTTGAGGACGTCGGCTTCGGGGTAGTACGAGTTCGGGAAGTACGGCGACTGGATGGTGTGCACGTTGCCGAGCGCGTGCGCGTAGTCACCGGCCATGAAGTAGGCCCACGACTCCTCGAAGAGCGCGTCGAGCCAGTACTCGCTGCCGACGTCGACCTTGTTCCAGTACTTGACCGCGGCGCTCAGCTTCGAGCTGTCGATCGTCGGGGCGTTGTTCTCGTCGAGGCGAACCGAGGCCGAGTAGTACGTGCGGGCCATCGAGAGGAACGCGAGGTCGCGCATGCGGTCCTCGTCCTCGAGCCCCTCGACGCCTTCGTCGATCGCGCCGACGACCTTCTGGAACGACTGCACCGCCGGCACGCTCTTGCGGAGCTGGACGTTGCTGATGCCGCCGAAGAACTGACCCTTGATGTAGTACTTCGAGTGGCGATCGACCTTGCCGAAGAGGCGGAGGGCCTCGTCGTACTGGCGGTTACGGTACTTGTACCGGCCGAGCAGGTAGTTCAGCTGCCAGTACAGCTCGCGCTGGTTGGCGTTGTTGAACTTGTCGATCGCCGCGTCGTTGTACTTGCCGACGCGCTCGACGATGTCGGCGGGCTCCGGAAGGTCGGTCGCGAGCTTCGCCAGCCAGAGCAGCGTCTCGTTGAACTTCAGGTGGTTCGGCTTGTCGGCGATCTCGGAGAAGATGCCGTAGGCCGCCTGGTAGAACTTGAGGCGGTAGAGCGAGATCGCGAGGTGGTACTGCGCGAGCTGCTTGTTGCCCTCGTCGTCACCGGTCTCGCCCTTGTAGACGCGATAGAGAGCGAGCGAGGCGTCGCCCCACTTCTCGCCGTCGAAGAGGCGCTTCGCCTGCGCGGCCTGCTCGGTCATCTGACCGGCGACGGGCGGCGGGCCCGACGGCGCGGCGGCGGTCGCCGGAGCGGTCGCGGGCGCCGCGGGCTCGTCGAGCTCGATCGCCTCGCTGCCACCCGGCTTGGCCGCGGGCTTGGCGGCGGGCTTGCCGGCCGGCTTGCCGGCGGCGGGCGGCTTGCCCTTCGGCTTCTGCGCGGCCGCTTGCGAGCTGACGAGCGACAGCGAGAGCAGGGCGGCGCCCGACACGACGAGGAGCTTACGAAGGTCGCTGCGGACGCTTCGGAGAATCGAGTGACGCATTCCGGTGATCCCTCGGGGACTGAGAACGAGGTGAACGAAACTTGATGAGTGGCGTGAGAAGATCGACGAGAGCGGGTGGAGTGTCGCCGTCAGGACTCCAGCTGGGCCGCAACCATGTCGAAAAAAGCTGAACGAAAACAGTAAGATGATACCGGCGGGCCGCGGAATGTTACGGAGGCGTATTCCGCTTTGTCAAGGCGTTTTGCCGAGCTAGGGGGCCGGTCCCTCGGCACAGGAGACCCCCGAGACCAGCCGACGCTTGGATGGACGCTACTCGACGGTGGCCGGGGACGCGCGCGCGAGTCACGCGGGACGTGCTTGAGACGCGAGGCCGCGGCCCGCCGGGCGACGGCGCGGACGCGAAGAACCTCCCGCTGCCGCGCGGTCGTGACGGGCGGGCGGAGGCCCGGCCATGACCGAGGACAAGTCATGCTTGACGATGATCACAACGAACGTCTAGCGTTCGGCCCGATGAAGCGAGCGATTCTGACGGCTTTCCTCGCAGGAACCGCCCTCCTGACGGCCATCCCCGCATGCAAGGACGAAGGCGTCGGCGATCCGTGCACCCCGGAGCAGGAGTACGATCCGAGCTTCACGGGGTTCAACGAGAACGAAGTGAACGTCGAGTCGAAGAGCTTCCAGTGCCGGACGCGAATCTGCCTCGTCAATCACTTCCGCGGTCGCGCCTCCTGCCCGTACGGCCAGTCGGCGAGCGGCGTTGCGCCGACCGGCGCCGACCCGTGCACCGTCCCCGGCACCGCCGACAAGATCACCGGCCTCGCCAACCCCGGTGACCCGACGAGCTTCGTCGACCCGTCCAAGCAGGCGTCGGTGCCCCCGCAGTGCGTCGATCGCGCCGCCGACAAGGCCGTCTACTGCTCGTGCCGCTGCGCCGACATCAACGGCGACAAGCCGGGCGATCAGACGTTCTGCGATTGCCCGGACGGCTTCGCCTGCACGCCGCTCGTCACCTCGATTGGCCGCGGCAACGAGGGCCTGACCGGCTCCTACTGCATCAAGAACGACACCGCGTACAACCGCGACACCGCGTGCAACCAGGGCGACTGCGACCCGGCCACGAAGAAGTGTGGCGGCTGAAAAGCCGCGCGTAGCCCGCTCTTCTCCCCTTCCCGCCCGCCATCAGCTGGGCCGCGACGCCGAGACGCTCGCGGCCCAGACGCTCGTCCGCAACGGCTTCCGCATCCTCTGGCGGAACGTACGGATCGGCGCGCTCGAGGTCGACATCGTCGCCAAGAAAGCGGACCTCGTCGTCGTCGTCGAGGTGCGGGCGCGCGGCCCGGGCTCCTTCGAGAAGCCGCTCGCCAGCATCTCGGTGACGAAACGCCGGCTCCTGCTCCGCGCGGTCCGGGCGCTCTGGCGAGGGCGCCTGAAGAAGATGCCCGAGGTGCGCCGGGTCCGCATCGACGTCGCGGCGGTCACCGAGGACGAGGCGGGCGCGCCGGTCCTCGAATGGATTGCGGGGGCGTTCACGGAGAACGACGTCTGACCGAGCGCTGCGTGTATGATCGTCGGGATGGGCTCGGTGCTCTCACGCGCGGCGAGCCGGCCGGCGATGATCGCCGTTGGCGCGGCGCTCCTCGGGTCGGTCACCGCCTTCGCTTGTTCCAGCTTCAGCGAGGCTGATGCGCCCGTCATGGCGGCCGACGCGGGCCCGGACGGCGCGGCGCCGGAGGCGGCAACGGACGTCGACGCGTCGACGGGCGCGTGCAACGCGCAGGGCGTCTGCGAGCTCGCACGCGGTGAGATCGAGGCCGACGAGATCGCGGCCGACGACGATCACGTGCTGTGGACGACCGCACGCGTCGCGGTCGGCCTCGTGCGGCGCGTCGACATCACTGGAGGGCGTCCGGCCGGAGCGCCCGTGAGCATGGCGGGACCCATCGACGCGCCCCACAGCCTGCGGCTCTACGGGCCGACGTATTACTTCGCGTCCGGCAACGGCGTTCACTTCGGAGCGATCGCGGCGGCGCCCGACGCGGGAACGAGGCCGGCGATCCCCACCAATGACATGCAGGTGGGCGCGGTGCTCCGCATGCCGGACACCCTCGCGATCCTGCGCGGCGCCGTCCTCGCGTACTGCCCGGTCGGCGGAGGGGAGCTCGGCTGCGGCGGCGGCAAGCTCACCGAGAAGACCCTGCCCTCCACCGGCACGATCCTCATCGCGGAGCCGGGCGGGCTCGGCGCCTGGTACGCGACGACCGACGGCATCACGCGCGCGCAGAAGACCGACTTCCAGCCGACGCTCACGTGGACCGTGCCTGGCGTCACCTCGCTCGCCATCGATCCGATGCGCGTCTACTTCACGACCGTCAGCTCGCACGAGGTGCGCTCGAAGGGTCTGACGCTCGTCGACCAGGCGCCTTCCAGCGTCGTCACGACGGCGCCAGGCATCCCGCGGGCGCTCGCCGTCGACGCGCAGCACGTGTACTTCGCGGTGGCCGACGCGAACGCCGTGCTACGCGCGCCCCGCGCCTCGGTGACGGGGGGCGCGCCCGAGGTGGTGCTCGACAAGGTGGTCGCGCCCCGCGGCCTCGCGCTGAACGCGACCCACGTGTTCGTGACGCTCGGCGACGGGCGCGTGCTGTCGCTGCCCAAGCCGCCCTGACCCGGACGACTCAGACGTCGAGCGCGGCCTTCATCTCGTCGCGGACGTGCTGGATCTTGCCGATCGCCTCCTCGCTCGCGCCGCTCTGCCGGGCGGCAGACATCGCGGACTCGAGCTCCTCGACCTCGCGACGCTGACGGTCCTTCAGCTTCTCCACCATCTGCGCGAAGACCTCGAAGAAGTCCTGGAGCTCGTCGCCCTTGCGAAGCTTGCCGTGGAAGTTGAGCTTCCCGTCACCCACCTGCCGGAGCAGCATCTTCATCTTGTAGATGGGGCCGACGACCTTGTGCGTGAAGTAGATGCCGAGGACGCCGATGAGCACGACGAGCAGCGCGAGGCCCGCCACGAGGGAACGGAGCATCGTGTTCTGCTGTGAGATCGTCAGCTGCTGCTGCGCGAGCAGCTGCCGGTGCTTCGTCTCGATCTCCTGATCGAGCTCCTCGGCGCCCTTCGCGAAGCTCTTCGCGAGCTCCGGGGCGTCCGCGTACTGCTCCTTGATCTGCATCTTCACGAGGTCGGAGTTCTTCTGGCTCTCCTTGATGAGCCCTTCGCCCTGGGCGATGACCTTGTGGCTCTGCGCGGTGACCTCGCTGGTCGTCCGGTAAAGGAACACGCCCATGATCGCGCTGATCACGAAGGCGACCCCGATGATCATGCCCGTCCACTTCAGCTGGAACCGGGGGTCCAGCAGGTAGTTCTTGAGGCTCCGCTTGTACCTCACGGGCTGCGCGGGGGTGCTGGGAACGGGGGAGCTGGGGGCGGTCGAAGAGGTCGTCATCGTGTCGTGTCCTTAGAGGAATGCGCTCGCGTTTTGCGCGAACTGCTCGCTGGCGAGGCCCGCGGCGAGATCAAGGAGCTGATCTTCCGATGACTTGTCGCCGGACGACACGCCTTCCTTGGTCAGGCCCTTGTCGACGTTGCCGAGGAGAGACTTGCCTGGATACGTGAAGACGCCGATCTTCACCTTCACCCGCAGATTGCCGCCGGAGTAGTCGAAGCGGTCGACGGCGACGGCGAGGTAGAAGCCGTTCAGCTTCCGCTTCTTCATCGCGTCGCGGGCGCTGTCCGCGCTCTCCTTCGGCGGCGCGATCTGCACGTTGCCGGCGGCCTCGAGCTTCGCCTTGATCGCCTTCATCACGACGGACTCCACCTCGACCTGCGAGCGGGTGGTCGCGTTCGAGATGGACGAGATCGCGATGTAGTACTTCGCGTTCGGGTTGTTCTTGATCGCGTCGTCGCTTCCGCCGGCGGCCGGGAGCGACTCGATTGCGCGGGCGATCGCGCTCTTCACCGCATCGTCGCCCTCGCGCGAGGCGCGGTCCTTCAGGCAGCCGAGCGCCTGGGGCTTGCCGAGGCGCTTCATCGCGACCGCAGAGGCCTGGCGAACGACCTCGCTGCCATCGGACAGCGCCTGGCAGAGCGGCTCCACGGCGAGGTCGTCGCTCGTTGCGCCGAGCGCGAGCGCCGCGTTCGTGCGCACGCGGAAGTCGTCCGACTTGAGCTTATCGGCGAGGAAGCGGACGCGGTCCGCGTCGGCTCGCGCGACGGTGGGGGTGAGCGTCGTCACGACCGCCACGGTCGCGAGCGCGATGCTCTTCGTCCAACACTTCATGGCGCGCTGGCCGGTCCAGAGCATCGACGTCCAAAAGCTATCATGCATTGCAGGCGCGCTCGCACTCCCTTTTCGCTAGTGTTCGGGAGCTCACGGGCGACTCCGCGGCCCTCTCGCTCGGCCTCCGATCGACGAGCGGCGGCGACGGAAACTTCATGAACCGACGCAGCTTCCACCGGCTCGTACGACTTCTTGTGGTCGTCTGGGCGCTAACGTTCCCGCTCACCTCCACTGCACGTGCAGAGGGCCTACGTATCCGGGTGAGGGGCAGCGCGAAGCTGACCGCGCACGCCACGCGCGATCAGGGCGATCTCGTCCTCACCGGCACGCTCGTCGACGACGCCGGACAGCCGCTGGCCGGCGAGACGGTGCTCGTCCACGTCGTGCGCGAGAGCGATCCCCGTGACCCGCGCGTGCTCGAGGGGGTGCGCGCGGCGCGGTCGTGCGACAGGGCCGCCGATCGCGCACCCGCGGCCTACGGCGTGCGCGTCGTCGGCACGCCCGACGCGCCGGACATCGCGGCGGTCACCGACGAGGGCGGACGCTTCTGTTTCCGCGCGCGGCTCGTGCCCGACCGTCACCTCGCCCACCTTTCGTGGAAGGGCTCGGGCCTCGTCGATGCCGCCGATCTCGATGCCGCGTTCGATCTCTCGCGGCAGGCGCTCCTACTGCGCTTCGATCCCACTCCGCGCGTGATCTCCCTCGACAGCCCGCGGGTGGAGCTCGAGGCCGCCGCGCTGGTCGAGGAGGACGGCGCCACCCTCGCGAAGCAAGGCCTCGCGCTGACGCTCGGGAACGAGAAGGACGCCGACCTCGGACGCGCCGTCACCGACACGTCGGGACGGGCGCGCTTCGTGGTCGAGACCGCGCGGCTCGGGCCGCCCGGGCGAGGCGTGCTCCGGGTCTCGTTCGCGGGAGACGCGCAGACCGCCTTCGCGCAGCAGGTTGCCGAGGTGGAGCGCCGGGTCAAGGTGACCCTGCATTCCGACGCTGCCGAGCGCGGCGAGCTCACCGCGCGCGTCCCCGAGGACGGGATCCCGCTCGATGTCGAGGTCGGCGCGACGACGGGCCCCGTGGCCGAGGGCACGGTCGAGGCGCGCGTCGGCGACACGGTCGTCGGCGCCGCCCCCGTGGAGCGCGGGGTGGCGCATCTCACCCTCACCTTCGCGGCGCAGGGCGCCGAGATGCCGGTGCGCCTCCGTTACGTGGCGAGCGCCCCCTGGTACGAGGCCCTCGGCGACCTCGTCGTGAAGATCCCGATCCGGGGTCCGGGCCTCCTCTCGAGGCTCCCCGTCCTTCTCGCCGGCATCGCGGTCCTCGCGTTCTTCCTGGTCGGGCGCGTGGCGTCGAAGCGGAGCAAGCCCGAGCCGGCGCCCGTGAAGGCGGACATCATGAAGGACATCGGTAAGCCGCGTCTCGAGGTGGTGAGGCCGGCCGGGCGCGGCGAGGTCGGCTGGCGAGGCACGATCGTCGATGCCCACGAGGGGACGCCCGTGCGCGGCGCCCGCGTGTGGATCGAGCGCGGCACCTTCGACGGGCGAACGGTGCTGGCTTCCGCCCTCACCGACGCGGGCGGGTCCTTTCGCTTCGAGGGGCTACCCGGGCTCGTCGGCGACGAGCAGATGGCCGCCGAGGCGCCGCTGCACGCGCGCCTCGCGCAGAACCTGCCGGCGGCGGGCGAGCTGTCGATCGCCCTCGTTCTGCGCCGCAGGGCGGTCCTCGCACGCCTCGTGAAATGGGCGCGCGCACGCGGCAAGCCGTTCGACGTGAGACCCGAGCCGACGCCCGGGCACGTGCGTCGAACGGCCGCGGAGGACGCGCAGACCGCACGCTGGGCCGACGCGGTGGAGAAGGCCGTCTTCGGCGGCGGCGAGGTCGACGCGCGGCTCGAGGGCGAGATCGACCGCATGGCGCCCGCCATCGCGCCCGGGGCCGCCACCGATCGGGCCAAGGACAATCCTGCACCCGCACCGGAAAGTGGCGAAGCCGTCGACCGTCGTTGACGCCCCACCCGAGCGCTCCATATAAGTGGCCCCGGCCCCATGGACAACCTGCGCATCGTCCTCGTCGTCATCGCGGTCGTGGCGGTGCTGGTCTACCTGCTGTTCTTCCGCAAGAAGACGGAGGCGCCGCCCGCCGCTGCAGACAAGCGTGACACGCGCGGCCCGCGGACCGCGCCCGCCGACACGACGCGCTCGGTGGAGAAGGCGCAGGCCGGGCGGAAGCCGCCGCTCGTCGAGTCCCTGCCCTCGACCGACGTGCTGCCCTCCGACTCGATCGGCGACCTTCCCGTCCCCGTCGAGCCGACGACCGCGGCGCCGCCCGTCGCGTCGAAGAAGGACGTCGCGGGCCTGCGCAAGGGCCTCGCGGCGACGCGCGGCGGGTTCATGGCCCGTCTCAAGGCCATCTTCGTCGGCAAGACCGAGATCGACCCGGCCATCCTCGAACAGATGGAGGAGGTCATGCTCACGAGCGACGTCGGCGTGAAGACGACCCACGCCATCCTCGCCCGCCTTCGCGAGCGCCTCGCGAAGAACGAGCTCTCCGACTCCGACGCCGTGTGGGCCGCGCTCAGGGCCGAGGCCACGCGGATCCTCACCGAATCCCAGAGCGGCCCGCCTGGACCGCTCAGCGTCCGCGGCTCGAAGCAGAAGCCCATCGTGGTCCTGATGGTCGGCGTGAACGGCGTCGGCAAGACGACCACGATCGGCAAGCTCGCGACCAAGTGGAACGCGGACGGCAAGAAGGTCATCCTCGCGGCCGGCGACACGTTCCGCGCCGCCGCCGTCCAGCAGCTCGAGGTCTGGGGCAAGCGCGTCGGCGCCGAGGTCGTGAAGGGCAAGGAGGGCTCCGATCCCGGGGCCGTCGCCTTCGAGGCGACCAAGCGCGCCCAGGAAGGCCCCGCGGACGTGCTCCTCGTCGACACCGCAGGACGCCTTCACACGAAGGTGAACCTGATGGACGAGATCAAGAAGGTGAAGCGCACGATCGCGAAGGCGATGGACGGCGCTCCCCACGAGACGCTCCTCGTCCTCGACGCCACGACGGGCCAGAACGCCCTCACCCAGGCGGCCCTGTTCAAGGACGCCCTGGAGCTCACCGGCCTCATCCTGACGAAGCTGGATGGCACGGCGAAGGGCGGCGTCGTGCTCGGCGTGTGCGACGAGCTGAAGGTCCCGGTCCGCTACATCGGGCTTGGCGAGCGCGCCGAAGATCTCCGAGAATTCGTCGCCGTCGACTTCGTCGAGGCACTCTTCGGGCGCGACGACGACGAGGTCGTAGCCGCGTGAAAAGCCGCCGAGGATCTGCTTTCAACCAGGCCCGCAAAGAGCTGTGTGCAGTTTGAGACTTTTTACAGATTGCTCCGCTGAAAACGTTCGTGATAACGTGCCCCGCGGTTTTGCAAGAAGCCTGAATCCCCAATTTTTCTCACGCGTTAGCCCAGTCTCTCCCGTTCCCTTGCACGACGAAACCAAAGGGGTCTCTCGATGAAGCAGGCTCGAATCTGGCTCCTCATGGCAGCAGTCATGCTGTTGCCACAGGCTGCCTTTGCGCAGCCGAAGAAGCCGGGTGGAAAGCCCAAGCCCGCGCCGACTGCCCCGGCCCCGGCTCCGGCTCCTGCCCCCGCACCCGCGGGTGGCGATCTCGGTGACATCGACGCGCCTGCAGGCGCGCCGGCAGCAGGTGGTGACGCTCCGGCGGCGCCTCCGGGCGGCGACCCTGGCACGGCGACTCCGCCGGCCAGCGGTGGTGGCATCTGCGAGATCGACCCCTCGGCCTGTCCGAAGGCGGGCGACATCCAGGCCGCGGCGAAGAAGGACGTCAAGGCGGACGTCTACGCGGTCCAGCAGATCTACGCGCTGCGCCGCCATCGCGTGGAGCTGATGCCCTACTGGAGCTTCAGCATGAACGACCAGTTCGTCGGTCACGGCGGGCCCGGTCTCGGCGTGAACTACTACCTGACGAACGTGCTCGCGATCGGCCTGAACGGCACGTTCCACCAGCCGTTCAACAGCGACTCGGACTTCAACTTCCAGAACCGCCGCGCGACCCGTCTCGCGGTGCCGCTGAACGAGTACCAGGCGGCCGGCACGGTGAACTTCACCTATGTGCCGATCTACGGAAAGTTCTCCGGATTCCAGCAGTTCATCTTCCACTACGACGGCTACCTGGTCGGCGGCGTCGGCGCGATTCGCTCGCGTCCGATCGCGGTCATCGACCCGGACAACCGCAAGTTCGATTACGACTGGCGCCTCGCCATGTCGCTCGGCATCGGCCTCCGCGTGTTCCTGAACCGCTGGTTCGCCGTGACCGCAGAGCTCCGCGACTACATCTACGTGGAGCAGCTCGAGGCCACCTCGGTCGCGTCCACGCAGTCGGAGCAGCGTAACCCCAATACCTGGTACGGCGAGAAGCCGCTCACCAACAACTTCCAAGCCCAGCTCGGCATCAGCGTCTTCCTGCCGTTCAGCTGGGAGTATCGGTTGCCGAAGTGATGATCCCCGCGACCATGCTGAGGCCCACCACGATGACCCGGATCAAGGCAACGCTCTCCAAGGCAGGCGCGACCGTCGCGGCCGTGCTCGCGCTCGGCGCCGTCACGGCCGTGTCGAAGCCGGCGCAGGCGCAGGAGCTCCAGATCACTGGCCCGCTCGCCGGCGCCCCCTCCGTTCGCAAGCTCCGTCTCTACCGGCAGCAGCGCTTCGAGGTCGCCATCGGCGCGGGGCTTCCCCTCCTCTTCGAGTACGAGCGGCCGTTCTTCCTGGCCGGCCGCGTCCAGTACAACATCTTCGATTGGCTCGGAGTCGGCGTGTTCGGTGGCTATGCCATCATCAACGCGGACACCGACCTGACCGAGAAGATCGACGCCACGGCGCCGCGTAACTCGCGCACCGCGACGAACCTTCCGGGCAAGAACGTCCAGTCGTACTCGGACCAGACCGGTCAGCTGAAGTACATGGCGACCCCGCAGGTCACGTTCAGCCCGTTCCGCGGGAAGCTCGCCCTGTTCCAGAAGCTGTTCGTCGACACCGACCTCTACCTCCACGGCGGCGTGGCCTTCGTCGGCGTCCGCGAGCGCAAGGACTGCACGTCGTGCACGACGCCCGCGTCGTTCGCGACCGAGACGCGCACCGCGGTCGCTCCGTCGTTCGGCCTCGGGCTCACGCTCTACGCGTCGAGCCTGGTGAGCGTGAACTTCGAGTACCGCGCCTATCCGTTCTCCTGGAACCGCGGCGGGTTCGACTCGCGCGGCACCGGTCCGGACAAGGGCTTCCCGGACAACAAGGTGGACGCGGAGGATCGCACCTTCAAGTTCAACCAGATGGTGTTCATCGGCGCCGGGTTCTCCTTCCCGAAGCCGATCGTCAGCGAGTGATCCGCGCCTAGGCGCGTACGAGCACGACACCGACAACGAAGAAGAGGCGACCGGGTGACCGGCCGCCTCTTCTTCGTTTGTCGTCGCGCTCCGGGCTTCTCAGCGCTTCGTGAAGCGGCCGGTGCCGTCGATCGCGTACTGCGACGGCAGGACCTTGCGGATCGCGTCGCGGTGCTCTTCCGGGACGTCCCAGCCCTTCGCGATGAACCCGTCGGCGATGCGGCCACGGATGCGGACGCTCTCCTCCTCGAGGAATGCGGCGAGGAGCGGACCGACCGCCTCGGGATCGTCCTGCGCGAGGGTCGCGACGCCCGCGTGGAGGCGCGCCTGCTCGGTGAAGTCCTGCAGGAACGGCTCGACCGCCGCACGGATCTTCGGGTGCTTGTACTCCTCGAGCGCCTGGAGCACCTGGAGCTTCGGGTCGACGAACTTGGCGTATTCGGTGTCCCAGCGCGCGAGCCAGACCAGCAGCTCCTCGACGACCTCGTCCTCGTTGAGGACCGCCTTCAGGATCCGGATCGGCGCCGACACGCTCTCGGCCCGCGCGGCGAAGGCGCGAACGGGCTCGATGCCGTCACGCCCCGCGGCCACGATGCCCTCGAACGCCGCTTCCTTCTCCTCCTGATCGGTGATCGAGGGATCGGTCGCGAACGTGAAACGCTTCAGGAGCGCTTCGACCGCCTCGGGAGAGCGGAGCTTGCACAGCTCCTGGATGGCTTCCTGGCGGTCGTAAGCCTGTGCACGCTTGCTTCCCGCCGCCTCGGCCCAGCGGGCCGCGGCATTGGACTTCCTGGCTGCAGGCTCCGGCTTCTTCTCGCCGTCCTTGCTGCTGCTGCCATTTTTGCTCTTCAGAAAATCGAACAGGCCCATGTGGGCTCCTACACTAAGGCACTCCGCGCACCGTGCACGTCGTTCTTCAGAGCGGAACGGCGAGAAGAACGACCTCGCGGCCGTTCGATTGCACCTGATAACGGACGGGACGGCCGTGCTTGGTCTGCGCGTCCTGCTCCATGCCCTGGATGCGCGTCCTGAAGGTCGCGTCGGTGATGTGGTCGACCGGCTCGCCGAGCGCCTTCTTGGCCGCGATGTACTCGCCGTAGAGCCGCGCGTAGTACGCGCCTTCGGGCTCCGCCGCGAGACGCGCGGCATCGACGTCGACCCCCGCCGCGCTGTTGGCGCTGCGGTCGACGGCGAGCGCATCACCGAAGCTCGCCGCGGTCGGCGCCTTCGAGACGCGGCCCTCGTCGTCGGTGTTGTCTTCCTCGACGCCCATCAGCTGGTTCAGCAGCTGATCGATGCGGAAGGCGAGGCCGCCGAGCTCCGCGTGATCGAGCTCGAAGCGCTTGTCGGTCTGCCCGTTGAGGATCATGAGGAGGCCCTCCTCGAGCGAAGCGATGGGCCGCGAGATGTAGTTGCCGAGGAACCAGCCGCCGGCGATGACCAGCACGAGACCGAGGGCGGTCGCGCCGAGGATCGAGAGCGGGATCGCGCCGGTGCTCGGAAGGAGCGACGCCGGGGCGGCCGCGACCACCGCGGTGCTCTTGCCGTCGCCGAACCCGGCGAGCGGGGCGGCCGCGTAGATGACGTCGCCCGAGCCGCCGCCGATCACGGTGCCGGTGCCGAGCGCGCTCTTCACGTCGCCCGCGCCGGAGGTGACGGCGGTGCGCACCTCGCCGCTCGCGTTGTTCGTGGCGGCCACGACGTCGCCCGCCGCGGAGACGAGAAGGACCCCGCGGCCCGTCGTGGTCTCGTTGACGCGAGCGAGCGCGTCGTTGATCGCGATGCCGATGATGAGCATCCCGGCCGGACGGTCCTCGGAGCGCACCGGCGCGTAGGACGCGATGTACTGGTCGCCCTTCGACGTCCACACGTCCGATCCCGAGTGGCCGGCGGCGATGGCCGCCTTGAACGCCGGGTACGTCGACCCGATGTCGTCGCCGCGGTTCAGGTCCGAGCCGTTCCGGCCCACGATCCTTCCGCCCGTGTCGACCATGGCGACGATCGAGGGCTTGGCCCCCAGCGCCCCGGCGGCCGTGCTCGCAATCTGATCGCAGAGCTGGCGCGCCGCGTCGGCGCGGGCGTCCGCGGTCGCTCTGCCCAGCGCCCCGCGCGTCGCGGGATCGTTGGCCTTTGCGGTGAGCCACCGCTCCGCACGCAACCCGTCGAGCTGGAGCTGGGCTGCAGCTCCGGCCACGTCACGTCGCGCACTTCTCTTCAGCTGATCGGTACTGCTTGTCTCGGCCGCGATTTGCGTGCGTACAATCGCGAAGGCGAGCAGCCCCACGATGAGCACGATCACGGCGTTGACTGCGATGATTTTGTTTCGCATTCCGCCCTCGGAACGTTTCTTGGAAACTGCTCGAAGACGCTATCATCGTGCACGCTTCAGCGGCAACTCATGACTGACGCCGTTCTTCTCTCCGACCCCCGGTTCTTCCGTCACCGCTCGAACGGATACCATCCCGAGCGCCCGGAAAGGCTCGAAGCGGCCGTCGCCGCCATCGAACGGACCGAGCTGTCGTTCGCGTCGATCGAGCCGCGCCGAGCCACCGAAGAGGAGCTCGCGAGGGTCCACGACCCGAAGTTCCTCGACTGGCTGCGCACCCTGAGCGGCGAGCAAGGCTACATCGACGCGGATACCTACGTCGGCCCGGAGAGCGTGGCGACCGCGGAGCTCGCGGCCGGCGGGACGATCGCTCTCGTCGACGCGCTGCTCGATGGCCCCGTGAAACGCGGCGTCGCCCTCGTCCGGCCGCCCGGCCACCACGCGCGGCCAGGACAGGCGATGGGGTTCTGCCTCCTCAACAACGTGGCGATCGCCGCCGCCCATGCGCGCGCACGCGGCGTGAAGCGCGTCGCGATCGTCGACTGGGACGTGCACCACGGCAACGGCACGCAGGACGCGTTCGTGTCGGACCCGAGCGTCCTCTACGTCTCCACGCATCAATACCCGTTCTACCCGGGCACCGGCGCGGTCGCCGAGACCGGCACCGGCGACGGCACGGGCTACACCGTCAACGTGCCGCTCACGGCCGGCGGTGGTGACGCGGTCTACCGGGCCGCCTTCGAGCGCGTCATCCTCCCCGTGCTCGAGGAATACGCGCCCGAGCTCGTGCTCGTGAGCGCCGGGTTCGATGCTTCGGCGCGCGATCCGCTCGCCGAGATGGCGCTCACGGCGGACGCGTTCGGATGGATGGCCCGCAGCCTCCGCGGCGTCGCCGACCGGAGCGCCGAGGGGCGAATCGCCCTCGTCCTCGAAGGCGGCTACGACCTGGTGGCCCTCGAGTCCGGTCTGCTGGCGGCGACGCTCGGCATGGCGAGCGGCGCGGCGACCGACATCGCCGCGAGCGCCGACTCGGACGACATCTCGCGCGCGGGCGCGGTGGCGTACCGGACGTGGAAGTCCGCGGGCTGAGCCGTCTTTTCCGACACCGCGCCGGCACGGCGCGTGCTCTCTCCGTGGCTCGTGCGTACGTTTCGCTACCTTTTCGCACTCTTGGCCGTCGGCGTCCTGGGTCAGGGGTGCAGCGACGATCCATCAGTCCTGACCAACGGGCGCCGGTCGTATGCGGCCGGAACCGCGGATCCCGGCGAGAACGGGGGCGCCGACGAGGCGGACGAGCCCGACCCCGTCCAGACCACGCCCTCGGCGCCGGCGAGCGACTCCTCGTGGTCGGCGCGGACGCTGGCGCGCGCGAGGCAGTGGATCGACGTCGACATGCCGTACTGCGGCGGGCCGAACGGCGGTCACGACGTGATCTGCGGCGGCACCTGCGTCCGTAACGGCGGCGCGAAGACCGACGACTGGGACGACTATCGCAGCGACTGCTCGGGGTTCGTCTCGTGGTCGTGGGGGCTCGCTCCGCCGGGGGAGACCACGCGCACGCTCGCTCCCTACTCGACGCACGTGAGCTCGCTCATCGCCGTCGACGACCTCGAGCCGGGCGACGCGCTCAACGGCGCGGGCCACGTGATGCTCTTCGGCGGGTGGGCGGACAAGGAGCGCGGGACCGCGCACATCCTCCAGGAGTCGCGCTGCGGGACGACCGCGTCGGAGAAGATCTCGACGTTCACGGTCGTGAACGAGACCACCCTGCGCATCTCCGATGGCCGGCTCTTCCGGCCCATCCGTTACAAGGGCGCGAAGTAGCTACTTCGTCCGGTAGGCGGTGCCGACGAGGGTGAGGATGGTGCGGCCGCTCAGATCCCACGCGGCAGTCGAGGAGATCTCGTCGACGGCCACGAACGTCGCGCCCTTCGCGGCGGCCTGGTTGCGGAGGGTGTTGAACGCCTCGCGAAGGGAAACCGAGTTGTCGCGCCCGACGATCTTCGCCGTCACCTCGCCCGCGGGCTCGTAGATCTCCGGGTTCGGCGGCTCGCTGATGATCTCGACGTTCTGGGCGTCGGCGCGGAGCGCGACCGGCGGCGGCAGCTTCTCGTGGGCGCAACCGGCGCACGCGAAGGACAGCGCGACGAGGGCTGGCGCGGCGAGGGCCGTCACGAGTCGAGCGAGTCGAGGCAGGCGGCGCATCGGCCGATCCTGCCTCTCCCCGGCACCCCGGGTAAAGAAAAGCGAGAGTCGCAGCGCCGTATGCTGTTGGCCTGCGCTCTCGCTCACGTGCCGCTGAGATGAGAAACTGGGGTGATCGACGGGGCTTGAACCCGCGACAGCCGGAGCCACAATCCGGCGCTCTACCAACTGAGCTACGACCACCAGAACCGAAACGGTGGCCACCATAGCCAGCCGCCGGCCACTTGGGAAGCCCTTAGAAGGGGGAGCCCGCCTGGAAGTCGCCGGCGATGACGTCGTCCACCTTCTTCGCCTCGACCGCATTGTCGGTCACGACGCCGATCTCGCGGTTCTGCGTGAGGGCCGTCACCGTGAAATTCTGGCTTCCCACGAACACCTTCGTGCCGTCGACCACGACGACCTTGGAGTGGATGTACGGGGTGAGCACGCCGCGGAGCGGGACGCCCGCCGCCTTGAGGTCGCTCACCGCGTTCACCTCGCCGTCGCTCTGGCCGGGGTCGCCGGACACGACCACGCGCACCGCGACGCCGCGCTTGTGGGCGGCGACGATGGCGCCGGTGATCGACGTGTCGCTCAGGGCCTGCACCTCCACGTCGAGCGAGGTCTTCGCGCTCGCCATCAGGTCGCCGAGGCGCGTCCGCGGGTCCTTGGGCTGCGCCCGCTGCGGCGAAACGATGAGCTTGCTGTCGATGCTGACCGCCGCGCCCGCGAAGTCGGCGGCGAAGAGCTGCTCGGCGGCGGCCACGTCCGCCGGGTCGCCGTCGGTCGCGATGAACTCGCGGTTCGAGTTGTTCTGCGTGAGGTTCATCGTCATGACGAGCACCTTGGCGCTGTCGATCACGACCGACTTCGCGTGGGTGAACGTGTAGGCGGACGACGCGTAGACCACCGGGACGCCGAGCTGCGTCAGCTTGTTGAACGCGTTCGTGTTGTCGCCACCGTCCGGCGGGAAGGTCTTGTTGAGGACCACCTTCACGTCCTTGCCGGCCGCCTTCAGCTGGCCGAGCGTGTTCATCACCGACGTGTCCGTGAGCAGGTAGATCGTCATGTGGACGCTGCTCTTGGCTGCGGCGATCGCGGCGTGGACCGCCTTGCCCGAATCGCCCGGCTCCGTCTGGATCGTCACGTTCGTGCTGGTGGGCACGCTGATCGAGGCCGCGCCGTCGGCGCCCGAGCTGGTGCCCGCCTCGGGATCCTCGCTGCCGGGATCATCACCGCTCGCGCCGCTCGTGCCGCCGCTGCTGGAGCTGCCGCTCGCGTTCGACAGCTCCGCGGTGTTGCAACCGCCGACGGAGGCCGAGGCCGAGACGAGGCCGAGAGAAAGGAGGAGCGGGAGGCAAGCAAGACCGAGCCAGGGCTTCGACACGGGCCTACCATGACCCGAGGTGGGCCTCGCGGCCACACGAAACTTCGATGCAGGTCCGGGAGATCACGCTGACGCAGGGAGACGGACGCGAGGGCATCGTGGTGGTCGAGAAGCGCCTCTCGCTCCGCGAGCGCAGCATGCCCGAGGCGCACGCGCATCTGGCGAAGGAGACCCTGCTGCTCCGTGCGCTCGGCGGGGATCCCACCCCGCGCGTCGTCGATGCGGGCGCCGACGCCGACGGTCCGTTCCTGCGGCTCGCGCGGACCCCGCACCGGACGCTCGCGGCGCGCCTCGCGGGGCCGCTGGACGCGCGCTGGCTGGAACGGGCGACGCGCGCGGCGTTCGCGGCGCTCGCATCGCTGCACGAGGCGACCGATGCCGACGGCCCGCTCGGCATCGTGCACGCCGACCTCAGCCCGTCGAACCTCGTCATCGACGACGCCGGCGCGCACGTCGTGCTCCTCGACCTCGAGCTCGCCTTCTACCGGGATGCTCCGGCGCCCGACGGCGCGTTCCGCGGGACGGCTCGTTACTGCGCGCCCGAGATCGCCCGCGGCGAGCGGCCCTCCGTCGAGAGCGATCTCTTCGCGCTCGCCGCCTGCTTTCTCCACGCGCACACGGGCGAGCCGCCGCGCGACGCCGCGTCGCTCCCGGCGCTGCTCGCGATCGCGGCAGAAGAGCCGCTCGCGGTGCCCGGCCATCTCGACGCGGCGCTCCGTGCGTGCCTCGCCCACGAGCGCGCCGCGCGGCCCCGCTCGGCGCGCGCGGTGCTTGCGGCGCTGTGCTAAGCGGCAGGCATGCACGACGAAGCGCTCCGGCCGGAAACCCTCTGCATCCACGCGGGCCAGCAGCCCGACCCGATCCACGGCGCGGTGATGACGCCGATCGTGCTGTCGAGCACGTTCGCGCAGGACGGCCCCGGCGGGTACAAGGACTATGACTACTCGCGCGCCGGGAACCCCACGCGCACCGCGCTCGAGGGCTGCCTCGCGGCGCTCGAAGGGGCGAAGCACGGCGTCGCGTTCGGCAGCGGCTGCGCGGCGACCACCGCGATCCTGCTCGGCCTGAAGAGCGGCGACCACGTGCTGTGCGCCGACGACGTGTACGGCGGCACCTTCCGCATCTTCGACAAGGTGATGAAGCAGTGGGGCCTCGAGGCGACGTTCATGGACATGAGCGATCCCGCCAAGGTGAAGGCGGCGATGCGTCCGAACACGCGGCTCGTCTGGGTCGAGACGCCGTCGAACCCGATGCTGAAGATCGTGGACATCGCGGCGATCGCCGACGTCGCGCGGAAGGCCGGCGCGGAGCTCGCGGTCGACAACACCTTCGCGACCCCGATGCTCCAGCGGCCGATCGATCTCGGCGCGACCATGGTCGTGCACTCGACGACCAAGTACCTGAACGGCCACTCGGACGTGGTGGGCGGCGCCGTGCTCACGAGCGACGCGGCGCGCGCGGAGAGCCTCCACTTCCTCCAGAAGTCGGTGGGCGGCGTCCCGAGCCCGTTCGACTGTTACATGGTGCTGCGCGGCCTGAAGACCCTCGGCGTCCGCATGAAGCAGCACGTCGCCAGCGCGCAGGTGATCGCGCAGGCGCTCACCGAGAACAAGCAGGTGGAGCGCGTCTACTATCCGGGGCTCGCCTCGCACCCCGGCCACGCCGTCGCGGCAAAGCAGATGAAGGGCCCCGGCGGGATGATCAGCTTCGAGCTCGCGGGCGGGCTGGCCGCCTCGACCGCGTTCCTCAAGGCAGTACGCATCTTCGTGTGTGCCGAGAGCCTCGGCGGCGTCGAGTCGCTCGCCGAGCACCCGGCGATCATGACCCACGCGAGCGTCCCGGCCGAGCAGCGGAAGGCGCTCGGGATCGGCGACGGGCTCATCCGCCTCAGCGTCGGCGTGGAGGACCTGGCCGACCTGCAGGACGACCTCGCGCGCGGTTTCCACGCGGCGGCCGGCGCGGCCTGAGCGAGAGATCCGCGAGTTTTCACGGGAGCGGGCAAGGTCATGTAGAATGACCGCGTAGTCCTTCCCTTCCCCTCTCTCGCGGAGCTCCCCCATGTTTCGACGCACCCACGCCCGCCACGCGCTCGTCAGCCTGGGCGCAGCCCTCGTCACCTCGGTCCTCGCGGCCGGCTGCGGGGACGATACGCAAGCGACTCCGCGCGTGATCTTCGACAGCCAGGTCACGCCCGGAACGCACACCACCACCGAGTGCGCGCAGACGGGCACCTGGTTCACGATCGGGAACTTCGGTAACCCCGCGGCGGGCCGGTCGAACCCCGCCGACCCGAACAGCCCGCTGCTCGTGCCGCCGGTCCCCGTCGACGACGGCGGCGAGGATCAGCAGGGCACCGTCACGATCACGTGCAACGTGAAGGAGTCGGGCGACCAGTTCGACGTCGCCGCGACCGCGCAGCTCACGGGCGCGTTCGGAGGCGCCGTCACCATCGCCGGCAAGATCAACCGCGGGACCGACAGCCCCGACGTGACCATGAACGTCACGCGCAAGGGCGAGACCTACAGCTCGCGCGCGTGCACCGTGTCGTTCGACACCTCGTTGAACCACGCCGTCGCGGCGGGCCGGATCTGGGCGAACATCACCTGCCCCGACGCCGAGGCGCCGAGCCAGCAGAAGGTCTGCCGGTCGTCCGCCCAGTTCCGCTTCGAGAACTGCGGGCAGTAGTCAGTTCGTGGGCGGCGGCCCGCCGCCCATGTTCGCGAGCAGCGCCTCGACCTCGAGGCGCGTCTCGAGCTCCGAGTCGGCCCTGAGGAACGCCTCGAGATAACGCCGGGCGGGGACGTCCTCGCCGCGCGCGGCGTAGGCGAGGCCGAGCGCGTAGAGCGCGTCGCCGTCGGTGGGCGCCTGCTCCACGGCAATCGTGCCCTCCTTGATCGCCTCCCGGTGGCGTCCGAGCTTCCGCTCGACGTGGGTGAGGGCGATCCGGGCGCCGAGGTGCGTGGGGGCGAGGGCGAGCGCGGCGCGGTAGGCGTCGCGGGCCGGCTCGATCTCGCCGACCTCGTAGAAGGCCTGGCCGAGGAAGAAGAACGCGTACGGGTTCTTCGGATCCTCGGTGAGGATGGCCCGCAGCACCTTGAGCGCCTCGTGGAAGCGCTCCTCGTGCATCAGCTCGACGGCCTCTTCGACAGCGTCCCAGTGCTCGGCATCGCGGTCCATGGAAGCGCGGTAGCATGCGGCGCCGGTCCCGCGCAACGCGCGCTGCTCGATGCGCCCCCTTCCCCGCTCCGATCCCCGCCCGTACCTCGCGGCTTGTGTGCTCGCCCTGGCGGTCGGGCTCGTGTTCTGGGGGCCCGCGTTCGCCGCGGGCCGCGGGTACTTCCCGGCGCCGCTCGACGACGTGTACATCCACTTCGACTTCGCGCGGTCGCTCGCGCGCGGCCACGGCTTCGAGTGGTCGCCCGGCAATGGGTACTCGTCCGGTGAGACGGCGCCGCTCTATGCGCTGGTGCTCGCGCTCGGGTGGCTCGTGGGCTTCCACGATCGCGCCCTCGGCTTCTTCGCGGCAGGCGTCGCGGTACTGGCGGTCGGCTCGTTCGTCCGTTCGGTGCAGCGGCTCGTGCGTCCATGCCCGCCGGCCCTCCGCGCGCTCCTCGCGTGCTTCGTGCTCTCCGTCGGGGTCCTCGACTGGTCGCTCTTCAGCGGGATGGAGGTGGCGGTCTTCGCGGCGGTGCTGGGCCGGACGCTCGAGGCGCTCGCGCTCACCCGCGAGCCCATCGATGGGCGCGCCGGACGCACCCGCGAGCGAACGCAGTGGACGCTCGGCGTGTGGGGGGCGGCGCTCGTGCTCGTGAGGCCGGAGGCCGGCGTGCTCGTCGCGATCTTCGGGGTGACGGCGGCCCGCGGCGCCGGCGCGAGGTCGGCCCTCGCCGCGCTCGCCAGGGCAAGCCTGCCGGGCGCGGTCGCCACCGGCGCGGTGCTCGTCACGAACCGCGTCTTCACCGGCGAGAGCCAGTCGGCGGGCGCGCTCCTGAAGCTGCTGTCGTCGAATCCTTATCTGTCGGACGTGGACCGCGCGCGCGTGTACGTCGAGAACCTCGTCACGTTCGGGCTGAAGGGCGTCCGCGGGGAGCTCGCGGCGCTGCCCGTCGCGGGGGCGCTCGTTCCGCTGCTCGCGCTGCTCGGGTTGGTGGCTCCGGCGCGCCGGCCCGCGGCGGCGGCGTGCCTGCTCGGGGCCCTCGCGTGGGCGCTCGTGGTCAGCAGCAACGGGAACGCGCCTCACCACAACTTTCGCTACTACGCGCCCGTCTGGCTCCTTCTCCTGGTGAGCGGGGCGCACGGGGTGGCCACGCTCGCGCGCGCGGCTCGCGGACGGCGCGGGACGCTCACCGCGGCCGCGGCGTGCCTCCTCGCCACGGTCACGTGCGGGCTCCGGCTACCGGTGCAGAGTGATTTCTTCCGCCGCGCCGCCGCGAACATCCGCGATCAGCAGATCGAGGTCGGTGAGCGGCTCGCTGCGCGGCTCGGGCCACGGGAGCGCGTCATGGTGGGCGACGCGGGAGCGATCCCGTTCGTCGCCCAGCGGCCGGCCCTCGACGCGATGGGCCTCGGCGGCTACCGCGGGCTACCCTTCGCCCGAGCGGCGGCGAGCGGCGAAGCATCGATCGTCGAGCTCCTCGAGCGGCTACCCGTCGCCGAGCGGCCCGCCTACCTGGCGCTGTATCCGAACTGGTTCGCCACGCTCACGCGCACGTTCGGGACCGAGGTGGACCGGGTGACCCTCACCGACAACGTGATCTGCGCCGGGGCCGCCAAGGTGATCTACCGCGCCGACTGGAGCGCCCTCGCCCCGCCGAGCGAGGTCGACGAGGACGTGCTCGACGAGATCGACGTCGCCGATCCGGTGAGCGAGCGCGCACACGGGTACGTCTCGCCGGCGCCGGAAGGCGGCTGGACGGTGCTCCAGGTCCTCGCCGACCCTGCAGGTCGCGGGCGGTTCGACGGCGGCCGCATCATCCCGGCCGGAAAGACGGAGACGTTCACCCTCAACCGCGACGCGGGCGGCGGGGCGATGGTCGTCGTGCGCGTCGACGACGGCGCGCGCGGCCTCGTGCTCCACGCGCCCCGCGGGGACGTCGCGCTCGAGCTCGACGAGCCGGTGCGAGGCGCCTGGCAGTACGCGCGCGGGCGGGTCGCGGCGCGGGCGGGGGAGCGGCTCGTGCTCACCTCGAGCAGCGGCCACCGCGACTACCACGTGTGGATCAGGGCGCGCTGAAGCGCTCGCTGGCGGCGGCCTCGGCGGCCCGCTCCTCGGCGCGCGTCGGCCACGAGAAGGCGCGGCGCACCTCGTCGGGGATGCGCGTCGGACGTCCCGTGGCGATCTCGATGAACCCCCAGGTGGTCATGGCGCGGGCGACGATGACCTCGGGCGCTCCCGGCGTGACCCGGGCGATCTCAGTGGCGCGCTTGCACTTTGCGGCAACCGCGCTCTCGATCCAGGTGCGTAGCTCGAGCTTCTCGCCGAGGAGCACGGGCCGGAGGTAATCGACCTCGTGGCGCCGGATCACGAACACGGCGCCGATGCGGGCGTACTCCTCCATGCCGAATCCTGCCGCACCGGAGTGCGCCATCGCGACGTCCTGTACCCAGCGCACATACGCGATGTTGCTGGCGTGGCCGAGCATGTCGATGTCGTCGTCGCCGACGACGTGCGACAAGGTGAACGGAACGGCAGCAGCTGTTGAACGAGCGTCCATCGGAGGTGCGCGGCACTCTACCAGCACCTCCCCCGCCTGGCCGCGCAGGAAGTTGAGTCTGCGCATGGAACATGCTTCCACTGTGTCCAGAACGTTTCATGCGGCCCGACGACGCCATTCCCCCGCTCTACGGCAGCTACTCCGACGCGCGGACGGTCCCGTCCACGTTTCGATCGCACCTCCAGGAGACCGTCGCGACCCTGCGCGAGGTCGTCCTGATGCCCTGGGACATCACGCCGATCGTGCCCGTGCAGGTGGCTCCCCAGGCCGACGTGATCGTGCTCGTGCACGGCTTCTTCGCGAGCGCGGGCGTGTTCCGCCCGATGAGCCGCCGCCTCGTCACCGACACGGGGGCGCAGGTCGCGAGCTTCACGCACGCGCCGGGCGCGCGCCTCGAACGCATCGCGCGCAGCCTGGCGAAGCTGGTCGACCGCATCCCGCAGCACTGCCGCGTGCACCTGATCGGTCACAGCCTGGGCGGGCTCGTCGCGCGCTGGTACGTCCAGGAGCTCGGCGGCCACGAGCGCGTCAGCCAGACGATCTCGCTCGGTAGCCCGTTCGGCGGCACCGAACGCGCGCGGCGGTTCCCCTTCCTCGTGGGGGCCGATCTCTGCCGGACGAGCCCCACGCTCGCGCGCCTCCGGGCGCGCGCCCACGAGCACGACGTCCCGCACCTGTCGGTCGTCGGGGATGCCGACGCGCTCATTATCCCGCGCGAGAGCGCCGTCTTCCCGCGCGGTGAGGTCGTCGTCCTGAAGGGCCGCGGGCACAACTCGCTGCTGTTCGATCCGGAGTCGATCCGGCACGTGGTCGGGCGCGTGAAGAGCGCGCAAGAGGCCGCGGGCGTCGATCCTGCGGTGCCCGCCGTTCCCTGCGTCTGAGGCGTCGGATGCGTCGGAGCGTCGGATCAGGGCGGCTCGGGCAGATCGAGCGTCACGTCGTACGCGGCGTCGCGCTCTGCCCGCTTCGGATCGGGAACGAGTCGCTCGCGCCAGCTGACGCCCGGGGGCGAGCCGTCGAGCCAGTGGTAGCTCTCGTCGCGGACGTCGAGGTGCACGTACTGCGTCTTCGGGTGCGTGTAGATGCCGACGCCCGCCCTCGGGGTGCCGCGCAGGTACGCGGCGAGCGCCGGCGCCGCCACCGACGTGAGCGCGAAGTCGAGCGCCTCGCCGCTGCCGTGCTTGCCATGCGCGCCCGGCCGCGTCGCGCTCACGATCGAGATGCGTGCTCCGCCGAAGTGGTACGCGGCACGGACGGCGAGCTGCACGAGCCGGAGGTCGAGGCGCTCGTCGTCGTCGCTCGCGTCCTCCGGAGCATCGGCGGCGCGGCCGGCGACGCGCATGAATGCGCGGGCCTGCTCGCGGTCGAGCGCGCCGCGTGCGTCGTAGAGACGGATGGCGGCCCGGGCGTTCGTGTTGCGGTTCTCGACCGTGATCGGCGCGAGCGCCGCCGCCCAGGGCGCGAGCGCCGGCTCCAGCCCTCCGGCGCTGCCCGGCACGCTCGTCACGGCAAGGGTCGCCACCTCGCTGGCCGGTGCATGCGCGAGCGGGCGGCTCTGCAGCGGAGGTGCTGCGACCTTCCCGGTAGGGGCGGCCGCCCCGCCCGGCGCTGCCCACGACGCCTCGAGCGGCGCGCTCACGGCGAGCGCGAGACCCATGGCGAAGAAGGCAGTCACGCGCATCGCCTCCGAGACTACAAGCCTTGCGGATTGCCCGCCACCCGACTACCTCGGGAGCCCATGCTTGCTTCGTCTCGTGCGGCCCGGAAGCGTCTGGCGGCCCTTGTCTGCGGCGCGTCGGGAGCGCTCGCGTTCGTCGGCTCACAGGCGGTGCTCGAGGGCGATGCCCGCGCCGACGTGAGCTCGTGGCTCAGCGCGGGCGGCGGGTACGGGTTCCAGCACGGAGCCGAGCGCGGCACCTACGATCGCGCGGGGGCGGTCACGTTCTCGATCGGCGTCGGATCGTCACCGCTGTCGAACGTCGTGGTCGGTGGCCTCCTGCGGACCACCACCTACGTGACGCTGGGGACCGACCTCGATCTCTCGCTGCGCGTCGCCACGGGGGGGTTCGCCCGCGGGCAGTGGGGGGTCGCGCTCGACCTGGGTCCCGGACTCCGCGCGTGGTCCGAGGCGACGAACTACGGTCACTGGCCGCTCCACGCGATGGCCATCGGCGGCGCCCCGTGGGGCCTCCAGGTCGGCATCGGCGCCGACTTCTTCAGCCTCGACGGCGGCCCAGCTGCCCGCGGTGCCATCGCGCTCCTCGAGGTCGATCTCCTGCGCCTCACCAGCATGCGCCAGGGCAACACCGACAAGTGGTGGGACAACCCGTCTCCGGCCGGCGGGCGCGCCGCGCACGACACCGAGCAGCGATGAGCGAGCAGCTGCGTCTGTTCGGCCCCGCCGAGCACGCAGCGTTCGAGGGCACGGCGGTCGCTCCTCTGGTCGCCGCCGAGGACCAGGAGCTCGCGGAGCGCGTGCCGACGTGGCTCCACCTCGGGACGAGCAGCTGGTCGTTCCCGGGCTGGCGCGGGATCCTCTACGAAGGCGCGCCGAGCGAGCAGGAGCTCGGGCGCGCGGGCCTCGTCGCCTACGCGCAGCAGCCGCTCTTTCGCACCGCCTCGGTCGACCGGAGCTTCTACGGCCCGCTCCGCGCCGAGGACGTCGCCTCGTACGCCGCGCAGCTCGAGGCGGCACGCGTGCGGAGCCCTGCCCTGCCGCCCTTCCGCCTCGTGTCGAAGGTGTGGGAGGAGATCACCACCGCCGTCTTCCCGCGGCATCCGCGCTACGGCGCGCGGGCGGGCGAGCCGAATCCGTGCTTCCTCGACGTCGGGCGGTTCCGTCAGGACGTCCTCGAGCCGTACCGTGAGCACGCGCGGCACTTCGGGCCCTTCGTCTTCACGCTCACGCCGATGCCGCGCGGCGCCCTGTCGGACCGCGCCCTCACCGAGCGCGTCGCGGCCTTTCTCGAGGCGCTGCCGCAGGGCCCCTCGTGGGCGTTCGAGCTTCGCAACGCGGAGCTGATGACGCCGCGCTGGTTCGACGTCCTCCGCGCCCACCGCGCCGCGCACGTGTTCACGTACTGGACGGCGACGCCCAGCCTGCGGGCGCAGCTCTCGCTGCACGGGCCGGTCACCGCGCCCTTCGTGGTGACGCGGCTCATGCTCCCGCCCTTCACGCGCTACGCCGACAAGCAGGCGACCTTCGCGCCCTTCGACAAGCGGGTCGCGCCGCAGCCCGACATGCACGACGACGTCCTCGACATCCTGCGCGCGGCGGCGGCGGCCGACGTGAGCGACGCGTTCGTGCTCGTCAACAACAAGGCGGAGGGCTCCGCGCCGCTCACGGTGCGCGAGGTGGCGCGGCGCGTGGTGCGGGAGCGCTTCTGACCAGCAGGCCGACGATCAGCGCGAGGCGCCGGGCTGCGGAGCGATCGCGGGCTGCGGCGGCTCGCGGACGTCGGCGTGCGGGCGCTCCTCGTTCTGCTTGATCGAGTACCGAACGAGCGCGCGGAGCACCTGGTTGCGCTCGACGTTGCCGACGAGCGTCTTGACGTCCTCGTAGACGCTGGGGTCGACGAGCAGCGCGCCGAGCGTGCCGCGGCCCGCCTTCATGTTGGCGACGATCTCGCGCAGATCGTCGCTCATCGCGCTCATGTTGCCCATGACGTGCTGCGTGGAATCGTCGCCGTAGACGATGGCGTGGCCGAGCCCGTTGCCCGTGCGGAGCGCGACGAGGCTCTTGTTGACCTCGGCGAGGGTTCCCGCGGCGTTGCTGCCCATCTGGTCGTCGTAGACGAGCGTGTGGACGAGCCCCGGACCGCTCTTGGCGCGGGTCGTGATCTCGTGCGCGTCGTTCGAGAGCGCCGAGATGCTCTGGGTCGCCGCGTCGAGGTTCGCGAGGATGTGGTCGACGCGCCTCGCCTCCTCGGGATCGAAGATCGCCTTGTGAGCGGCGCCGTTCGGGTTGTTGGCGACGCCGTCGAGGATGGCGCGGAGCGACTTCATGCTGCCCTTGAAGTCCTCGGCGACCTGCGGGTCGGCGAGCTGCTCGGTCGTGCGCTTCACCGCGTCCATCGTCTGGTCGGCCTTGAGGGCGACGCTGTTCAGCTTCTCGATGGCGCGGCCCATGTCGGCCGGGTCCTCTTCGCTGCGGAGGTACGCGCCGTCGGCCGCGGAGGGCTGCGCGGGGTCGCCGCC
This sequence comes from Labilithrix sp., assembly GCA_028287035.1. The sequence goes on along the minus strand of JAQBQL010000251.1, from coordinate 20,902 downwards.
CGAGAGGTCGACCATCTTGTCGCCGAGGAGGCCCTTGTTGACGACGCGCATGAGCGTGTCGGGCCGGACGCGGCGCGCCTCGTTTTTCGCGACGACCACGGTGACGTAGATCTTCGTGTCCGCCGCGTCCGGGCTGTACGTGACGTCGGTGACGGAGCCCACGTCGATGCCGCCCATCCGGACCGCGGAGCCGGTGCGGAGACCGACGACGTCGTTGAAGCGGCCGCGGTAGGTCACCTTGCGGTCCCACGCGCGCCGGTTGTCACCGATCAGGAAGATCGCGGCAATCGCCAGCGCGAGGCCGACGAAGACGAACACCCCCACACGGGCCGAGCGAGATTTCGCGCTCACGACGACGACAGTAGCACGTCGACCCCTTCGTTCGTCGGCGCCCTGCCGTCGATGAAGTCGCGCACGTAAGTGTTGGTGGTTGCCCGGAAGTCGCCCGGTGTTCCCTGCATGAGGACCCTGCCCTTGCCGAGCATCACGAGGCGGTCGGAGACCGCGAAGGCGGTGCCCATGTCGTGGGTGACGACGACGCTCGTGAGACCCAGTCGCTCTTTGATGCCGATGATGAGGTGGTTGATGCGCGCGGTGTTGATCGGATCGAGGCCCGTGGTCGGCTCGTCGTAGAGGATGACCTCCGGCTGGAGAGCCAGGGTGCGCGCGAGCCCGACGCGCTTGCGCATGCCGCCCGAGAGATCGCTCGGACGCATCTCCTCGATGCCCGGCAGTCCCACGAGCGAGAGCGACTGGTCGACGCGCTTGTGGATCTCGGCGTCGCTCATGGTGTTCCAGTTCTGCTCGCGCAGACCGTACGCCACGTTCTCGCCGACGTTGAGCGAGTCGAAGAGCGCGGCGCCCTGGAACAGGTACGCGACGCGGCGGCGGACCGCGTAGAGCTCGCGCTCCTCCATCTTCGCGACGTCGGCCCCGTCGAAGAGGATCTCGCCCCCGTCCGCCTCGAAGAGGCCGATGAGCATCTTCAGCATGACGCTCTTGCCGCTGCCCGAGGCGCCGAGGATGGTGACCGTCGACCCGCGCGGGATCGTCAGGTCGAGGCCGGAGTAGACGACCTTGGGGCCGAACGCCTTTCTCACCCCGCGGAACTGGATGAGCGGCTCACCCGGCTTGGCCATGGGAAGGCAGACTACCGCTCGCCGAGATTCTCGGCGACCTCGTCTTCCGCGAAGATGCGCTCGAGCTCGGCCGCGTACTTCCTGGCGCTCTCCACGAGGGCCTTCTCGTCGTCGCGAAGGGCAAACGTGCGATGGACCTGCTCCTCGTCGTACTCGGCGAACTTCCGCGCGCTGCGTTTCGCCTCGGCCTTGCCGAAGCCGAGCTCCTCGAGCGTGAGACGCCCGGCATCGATGCTCGCCAGGAAGGTCTCGCGGACCACGTGCTCGACGCCTGCGCCGAGCAGCGCGTACGAGTGCTGACGGTTCCGCGCGCGCGCGACTACCCGGAGGTGCGGGAAGTGCTCCTGCACGACGCGGAGGGTCTTCATCGAGGCCTCGAAGTCGTCGATCGCGAGCACGAACACGGAGGCCTGGTCGGCGCGCGCCGCCCGCAGGAGGTCGGCGCGCGACGCGTCGCCGTAGTGGATCTTGTTCCCGTAGCGCCGCACGAAGTCGACGTGCGTGGCGCTCGCGTCGAGCGCGGTGAAAGGGATCTTCTTGAGGCGGAGGATACGGCCGACGATCTGACCGAAGCGACCGAAGCCGGCGATGATGACCCGGCTCGCGCCGTCCTCGTGGATGTCGTCGTAGGCGCGCTCGGGAGCGGCGGCGGCGAAGCGCCCTGCGAGCCAGTCCTGCAGCTTGAACAGCAGCGGCGTCATCACCATCGAGAGCGTGACGACCACGACGAGCAGCTCCACGGTGGCCTGGTCCATCACCCTGGCGCCCGCCGCGACGGAGAAGATGACGAACGCGAACTCGCCGCCCTGCGAGATCGACACCGAGAGGCTCGTGGCCTCGCGGCGCGTCAGCTTCGTGCCGCGACCGATCGCGAAGAGGAGCGCGCCCTTGCCGGCGATGAGCAGGAACGTGAGGGCGAGCACCGCGCCCGGCCGCGCGAGCAGCGTGTGAAGATTGGCCGACATGCCGACCGCGATGAAGAACAGGCCGAGCAGGAGGTCCTTGAAGGGCTCCAGGTTCGCCTCGAGCTCGTGGCGGTACTCGGAGTCGGCGAGGAGCACCCCGGCGAGGAAGGCGCCGAGGGCCATCGAGAGCCCCACCGAGTGCACGATCATCGCGGTGCCGATGACCACGAGGAGCGCCGAGGCCGTGGAGAGCTCGTGGCTCCGCTGCTGCGCGACGAACCGTAACGCCGGCCGCAGCAGCACGCGGCCCGCGAAGACGAGCCCGGCGATGACCGCCACGACAAGGCCGACCTGCACGAGCGGGCTGCGGGTGCTCGTCGACCCCGAGGTGCCGAGCAGCGGGATGAGGGCGAGCGCCGGGATCGCCGCGAGGTCCTGGAAGAGCAGGATGCCGAACGCGGCGCGACCGAAGGGGCGCCCCAGCTCGCCGCGCTCGCCCAGGATCTGGGTGGCGATGGCGGTCGAGGACATCGCGAGCCCGAGCCCGACCGGCACCGACTGGGTCCACGAGAGGCCGAGCGCGTGCGCGACCACGCCGATGACGACCGCCGTGACCGCCACCTGGGCCGACCCGAGCCCGAAGACCGCCGACCGCATCTTCCAGAGGCGGCTCGGCTGGAGCTCGAGACCGATGAGGAAGAGGAGGAGCACGATGCCGAGCTCGGCGAGCTGCAGCGTCTCGTCCACGGCGTGGATCAGGCCGAGACCGGACGGCCCGATGAGCGCGCCGGCCGCCAGGTAGCCGAGGACGGACCCGAGGCCGAGCCTCCGGAACACCGCGACCGACACGACGGCCGCGGCGAGGAAGATCGCGATGACCGTCAGCATTCGGTAGCGGGTGCCGCGGCGTGACTCGTCGAGGCCGCGGCGCTCACCGCCGCCGGCTCAGGCCTTGGCAGCGCGGAGGCGCTTCTTCACGGCCTCCGTGCCCTTGCGGCTCATCTTCTGGTCGATCCACTCGGTGAGCGGCGCGGCCACGTAGATGCTGGAGTAGGTGCCGGCGATGATGCCGACGACCATCGCGAAGGCGAAGTCCTTGATGACGCCCGTTCCCCAGATGAAGAACGCGAGCACCGAGAGCATCGTCGCGCCCGAGGTGAGGATCGTGCGGCTCAGCGTCTCGGACACGCTCAGGTTGATGATGTCGCCGAACGATTTGCCGCGATGCTTGCCGAGGTTCTCGCGGATGCGGTCGTAGACGACGACGGTGTCGTTCATCGAGTAACCGACGATCGTGAGCACCGCGGAGATCGTGGAGAGCGTCACTTCCTTGCGGAAGATGACGAACGCCCCGAGCACCACGAGCGCGTCGTGGAGACACGCGAGCACGACGCCCGGCGCGAACCGCAGGTCGAAGCGGAACGCCAGGTACAGCATGATGAACACGATGGCGATGAGCACCGAGTTCCGCGCGCTGTCCCGGAGCTGCTTGCCGGCCTTCGGACCGACCCACTCGACGCGCAGCGCCGACTCGGGCACGCGATCGGCGCCGAGCTGCTGGCGCAGGGTGTCGAGGAGCTGGTCGCCCTTGCTCTGGAGCTGGATCTCGACGCGATGGTCGCGCGGGTTGATGACCTGCGGGTTGTTCGCGCCCGCGCGGATCTTCACGCTCGGCACGGTGCCGACCTGCTCCCGCACCTTCGCGAGGTCCGGCTCGGCGTCGTAGCGCGCCGACACCTTGTCGCCGCCGGCGCTGAACTTCAGCTCGGTGGCGCGGGCGTTGGCGGGGCACGAGGCGTTCTCGCCCTCGACCCCGAGGCACAGCGCCGTCTTGAGCGCGTTCTTGCTCGACTCGTCGACGGTGCTGATCTCCTGGACGCGGATCAGGTACCGGTACGGGTGCGCCGGATCGGTGACCTGCACCACGTCGGGCTCGGAGAACGCGCCCGTCTTGGTGACGGCGTCGCGGATCTCGCCGCCCGAGACCGCCTTCGTGAAGGCGACCTCGATCTCGGTGCCGCCCTTGAAGTCCGTGCCGTAGTTCGGCCCGGGATAGATCAGCAGCGCCAACGACCCGAGGGCGAGGAAGACGCTGAGCGCGATCCAGTACCCCCGGATGCGCATGAAGTCATACGTTTTGCCTGGCTTGAAGAGCTCCATCTCAGAACTCCGCGCCCACGCTCAGCCGCTTGACCTTCGCGCCCCGCACCCACCAGTCGAAGACCAGTCGAGTGCAGAAGACGCCGGTGAAGAGGCTGGCGATGATGCCGATGATGAGGGTGACTGCGAAGCCCTTGACGGGCCCGGTCCCGTACTGAGCGAGGATGAGACCAGAGATGAAGATCGTGACGTGACCGTCGACGATGGCGGTGAACGCCTTGTCGTAGCCGGCCTCGACCGCCGCACGCAGGCTGCGGCCCGCGCGTAGCTCTTCGCGGATGCGCTCGTTGATGAGCACGTTCGCGTCGACGGCCATACCGATCGTGAGCGCCAGACCCGCGATGCCCGGCAAGGTCAGCGTGCCGCTGAACGAGGCGAGGATCGCGAGCTGGATGAGCAGGTTGAAGAGCACCGCGCCGTCGGCGACCATGCCCGCCTTCCGGTAGTAGAAGAGCATGAAGAGGAGGACGAGGCCCGAGCCGGCGACGGCGCCGATGGCCCCCTTCGAGATCGCGTCCTGGCCGAGGGTCGGGCCGATCAGCGACTCGTTCGACGGCGTGATCGGGGCGGGCAGCGCGCCCGACCGGAGCACCATCTCGAGCCGCTCCGCGTCCTTGAGGGCCTTGTCGGGATCGCCCGAGCCCATCGTGATGCTGGCGCGGCCGCCGCCGATCTTCGTCTTGATGACGGGCGCGGAGTTGATGACGTCGTCGAGGATGATCGCGAAGCGACGGTTCACGTTCGCGCCCGTGACCTCCTCGAAGCGGTCGGCCCCGGCGGGGCTGAACGTGATCGACACGTAGACCTCGGGGACGCCGTTCTGCGTGTTCACGGCGCGCGCGGCCTCGGTGATGTACTCACCGGTGACCTCGGCGCGGCTGTAGAGATAGAAGGTGCGCCAGCCCTTCTCGACGCTGTGGCCCGTCTCCTCGTCGATGTCCTCGATCTTCTCGTAGCCGATGACGTGGTCATCCGGGACCTCGAGGGTCGCGGTCCACTTCTTCAGGCGCTCGAGCGTCTGGGTCATCGTCTCGTCGGCCTTCTTGTCGATGCGCGCGAAGTTGGTCTTCACGTTCTTGCCGACGCCGGCCGGGGCGTTCTCGAAGCGGATCTCGATGCCCTGATCGGTGGGGACCTGGGACTCGGGGATCTTGCCGAAGAAGTCCGCCTCGTCGTCGAGCATCTTGAACTCGAGCCGCGCGGTCTTGCGGATGATCTCCTTGACCTCGTTGAAGGCGCGCTCGTCCTTGCCCGGGACCTCGATGATGATGTCCTCGTCGCGCGTGGTGACGGAGGCCTCGCGGAGGCCGAGCTCGTCGACTCGGCGGAGGACGGTGTCGCGCGCCTGGGTGACCGCCTTGTTACGGATGTCGGTCTCGACCTCCTGGCGGATCTTGAAGACGACCTCGCCCGGGCCGGTGCTCGTGGTCTGCGCGACCTCGGTGTTGAACTTCTTCTTGAAGCGGTCGTCGACGAGCTTCGTGTCCGCGGGGTCCTTGAAGACGAGCTTCAGCACCGCGGTCTCGGGCGCCGAGATGTGCACCTTCTCGTCGAGCTTCGAGAGCTCCTCGCGCTTCAGCAGGCCGTCGCCGCTGTGGAAGTTGTAACCGACCGCGAGCTCCTTGCGCATCTCGTCGGCGAACTTGTCGCGCTTGTCACGGATCGCCTCGTCGACCTCGACGGTGTAGACGAGCCGGAGGCCTCCCTGGAGGTCGAGGCCCTTCACGATACCGAAGGAGATGTGATCCTTCACGTACGTGGGGCACTTGATGCGGCCGTCGCTCATGCCCTCGACCGTCGGCCAGACGACGATGAGCGAGCCCAGGAAGATCGCGACCACGAAGCCGACCTTCGTGCGCCACGTGCCGTCCATGATCGGGAGCGCGCCGATCAGCGCCCACACCACGATCAGCGACGAGACCACGAGGCCCCAGAAGTTGTCGGCGTGGAAGAAGAGGTAAGCGGCGACCCCCGCGACCAGGGCGAGGATGAGGGTGTTGCGCTTCGACGGCGTCATTTCGTGGCTTCTTCGGGCGCTTCGGGGTTGCGGTGACAGCGGGAGCGAGGGCCGGGACGGAACCCGTCAGGTCGCTGGATCATTTCTTCGCGTCGGCGCCCGCCTTCGCTTCCTTGAGGTCCTCGAGATCCTTTTCGGCCTTCTTCTCGGCCGTCGCGGCGGCGGGCTCGAACGGCGTGATCGACGACGCGAGCACCTGCACCGTGGTGCCGGGGGCGATCTTGACCTTGCCGATGCGGTCGTCCAGGTCCATGAGCTCGCCGATGAGACCGGAGGCGGTGACGACCTTGTCGCCCTTCTTCAGGGATCCGCGGGCCTCTTTCTCCTTCTTCTGGCGACGGAAGCTCAGGAAGAGGAACGGAACGAGGATGAGGAACGGTAGCAGCATGGTGACCATGCTGGGCGCGGGGGCCGGGGCGGCGGCGCCCACCGGCGCTCCAGGCGCTCCCGTGACGGGCGCGCCGGCTCCACCCTTGGGGCCTTCGGCCTGGAAGAAGGAGAGAGAAGAGGACATGAGGATGGGACTCCGAGGACACCGAGCGCCCTGTTGATAGAGCGGCGAAGGGGGGCGTTTAGTCGAGAACCCGCGCCGAATCAATCCGCGTGGAAAAGCGCGGGATCAGTCGTCCTTCGCGCAGCGGAACCCCACGTTCGGTCCGGCCTCCCGCACCGAGCCCCAGTTCCGCGTCGTGGTGCGCCCGAGCGAGGGCTGGCTCAGCCACCCGCCGCCCCGCAGGACGTGCGCCGACCCGGCCCGCGGCGAGGCCTCGGTGAGGCTCTCGGCGTACCAGTCGGCGACCCACTCCTCGACGTTGCCGCTCATGTCGAGCACGCCGTACGGGCTGGCTCCGGCGAGGTGCGCGCCCACCCGCGAAGGACGCTTTCCGGCGCAGCTACGGTTCGTGGTCTCGCCGGCGAGCATGGCCGCGACCCCGCAGCCCGGGCCGCCGCCCCACGGGTACTTGCTACCGGTCCCGCCGCGCGCCGCGTTCTCCCACTCGGCCTCGCGAGGGAGGCGCTTGCCGGAGGCGAGGCAGTAAGCGTTCGCCGACGACCACGGGACGCACGCGACCGGGAGGAGCGGATCGCCGAGGTCGTACGTGCAGAGGGCGCTCGTCCGAGCCGGCCTCGCGCAGGTGCCGCGCTCGACGCACGCGCGGTACGCGGCCACCGTGACCTCGGTGCGGTCGATCCAGAACGGGCCGACCACGACCTCGCGCGGCGGGCGCTCGTTGGGCGGCGCGGACTTGTCGGCGCTGCCCATCGTGAAGCGGCCGCCCGGGATGCGCAGCATGCCGTCCTTGAGCGGCGCCTGCTCGCGCTTGAAGGGCGCCGAGCGCGTCGGTGGTGGCGTGGCGGGAGGGATCCCCTCGTCACCCTCCCCTTCGGTGCCCGGCGGGACGACCGCGCCCTTCTCGGGCTGCGCGACGGCGGGCGACGTGACGGCGAGCGCGATCAGCGCAGCGACGGCGGTCGCTGCGAGCAGCGTGCGCGAAGCGCGGCCGTCGCCCATGGCCGGATCATGCCATTTCTCAGCGTCCCTGGTTCGGCGACGACGGGAGCGGCTCGATCCGGGGCGCCGGCGTGGGCTGCACCGCGGGCCTGGGGCGGCTCTTTCCGGGGTCCGGCGGCAGCGTCGACGGCGTCGAGACCGCCCCCTCGGGCGCCGGGCCGGTGTACTTCACGCACACGCCGGCGGCGTGCGCGCGCGTGTAACCGATGTCGATGAACGTTCGCACGACCGCGTCGCAGCCAAGCGCCGCCGCCTTCTCGGTGAGGGCGTGGGCGACGTCCTCGGGGTTCGCGTCGGCACCGAAGCCGATCGCCTGCACGATCGCGACCTCGTAGAACGGGCGCACCGGGCCGGCCTGGTCCACGATGTAGAGCTCGACGCCGCCGCGGTTCCGGCCCTGCGGCGCCCGGAGGAGCGCGGCATGCGCCTCGGAATGGCCGCAGCCGGCCAGCGCGAACGCGGCGAGCGCGAGGGCCGCCGACCCGAGCAGCAGCGTCTTCACGGCTCCTCCGTGGGCGCGATGGCGGGCTCGTCCCCGTCGGGAACGGGGCCGGGCGGGATCAGCGGCTGCTCGCCCGGGGCGAGGACCCGCGTGGAGTACGCGTGGCCGAACACCGAGACGATCATCACCTCTTCGTTGGCCTGGTAGACGCGGGTGCCGCCGCACGTCGAGCCCATGTTGCACGTGTAGTAGAAGCTCTCGACCTGCGAGCGGCCGACGACCTCGAACCGCGCGCGGACCCCGTCGACGACCGCGACGTTGCCGCCGATCTGGGCGACGCGCGCGACGAACTGGGGCATCAGCGTCTCGATGGTCGCCTCCTGCTGGGCGGCATGCACCTCGACGACGCCGAGGTCGACCGCGCCCGGCGGCGCCTGCCCGACCGCGTACACCGCGACCGCGCCGACGTACGACGGCAGCGACACGGGGCCCGTGCGGAGGGCGCTGCCGCCCACGGACGAGCACCCCGTCAGCGCGAGGCCCGTCACGAGCAGGGAGAAGAGCAGCGCGGCGCGAGCCATATCCGGAGGATAGCGCGCGCGCCGGCGTTCAGAGCAGGTTGGCGGCGACTTCCGCGAGGTCGCTGCGCTCGCCGCGGGTCATGACGATGTGGGCGGCGATCCGCTCCCCGCGGAACCGGTCGGCCGCGACCGCGAGGCCGTTCGACTGGCTGTCCACGTACGGGTTGTCGATCTGCCCGGGGTCGCCGGTGAGCACGATCTTCGTTCCGTCGCCGGAGCGCGTGATGATCGTCTTCACCTCGTGCGGCGTGAGGTTCTGCGCCTCGTCGACGATGATGTACTGCTGAGGCAACGAGCGCCCGCGGATGTACGTGAGCGGCTCGACCTGGAGCTGACCGCTCTCGAGCAGCTCGGCGTAGGCGCGGGGCCCCTTCTTCGTGCCGGTCGAGAAGAGGAACTCGAGGTTGTCGAAGATCGGCTGCATCCAGGGGTTGAGCTTCTCGTCGACGGTGCCCGGGAGGAAGCCGATGTCGCGGCCGAGCGGCATGACGGGACGCGACACCAGCATGCGCGTGTACGTGCCGTCCTCGATGGTGCTCTTCAGCCCGGCGGCGAGCGCGAGCAGCGTCTTGCCGGTGCCGGCCTTGCCAACCAGCGTGACGAGCCGGATGTTCTCGTCGAGCAGGAGGTCGAGCGCGTGGCTCTGCTCCTTGTTGCGCGGACGGATGCCGAGCAGGCCCTCGCGCGGGGTGCGGAGGCCGACGATCTGACGCTTGGCCGCGTCGAAGCGGCCGAGCGCGGTGTGCGACGGGTTCGCCTTGTCGCGGAGCAGCACGCAGATGTTCGCCCAGAGCACCGGGCGCACGTCGTCCTGCTTGGCGCTGCGCTCGATCTTCTCGCCGCGCTCGGGCGCGATGAGCCGCGGGTCGGGCGAGAGCGCGCCGTCCTGGAAGAAGGCGTCGATCTGCTCGGCCGTGACCTCGATCTCGACGACGCCGCTCTCGAGCTGGTCGGTCTCGACGCGCTGGTTCTCGTACGTCTCGGCGAGCATGCCGAGGGCGTCGGCGCGGATGCGCAGGTTCGTGTCCATCGTGACGAACACGGTGGGGTGCGCGGTGTCCTCGTCGCGGACCTGGAAGGCGGTCTGCAGGATCGCGTTGTCCATCGCCGCGTTGTCGATCGCGGTCGGCAGCTCGGGGCGCTTGTTCGGGATGGCGACCCGGAGGAAGCCGCCCTGCTTGGTGGTCACGCCCTTCGCGAGGGAGCCGCCGGTGAGGCGCAGATCATCGAGCAGGCGGACGACGTGGCGCGCATTGCGGCCGCGTTCCGAGCCCTCGCGCTTGAACTGGTCGATCTCCTCGATGACGTAGATCGGAATGATGACGTTGTTGTCGTCGAACCGGAAGATCGCGTTCGGATCGTGGAGGAGGATGTTCGTGTCGAGGACGTAATTCTTCTTCATCCGTGTCCGGGCTCGGGTCGCAGGCGGGAGTCTCCGGACGTACCCTTGCCCTCGCGCTCTGGCAAGGAAAACAAGGCGCCTCAGCGCCGCGTCTTGTATCCTCGGCCGCGTGAGTCTCCGCGCATGAACCAGCGGCCCGCCATCCGCAAACACGCACTTGCGGCCGAGAGTGATCTGCCCCCGTGGCTCGTGCGGGGCGAACGCCTGCTCGTCGAGGCGGCGCGGTCGGTGCGCCTGCTCGGCTCCGTGGTGCCCAGGAATGCGGCGTCGGAGCGCGCGCGCATCCTCGCGGGGTTCGAGACGGGACAGCTCCTCTCGCCCCGCTGGACCTACGCGCGGACCGACCACACGCTGCTCCGGAAGGCGCTCGGTCGGGCGGCCCAGCGGCTGTCGGCGGAGGCGCATCCGGTCGCGCAGCTCTACGCCGCCCGGTGCCGCGAGCTCGAGGTCGAGGCGGCGCTCGCCAGCGAGGCGGGAACGCCGGTCCTCGGGGCGCTCGCGCGCGCGCGGTTCCGGTCCTTGAGCCCGCAGGCCGCCGGCGAGGCGACGATCCTCGCCCGCAAGTGGATCGCCGAGGCGCACGAGGCGCTGTCCGACCAGACGAAGCCGGACGATCGCCCGGCCAGCGAGCTGCTCGAGAGCGACTCGACGGCGGCGGGCTCGCTTCTCACCCGCATGCGCGAGGAGATCGGGCGCCTGCACCTGCCCTTCGCCGTGGTCGTGCAGCCGTCGCTCTCGGCGCTCGCCGCGACGGGCGAGAGCCACATCCTCGTCGCCGCCGGACGGAAGATCTCGCGCGAGGACGTCGAGCGCACCGTCATGCACGAGATCGAGGCGCACGCGATCCCCCGCACGCGCGCCGCGCAGGCCCGGCTCGCGATCTTCCAGATCGGCACCGCGCGCGGCGTCGACGACCAGGAGGGCTTCGCGCTCGTCCTCGAGGGCCGCGGCAACTACCTGTCGCCGCGGCGGAAGCGGGAGCTCGCGGCGCGTCACCTCGCGGTCGAGGCGATGGATGGCGGCGCGACGTTCCCCGACGCCCTCGCGGCGCTCGTGAAGGAGCACGGGATGCCTCCCGCCGACGCGGTGCTCGTGGCCGAGCGCGCCTTCCGCGGCGGCGACGGGAAGATGGCGGGCCTCGGCCGCGAGCGCATCTACCTCGAGGCGTACCTGCGCGTCGGCGAGCACCTCGCGCGGAAGCCCACCGACGAGGGCATCCTCACGAGCGGCCAGGTGAGCCTGGACGCGATCCCGGTGCTCGGTCCGCTGGTGCGGAAGGGCCGGGGCACCGAGCCGCCGCCGGCGCCGCCCGCGCCGACCACGCCGACGCTCTGATCGCTACTGCGTCCAGCCGACGGCCACGCCCGTGGTGTTGCCGGCGACGACCGGCGTGACGGCGAGCGTGCCGCCGCCGACGTGGGCGTCCATCGGGCCGTGCCCGAAGCCGTAGTGGAGCAGCAGCGGATAGAGGAGGCCGGTGGCGGTCCCGACGCCCGCGCCCGTGAGCACGTCGGTCGCCCAGTGCTTGTCGCCGACGAGGCGGAAGAACCCGGTGGCGGTCGCCGCGGTGAGCGTGGTCGCGCACGCTGCGATGCCGCCGCCGCGTGATCCGTAGAGCGGCAGGTGCGCCTGGTTCACGCACGTGAGCGCCGCGGTGTTGAAGGACATCGAGACGTGGCCGGCGAAGAAGCTGCGCGACTCCTGCTTCGTGCCGCAGATGGCGTCGTAGCCGCCGTCCTGCCGGCACCCGAGGACGAGCGGCCGGCCGCGGTAGGCGAGCCCCTGCGCGGCCACCGAGACGAGGCCGGAGGTCAGCGCCGCCTCGCCGTAGATCATGAAGAGCTGGAACGCGACGTCCTTGCTCTTGTGGACGATGCCCGCGAGGACCAGCGCCTCGATGGCCGCGGGATACAGCGTGAGGCTCACGTAGAGGATGTCGCTCGCCGTCGAGGCCGCCTTGCGCGTCGTCGAGGAGCGTCCCGCGAAGGCACGGCGTGCCGCATCGTCGAAGCCGTTGCGACCGAGCCACGTCGGGTTGGTCTTGCCCGGCGTCGCGAGCCCCGTGGTGAGCATCGCCGCCCCGAGAACGGGCACGAGCACGTACTCGGCGGGGCGAAAACGCGCCCAGTCGTCGCGCCACACGAGCTCGGGGGCGGCGGGCTCGTTGGCGGACGGCGCGGCGGCCGTGCTGGGCGGCGAGGCGTCCTCGTCAGCGCGCGCTGCGCCCGGAGCCGTGAGGAGGAGCAAGCCGAGTGGCGCGAGCCATCCTCGTGAAAGGCGCGCGCGGGGAGCAAGGGCAGTCACCACGCGCGGCACTGCAAACCTGGGGCCGGAGCGCGTCAGCGATCATTCGCACCGCATCCCGCGACACCTGGAGTGAGTCAGGGCGCCAGCGTACGTGCGAGCCGCAAGCCGGGCCCGGAGACGAACGGCTCGTGCCCGAAGCGAGCACTCGCGCGCACCACGGCGGGTGGGGAGGCGAACACGCCGCCACGCGTGGTCCTCGCTTCGACGACTCCCGCGTCACGGTCCCATCCACCGACCGGGTCCACGAGCGGTTCGGCTCCGTAGCCGAGCCCGTCGAAGTAGTCGCTCGTCCATTCCTCGACATTACCGAGGATGTCGAACAGGCCCCACGGATTGGAGAGCTTCTTGCCAATCGGGTGGCTCAAGGTGCCGCCGTTGATGCAATACCACGCGATGGGATCCAGGCTCTCCTCGCGCTCGCACGCGATACCCTCGACGTGATTGCTCCCGCCGTAGGAAGCCGATCTCGTGCCCGCACGTGCCGCATACTCCCATTCCGCTTCCGAGGGCAGCCGGTACCCCGTGCACTCGTAGACGGCCTTTGCCGTGACGCCCACGGTGGCGCAGCGTAGACCCGCGCCGACCTGGCCCGCACACCCGTCCAGCGCGTAGCAGGCAGGCAGCCCCTCACGTTCCGAGCGACGGTTCGCGAACGCGGCCGCCTCGTACCAGTTCGCGTGCCCGACAGGACAGTTTGGTCCCGAGCAATCCCCGGAAGCACCGCCGACAGCCGGATGGTCGACCCGTGAGGGATTCGTAAAGCCAGCGGCAACCCACTCGGCCTGGGTCACCTCGTACTGGCCAATCAGGAAGTCGTGCGCGAGGGTGACCTGCAACTCGTTCTCGCTGTACGCGCCGCGCCCGGGCTCGCACGCCGGCGAGCCCATGACGAAGCAGCCATGCGGGATGCGACACATGCCATTCGCACATCCAGGCACGACGGTCGGCATGGAGCAGTCGGGCGAGGTCACGAAGGTGCTGACGCAGACGGCCGGAGCCGGCGCGTCGTCGGCCGGCATGGCGTCGGCCGGCTGCGCTGAAGCATCGCGCCCGGGCGTCGCGACTGGCGGCGTCGGATCCGCGGCCGGGATCTCGGCCGAGCATGCCCATGCGGCCCCGAGCACGACCGCGACCATGCCAACGACGAGCGCACGTCGCGCGACGACCGGCCCGGAGCACGTGGCGGGCCCGCCCGGCGTCACTGCACCTGGCACGTCGCGCGGGAGTCGCTCACGTCGGTGCTGCCGAACTTCTTCGTCGTCACGCACTTGTACCCGTCGCGGCAGGAGGGCGAGCTCGGGTTGCACACCGCGAGGCAGAAGCCGCCGTTGTCGCCGAAGTCCGCGCAGAACGCCTCGGGCGCATCGGCGAGGCTCGGGCAGTCGCCGGTGCACTTGATGGTGCACAGGCCTTCCGGATAATCGGTGGCGCAGATCGCGCCCTCGCCCACGTCCGCGCAGCTCGCCTCGGACGTGCACTTGTCGCCGATCCACGCGCCGCCCGACGCGCCGCCGATCGGGCCCGAGTAATCGGCGCCGAGCGCGTAGATGTTGAACAGGTTCCAGAAGAACCACGTGCCGCCCGCCTGTCCCTCCTGCACGCGCGGGTTGCGGTCGTAGATGGCAGCGGTCGCCTCGCTGCCCGGGGTGACCTTCAGGTTGTCGAGCGTCGTGCTCGTCTTGTCCTTGCCCCAGCCGCCGTCGGTCTGGTCGTTCGTGCCGATCTGGTCGAGCGCGGCGCGCAGCTGCCGACCGAGACAGTCGACCTGCTTGTCGAAGCCGGCGAGCTCCGCCATGCAGTCGCTGCCCTGGAGGCAGCCGCACCGGAAGACGTACTCGACGCGCTCCGGCGGGAACGGGTAGTTCACCTCGCCGATGAGGCCCTGCGTGCCCTGCGCCGCCACGAGGAATGCGAGCGGGTTGATGCGGTAGGTACGCGCGGCGCGTGCGATGGCGTCGGCGGCCCTCACCCCGTTCGACTGGTACGTGTCGAGGAAGGTCGGGCGATCGTACGGCGTCCGGTGCAGGAACTTTTGGATGAGCGTCGCGTCGAGCGCGAGGTAGTCGGTGAGCGTCGCGGTATCGACGATGTTGTTGCGGTCGAACTTCGGCGCCTCGCTCCCCTCGCCCTCACCCCCGAAATCGGAGCTCGCCACCGACGGCGGCTGGAAGTCCTTGTCCTGGTAGAAGCCGTGCCCCTCGGTCTTCGCGCACGCCGGCGCGAGCGCGACGCACGCGAGCGCGCCGAGGAGAGGAACGAGGATGCCGACACCACGCACGGTAAGCATGAAGAGAAGACATGAGCATGCCCCGAAGCCTCGCGGGCTGCCAGTCCCCGGCCGTGAAACGCCGACGATCAGCGCACGTGCAGCGGAACCGTGCGCCACGAGGAGCCGCCGCGGTTGTCGTGCACCACCACCCACAGGGTCCCGTCGACGACGTCGGGCGGCGCGCGGAACACGTTCTCGGTATCGGTGAGCCGCCCCTCGCTGGTCTCGAAGAGGAGGCGCGCGCCGTCGTCGATCTTGCCGATGTCGGCGTAGTAGTCGGCCCAGATCTGCTCGTGCAGGGGGCCGTCGCGCGTGACGTCGGCGGGGTTTTCCTCCCAGCTGTCGTCGGACACGCGCACGTCGAGCTTGTTCTCCTTGCAGTCGGCCTCCTTGGCGGCCGTGCAGCGCTCGACGGTGATGCCGGCCGCTAGGTCGACGTCCTTGCCCTCGAAGGTGAGCTTCTCGATGTTCGGGTTCGCGTTGGTGCGCACGTCCCACGCGTACACGCGCGAGACGCCGATCACGTAATCGCTCGGCGGCAGCTGGACTCCATTTTCATCGGTGCAGCGCACCGGGACCTGCTGCGCCCCGCCGTTCGGGTCGCGCGCGGCGAACTCGAGCCGGCCCGCGCAGAGCACGTTGAAGATCACCGCGAGGCCGTATGGATCGGAGCCCTCGCGCGGCTGCACCGCGTCGTTCGGGAGCTGGAAGGTGAAGCGGTCGCCCTGGGGCAGCAAGGGCCCGAGATCCACGCCGGTGGGAATGCCCGCGAACGGGTTACCGCCCGGCGCGCCCGCATCGGCCCCGCCCGCGGCACCGGCGTCGGCGAGCGGCCCGAGCGGGATGAGGCGGGTCGCGCCGGCCTGGTTCGTCGCGTCACCGGGGTTGGCGAAGCAGAGGTAGTAGAGATCGTCACGCGGGTTCAGGCAGAGGATCGGGATCCAGTACAGCTTCGCCTGGCGAGCACGGTCACGTCGCCCGTCGGTCCACAGCGCCTGGAGCGTGACGGTGTCGCCGTTCCGCGCGTACGGCTTGTCGGCGCCGACCACGAAGAGGCGCACGCTGTCGACCTTGCTGATCGGGTCGAAGCCCTGGGTCCCGCACGCGAACAGCGCCGCCGCGACGGCCAGCGCGACGACGACGACCAGACCGAGCTTCGTCTTCACAGCTCACCCCGCAGGCCGATGCTCGGGAGGATCGGCAGACCCGAGGCGTTGGTGCTCAGCGTGTAGTTGTAGTTGTAGCTGACGCCTTCGACGTTGCTCTGGTTGTACGCGTTGTAGACGTCGAGGTACGCCGACACCTTGAAGGCGGGCGTCACCTGCCACGACTTGTCGATGCGCACGTCGAGCTGGTGGAACGGCGGGTTCCGCTGGGTGTTCGGCGGGTAGCCGGCGAGCGGCACGTACGAGCCGATGGTCGCGTCGTAGAAGCCATAGGTCTGCGGCGTGACGAGGCTGCCCGACACGTACCGGAAGCGCGCGCCGATCTCCCAGCCGTTGCCGAGCCGGTAGCTGCCGACCGCCGTGAGGATGTGCGTCTGGTCGAACGGAAAGAGCCGCTCCGGCTCACCCGGCCCGTCCTTCCGCACGCTGCGCGACAGCGTGTACGCCAGGAAGCCGAAGAACCGGTCGTCGGGCTTGTAGCGGAGGAGCGTCTCGAGCCCGAACGCGCGGCCCTCGCCGACGTTACCGAGGTTCTGCACGACGCGCTGATCGTACTGGCGGAAGAAGCCCTCGAGCGAGACCTCGACCTGCTTCGTGAGCTCCTGCTCGACGCCGCCGCCGTAGTGGTACGCGATGTTCGACACGAGGCCGGCCTGGCCGAAGACCCGGTTGGTCTCCTGGGGCTGCGGCGGCTGCGCGAACCGCCCGATGCCGCCCTTCAGGGTGGTGCGCGGAAAGTCGCGATGAAGGTCCTGCCGGACGACGACGCGGGGCTGGACGTCCCATGCCTTCGTGTCCTTCGCGTAGTCGAGGCGAACGCCCGGCACGATGCGCGTGCCGGCGAAGGGCGTCAGCTCCACCTCGTCGTAGATCGCGGGCCGGTACACCGCGCCGTTCTGCGAGACCTGCAGCGGCGGCTGCGCGCCGAACGGGCCGGCCGGCGGCTGACCGGGGCGCGGCGGCGGCGGCAGGCGGAGGTCGACCGTGTACGGCGAGTAGTAGACGTCGAGGCCGACGTTGTTGCGGAGGCCGGCGCCGAGCCGCTGCGAGAGCTCGGCGCGCGGATTCACCGGGTACGTCGTCAGCTTGAAGAAGTTGTCGCCGATCGCGAAATCGATCGCGTCCTTTCCGACCGCCGCGGTCAGGCGGACCTCGGTGTCCTCGCTCAGCTTGCCGAGATACCGCGCCTGGAGGCGATAGAAGGCGGTGCCGAGCGTGATGTCGCCGGCCGCGGCGGGCGCCGACGCGTTGACCGTGCGCGTGAGGATCTGAAGGCGATCGTCGGAGCCGAAGAAGAAGAAGCGGACCGAGTGCTTCCCGCCGCCCCAGTCCTTCTGGAGCATCGCCTGGTAGTCGTAATAGACGGGGGCGGTGGTGACGCCGGCGCCGGCCTTCGTGAGCACGGGCTTCAGCCAGAGGTCGACGTACGACCGCCGCCCGGCGACCGAGAACTTCCATCCGGTGTTCGCGACGGGACCCTCGGCGAGCACGCGCGCGTCGATGAGGTCGGCCTGCGCGAGGCCGTGGATGCCCTTGTCCTTCTGGACCTTCGGATCCTTCACGCCCACGTCGACGATCGCCCCGGTGACCCGCCCGTAATACGTGCTGAAGTTGCCGGGGTAGACGTCGAGCTTCTCGATCATCTCCGTGGGGATGACGCTGGAGAGGCCGCCGAAGTGGTAGACGAGCGGGATCAGGCTGCCGTCGACGTAGATGTTCGTCTCGTTCGGGCTCGCGCCGCGCACGATGAGGAGGCCCGCGATGGCGGGCGGCCGCGCGACGCCGGGGAGGTTCTGGATCGCGCGGAGGGCGTCGCCGTTCGTGCCCGGGATGCGCGACAGCTCGCGCTGCTCGAGGGTGCGCTTCACCACCTCGCGCGGCGGGCGACTGCCCTTCACCTGCACCTCGGCGACGTCCTCCTCGCCGGGCTTCTTCGGCGTCTCGGCGGGGGGCGTCGCCGTGAGGCGAACGTCGACCTTCGCCTCTTCTCCGGCGCCGAGCTCCTGGTCGTACGCCTGCTCGGCGTAGCCCGCCGCGCGCACGACGACGTGGTAGGTCCCGGCCGGCAGGTCGTCGATGCGGTAGCTGCCGTCGGCGGTGGCGGTTCCCTCGAACGACTCGCCGCCCGCGCCGCTCAGCGTGATCGTGGCTCCCTCGAGCGGCGCGTCGCGCTTGCCGCGCTCGGTGGCGATGCGGCCGACGAGGCGCGAGGCGGGCGGCGCGAAGACGTACTTGTGGAGGATCTTCGCGGCGACCGGCTTGCCGTTCCGCTTCGCGGGCTCGTACTCGACCTTGAGCGCCGCCTCGACCGCCGCCTCGTCGAACCCATGGCCGGCCGGCGTCTGCACGTCCGCGTTCTGGACGATCCCGTTCTCGCCGATCTCGACGACGACCGTGACCGTGACCGGGCCCGTCACCTTGTCGGCGATCGCCTGCGCGGGGTACGCCGCGCCTTCGTCCTTCTTCACGACGGGCGGCGTGATCACCGGAATGGCGGGAGCCGGCTCGTCGGCGCGCGCATCGCCGGCCGCGAGCGTGGGCCCGAGCGCAGCACCGACGAGACACGCAAGACCGGTGGCCCAGCGGGCACTCCTCGTGGTCGGGCGGACTCGGGCAGCCATCGCGTCGCGCGCGGAACGCTAACACAGTCGATCTGCACGGGGGCATGGTAGAAGCGCGGCGCGCCCCGAAGGAGCGCCCGTACGCCGTGTTCCGCAACGCCGGTCTGCCCCTCGCTCCCCTGTTCGCAGGGCTTCGCCCGCTGCGGCAGCTGCTCGTGCGGCTCGACCCCGCGCTGTACGTGCTCTGGGCGGCGGTCTCGACGCTCGCGTCCGGCCGCTCGTTCTACGGCTACATGCTGAAGCAGACGGGCGGCGAGTGGAGCGCGCCGCTCGACGACGTCTTCATCCACTTCGACTACGCGCGTGCGACCGCCCTCGGCCATCCGTTCGAGTGGACCGTGGGCAACGGCTACTCCTCAGGTAACACGAGCCTCACCTATCCGTTCGTGCTCGCCGCCGGCTGGCTCGTCGGCTTCACGGGGCGCGACCTGATGAAGTGGGCCGCGGTGCTCGCCGCGGTCTGCGTGTTCGGCACGCTGCTCGCGGTACGGCGCCTCCTCGTCGAGGATGCTCACGACGACTGGGGCCGTCTCTCCTCGTACCTGCTGCCCCCGGTGCTCCTCGGCGTGGGCGCGCTCACGTGGTCCTTGTGGAGCGGGATGGAGGTCGCCTTCTTCCTCGGCGCGTGGTCGCTGGCGCTCGTCGCCTGGCTGCGCGTCGAGGAGCGCGCCGGGACCTCGCACTCGTCGGCGCGCGTCGGTAGGAGCGCGTGGACCCTCGGGCTCGTCGGTGGCCTGCTCGTCACGACGCGTCCCGAGGCCGCCGCCACGCTCGGGATCTTCGGCGTCGCCGCAGCGCTCGCGCATCGCCGCTTCGGCCCCTGGCGGATGGTCGGCATCCTCCTCCGCGTCGCGCTCCCCGGCGTGCTGCTGCTCGCGGCGCAGACGTTCGCGAACCACGCGTTCACCGGCGAGTGGAGCGCGAACGGCGCGATCGTGAAGCTTGCCCTCAACAACCCGTACATGACGAGCGAGGCCAAGCTCGACGACTGGCTCGGCAACGCGCGCTACGCGGTGCTGCGCAACCTCGACTACCACTTCGCGAGCATCGAGGGCGAGCGCCTGAGCGAGCTCGTTCCCGAGGGCTGGGGCGCGAAGAATCCGCTCCAGCACCTCGCGCGCACCGCCTGGTGGGCGGGGGTCGTGCCGCTCGTGCTCGCGCTGCTTCCGCTCACGTTCGCGCGGACGCGCCGGCTCGCGATCGTGCTCTGGGCGCAGATCGTCATGTGGGTGGTCGTCGTCGCCTTCAACGGACAGGTGCGCTGGCAGAACGAGCGGTACGTGATGCCCGCCGTGGCGTGGCTCCTCGTGCTCGCGACGCTCGGCGTCTCCGTGTCGCTCCGTCACCGTGCTCGTGCCCATGGGCTCGGCGCGCGGGCGTATCCGGGGATCGCGTCGACCATCGTGCTCGGGGCGCTCGCGGTCCAGGTGATCGGCGTGCTCACGCGTCCGGCGGGCGACGTCCCGTCGTTCCGTCTCCCGTGGCTGCTCGCGCTCGCCGGCGGCGCGCTCGCGGCGGCGGTCCTCCATCTCCGCCCCGTGCGCGGCCTGCTCGTCGGGCTCGCGGTGCTGTTCGCCTGGGACCACCAGGTGCCCAAGATGCGTGACCAGAAGTGGTTCTTCGGCCGGGCGTCGCGGAACATCCGCGACCAGCACCTCACGCTCGGGAAGTACCTCGCCAAGCTGCAGCCGCGCCGCGTCCTCGTCGGCGACGCGGGCGCGATCCTCTACGAATCGGATCTCCCCGGCCTCGACATCATCGGCCTCGGCGGATACCGCGGGCTGCCGTTCGCGCGCGCCGGCGTGCATGGCTTGCCGGCGAGCCTCGAGCTCATCGAGCGGATCCCCGCCGAGGAGCGCCCGGACGTCCTCGCGATCTTCCCGACGTGGTGGGGGATCCTCCCGGTGTGGTTCGCGGACGACGTGCTGAAGCGCTTCCCCGTCGAGGGAAACGTGATCTGCGGCGGCTACGAGCAGAACGTCTACAAGGCGAACTGGTCGCTCCTGAACACCGGCGACGCCATGCGCTGGCAGCAGCCGAAGGCCTTCGACGGCGTCCCGCCCGAGAAGATCCGCCTCGAGATCGACGTCGCCGATCTCGTGAGCGAGAAGCACGCGGGCTACGTCTTCCAGCAGCCGCAGAACGGCTGGACCGACATGCGCGTCCTCCCCGATCCGCTCGAGCCGACGCGCGACATGTTCGACGGCGGCCGCCGGATCGCGGTCGGCAAGTTCGAGTCGTTCGTCGCGAAGGGCCTCGTCCTCGGCAAGAAGGGCCATCTCGTCGTGCGGACCGCGCAGGAAGGGACGACGACGGTGCGCGTTCGCCTCGACGGCGCCAATGCCGGCGCGTTCACGGTCCACCGCACGAACGGCTGGGA